>JAGBSX010000019.1 GCA_017631635.1 Clostridia bacterium | reverse complement strand
TTGTAAATGGTAATAGCATAGGTTGAGTACTTAGTTCGTTAAAATTTTCGAATTCCTCAATTAATTTGTCATATAGTAATCTCTCATGGGCTGCATGTTGGTCTATTATGTAAAATCTTTCATTTGATTCTACTAACAAATAAGTTTTGAATAGTTGCCCTATTATCTTCTTGTTTACACCTAATTCATCTTTTAGTTGGTGTGCAAATGATATCTGTGAGTGGTTGACGGGTGCTTGGGTAGTCGGTTGTTTGTCATGTAGTTGCTCATCTTTGAGACACTCGACAAATGGATTTGTGTCCATCTTTTTGACACCTGCCTCGTAAAGACCATTTATAACACTACTAGCGAAATCTTTGGCATCACTAGCGGTGTCGGCTTGACTAGACGTAGGATATTTAACTAGATTATCAAATGTTGAATTAGAAAAAGTATTCTCTAAATATGGTGTTTTTGATAATACTTCGTTGCAATTTGGTTGATTTTTAACAGTTTTTGAAGGAGTATCATTAAGTTTTTTGCTGACATCTGCGGTAGGCATTGTAGATTTTACACCTTCTGCAAAAAGTTGCTCTTGAGAAGCCAATTTTGCTTTCACAGTATTGTAAATAGCACCATATACTGCTTGTGGATTTGCAAATCTAATCTCCGTCTTTGCTGGATGAACGTTAACGTCTACGGTATCAAAAGGAAGTATTATGTCTAATATGAAAATAGGAAAATTCTTCTTCATAATTAGATCCTGATAGGCATTTTGGACTACATATGATATATTTTGATCTACGACTACCCTTCCGTTTACCATGACAACTTGGTAGTTTCTATTACTTTTGGTAAGTGTAGGATGGCTAATATATCCCTTTAATCTAATATTGCCTCTTTGGTCATCTTCATTCGATATAGGCATTAATCCTTTGAATATCTCTTTGCCCCATATCTCATAAATGGCAGATTGTATATCATTACCTGTAGTATTGTATATCAGTTTGCCATCTACTACATATCTAAAGGCTAGATTAGAATTTGCAAAAATTATTTTGCTAACCACGTGAGTAATTTCTGATTCTTCAGATCTGACTGACTTGATAAATTTGAGACGTGCTGGAGTGTTGTAGAATAAATCGGAGACTTCTATCTTAGTGCCGACATTGGCGCTACAATATTCACTCTCGCCAAAAACACCTGCACTAACCTCTATCTTGCAACCGACATCACTATCTATAGTGCGCGTGGTCAAAGTTGTATGGCTAACTGCAGATATGCTAGCGAGTGCTTCTCCTCTAAATCCTAAGGTAGATATCGTGTCTAAATCATCAACGTTTGATATTTTGCTAGTAGCGTGAGGCATAAATGCATTTTTAACGTCAGCCTCATCAATACCACAACCATTGTCGGTGATAATAATAGACTTCAACCCGCCACCACTAATCTCAATCGAAATAGTATCAGCACCTGCGTCAATAGAATTTTCTACAAGTTCTTTGACAACAGAGGCAGGTCTCTCAACCACCTCTCCTGCAGAAATTCTATTGTATATAAAACTGTCTAATAGATTAATCTTGGGCATATAGCCTCCATATTAATTTAGTTTTTTGTGAAGATTGTACAACGTCTCAAATGCTTGCATTGGTGTGACGTTGTCCATATTTAATTCTTTGATTATATTGATAACTTCGGCGTTGCTATCAGGCTCAAACATAGATATTTGAGTAGAATTCGTCATAGCCATACCATCTATCATAATAGAATTAGTGTCGTTTACGCCTTTATTTTTGACTATATTTGATAGTATTTCTTTGGCTCTAGTTGTGACACTCTTTGGCACTCCTGCTAATGATGCAACCTCTATACCAAAACTTCGATTTGCTCCACCACGAGCGATTTTGTGTAAGAATATAACTGTATCTGCTAGTTCCTTGACCGTGACGCGATAATTTCGTACACCAGTAAGAATTCCTTCTAGCATAGTAAGTTCGTGATAATGTGTTGCAAACAAGGTCTTGGCTTTGAGAACGTTGCATACGTACTCCATAACTGCCCAGGCTATGCTCAAGCCATCATAAGTCGAAGTACCTCTGCCTATCTCATCTAATATGATTAGACTCTTTGAGGTAGCGTTTTTGAGTATAGTAGCAACTTCAGTCATCTCCACCATAAAAGTACTTTGACCTGTAGTCAAGTCATCACTCGCACCTACTCTAGTAAATATCCTATCTATCAATGATATAGTAGCAGATTTGCAAGGGACGTATGATCCAATATGCGCCATCAAGGTAATCAACGCAACTTGTCTCATATAAGTGCTCTTACCAGCCATATTCGGACCTGTGATGACCATGGTTCTATTGTCATCTGCATCAAGCAACGTATTGTTTGATACAAAAGCACCACTTTTCAATATCTTTTCGACGACAGGGTGTCTACCATCTAGTATCTCTATATTTGTATTTTTTGCAGATATGTTTGGCTTGACGTAATTATTTTCTATAGCGACGTTGGCTAGTGATAGTATCGAATCCAAATCGCCTATAGCCTCTGCATTAGATTTGAGAAGATGTATACAATCGATTAGTTTTTCCTTGACGTCTCCAAATAGTTTTGCCTCCAATGCTAGAGCATTTTCTTGGGAGTGCAATACTTTGTCCTCTATTATTTTTAGTTCTTCGGTAAAGTATCTTTCGGAGTTTGCAGTTGTTTGTTTGCGAATATAATGACTAGGTACAAGTTCTAAAAACGATTTGGTAACCTCAATGTAGTACCCAAATACTTTGTTATAACTAATTTTTAGATTTTTGATACCAGTACTTTCCTTTTCTTTTATCTCCAAATCAGTCAACCAATTGTTGGATATATTGTAAATATCACGAAGTTCGTCTAGTTCTTTGCAGTAGCCTGCTTTGATATATTTGCCGTCCTTTACCAAATGTGGAGCATTGTCATCTATAGCATCATCTAGCAAAGATTTGACGTCAAGCATAGAGTCAAGTTTTTTGTACAAATCCTTGAGCATAGGTGATTTTAACTTTGACAAGATAGACTTAATATGAGGTATTTGAGACAAACTATCTCTGATACTTAGGCAATCCTTGGGAGATATCGTACGATAAGCGATCTTCGAAGACAGTCTCTCAATGTCTCTAATATTTTTCAAAAGATCAAATAGATCGTCCCTGACTATTGACAGCGCAATAAGTTCCTCAATTGCGTTTAGACGATAATTGATAGCCTTATCGTTGTATAATGGTCTCAATATCCAGTTTTTGATATTTCGAGCACCCATAGGAGTACAAGTCTTGTCCAATACCCATAGTAGCGAGCCGTATCTCTTATGGTCTTTCATAGTTTGCAAAAGTTCGAGATTGCGTTTGGTATTGCTATCTATATACAAATAGCCGTCTGCTCTGATAAGTTTGATATTGTCAATATGAGATAGCAAAGTCTTTTGAGTATCTAAGAGATATTGCATTAGAGCGCCGGCAGCACAAATTGCGCAAGGCTTGTCTTCGCACTCAAATGATATTAATGTAGATACGTTTAGTTGTTTTGTGAGCAATTTGTAGGCTTTGTCAAAATTATAAGTCCACTCAAAATATTGCTCAAATCTGGGGATATCTCCGTTAATAACAATATTGTAATTATCAGCAATTTTTGCAACTTCTTCATTTGATATAATTTGAGAAGGCGCACAGGATACTAGCAAGTCTTGCAAAATCGCATCAGTATAATCCTCTTCGCATACGTAAAATCCACCTGTAGAGACGTCGCACCATGCCAGACCTACTTTACCATTTTGAATGTGTACGCTTGCCAAATAGTTGCTACTACGTTCATCAAGCATACTCTCTTCGGTGAGTGTGCCTGCAGTAATTACCCTCACCACGTCCCTCTCGACCATACCTCCTTTGGGGGTTTGTGAAGGGTCGCTAAGTTGTTCGCAAATAGCAACTTTGTATCCATTTGCGACTAGTTTGGAGATATAATTGTCTACTGCGTGATATGGCATACCACACATAGGCGCTCTAGCACCTTGACCACAATCTCTCCCGGTCAAAGTAAGATCTAGTACTTTGGAAACGGTGACTGCATCATCAAAAAACATCTCATAAAAGTCGCCCAATCTATATAAAAGTATGCAATCTTTGTAATTTTCTTTGATTGACATATAATGCGACATCATTGGTGTAAGTCCCATACTAAACCTCCACTTTGCCAAACAATGCTGAATGTTTGGCGCTATCAATACGTATATTTACAAATTGTCCCAGCAAGTCGTAATCTGATGAAAAACTAACAAGTTTGCCCTCATCTGTGCGACCACAATAAATATTATCTCCGACTTTATCTTCGCACAACACCTCATACACACCACCTACGCAACGAGTAGACTCTTGTAGAGTAATTTCGTTTTGCAAATCAATCAATCGAGTAATTCTATCCTTTTTGACACACTCGTCTAATTGAGGCATCTTTGCAGCAGGAGTTAGATTTCTTGGTGAATATACAAAGGTAAAGGCGCTCAAAAATCTCACCTGTTCTACTAGTGACATTGTTTGCAAAAAGTCTTCTTCTGTCTCAGTAGGGAATCCCACCATAATATCAGTAGTAATGCCACAATTAGGAATTTTAGATCGTATCATATCTATCAAAGATAGATAATGTTCTCTAGTGTATTTTCTATTCATATCTTTGAGTACAGAGGTGCTACCAGATTGTACAGGCAAATGAATATTATTACATATATTTGGGGTTGAAGCCATGATATCTACTACATCTTGGCTCAAATCTTTGGGGTGAGAGGTCATAAATCTCAATCTAAACTTGCCATCTATCTTGGATATGTCGGCTAATAACGATGCAAAAGCATTTGTCTCCCCTCTATCATTGCCGTATGAATTGACGTTTTGACCTAGGAGTGTAATCTCTTTGTATCCTTCATCAAGACATCTTTTGATTTCGTCGAGAATCACCTGTTTATCTCGTGAAGTCTCTCTACCACGTACGTGTGGCACTATACAATAGGTGCAAAAGTTATTGCAACCATATATTATATTTACCCAAGCATTTGTACCCGAAGTTCTGTATATCGGTACGTTTTCGTTAAGGCTATAAGAGTCGATAAGCGAAGTAAATTTTTTACCGTTTTTGAGTCTATCGTCTAGCATTTTGCCAAAATCAGATAAGTTGTATGTACCAAATATGATATCAATAAATGGAAATTTTTGACGCAACATATCAGCGACTCCTGGTTGTTGAGTCATACATCCACCTATTGCAATTATCAAAGATTTTTTTGCTTTTTTGAGTTTTTTGAGCGCGCCAACGTTGCCAAAAGCCCTACGTTCGGCATTATCTCGTATACAACAGGTATTAAATACAATGACGTCTGCTAGATTATCATCGTCGGTAGGTAAATATCCTCGCTCTATGAGTTGACCGGCTATTTTCTCCGACTCGTGTACGTTCATTTGGCAACCATATGTATTAATTTTATAATAAAGTTTCATAAAATACCTCATATTAATTATAAATTAAAATTAGAAAAAATTCAACAAAATTATCTAATTGATAATGAAAAAACAGGAAAATTTTTATAAAAAGTCAGGACAAGGTGAAATATGGTAAAAAAAATTGTAAAAATATTTATATTTTTAATTCTCTTAATAACGTTTAGCACGATAATATATACGTTTATAATCGTTAACAACGTAAAACTTGATAAGTCAAAATTGTCAAATGGCTATAATTCTATGCAATTATATGATAAATACAACCAAAAAATATTGTCAATGAGCGATATGAGTTTTACTCCTATTTGTGAAGTTCCCAAGCATTTAATTAATGCTTTTGTATCGATAGAAGACAAAGAGTTTTTTAATCACAAAGGCATAAACCCCAAAAGGATGCTCTCTGCTCTATATAAAAATATAACTACTCTATCACTCAGAGAAGGAGCGTCTACTATAACGCAACAATTGATAAAAAACACACAATTAAGTCCACAAAAAACTTTTGATAGAAAAATCAAGGAAATAAAACTTGCTATAGACCTAGAAAATGAATATTCAAAAGACAAAATCATGGAAAATTATTTGAATATATTGTATATGGGTAGCAATATCTATGGAATTGGAGAGGCTTCATACAAATATTTTGGTAAAAACGTCAAAGATTTGACTTTATCAGAGTGCGCTACGATAGCAGGTGTGGTAAAAAGTCCTCAAAATTATTCTCCTCTTATTAATTTAGATAATGCAATAAAGCGCAGAAATTTGGTGCTCACTGAAATGAGAGAAGATGGTTATATAAACGAATCAGAATATCAAAGCGCACAAAATTCCCCTCTTACCTTGTCAAATAGCAAAGATTATGCTATATCGTACAAACAATCTATAATAAATGAATGCATGCAATTGTTGAGAGTTGATGAAAAAACCTTATCTAACATGGGACTAAAAATCTACACAAATTATGATGAATACAAACAAAAACTACTGTATTTGTCAATAAAAAACAATTTACCTACTACTTTATCCGGCAAAAAAGCTGACTATATGGGGATTTTGTGCAATAATGACGGCAGTATATCGGCATACGTCTCTAATAGCGCTATGAATATTCAAGATATAAGACGTCAACCTGGTTCGACAATCAAGCCTTTTGTGTCATACCTCCCTGCAATTAAGGAAAATTTGATATCAATAGACACACCTATAAACGATTGCAAAATAACAATAAATGAGTATTCTCCCTCTAATTATCAAGATAAGTATTTAGGGTGGATTCCTGCTAGTACTGCTTTAGCAACCTCATCAAATAGCGTAGCCGTTAGTCTGGCAAATCAAGTGGGAATATATGCTTGTGTGGATTATGCTAGTAGATTTGGTATAAGGTTTGATAGTGATGATTACGTACTGTCTACAGCACTCGGAGGAATGACAAAAGGTGTGACAATGACCGAAATGGCAGGCGCATACAACACTCTAATTAATAACGGGTATTATATAAAACCTACATTTGTTAGAATAATCGAAGATAAAAATGGCAATATTTTATACAAAAATAGCAATTTTTATCGCCAAGTAGAAAGTCCAGAAAATTGTTATATATTGAGTGAAATGTTGCACAATACTACCCTCCATGGTACTGCAAAAGCCCTACAAAGTATTCCTAATCTATACTCAAAAACTGGCACTGTATCGGCGTATAATTCCCAAAATAATAGTGACGTATGGAATATAACGTACAACTCCAATATGGTGAGTTGCATATGGTATGGTAATTTGTCAAACGCAATAAATGAGAATTTGCCAAAGCAAATAACAGGTGGTGGAGCACCTACCTTGGCAACAAAAAATTTATATCAAGATATACAAAAACAAAGCGGTATATGTAATAAAATTCAAACACCGCAAAACGTTATTGAATGTAAAATAGATGAATACGATTATAAATATCATAATACGGTGTCACTAGATCCGTTTTTTGGGAAAAAGTTTGTTTGTACAAAAAATTATTATGATGAACTGTTAAGAAAATATAAAGAACAAATACTTAATGATTAAAAAAATAACCACTACCCTCGTAGTGGTTATTTTTTAGTTGTTGATGATAATAGTTTCTATTTTATCAATAGCATCTTTTATTAAATTGTCGATATAAAGCACGGATTCTGCTCTTTCTATGATTTCTAGTTTTGGTTTGATTACAGGGAATTTTGGCAAAAATACGGTACAACAATCTTCGTACGGCAATATACTAGTCTCATAAGTGCCAATCTTTTCGGCAATATCAATAATCTCAGTCTTGTCCGAGCCAATAAGAGGTCTAAATACGGGCATAGTGACCACAGAATTTGTGACGTTGATACTCTCTATAGTCTGGCTAGCCACTTGACCTAGGCTCTCTCCTGTAACAATAGCGCCACAGCCGTACTTGATAGCAATTTTTTCGGCAATACGCATCATAAACCTACGCATTATAGTTATCATAAATTCTGCAGGACAGTTTTCGTGGATCGCTTTTTGAATATCTGTAAAAGGAACTACACTCAAATTTATCTCGCCGGTATATTTGCTAAGTATTTTTGCCAAATCTACTACCTTTTGCTTTGCCATTTCACTCGTATAAGGAAAACTGTGGTAATGAATAGCAAATATCTTTAGACCTCTAGCAGCCATTTTGAAAGTGGCGACTGGGCTATCAATACCACCAGATAGCATTACGATAGCATTGCCTGCAGTACCGGTAGGCATACCTCCCAACCCCATCTCTCTATTTGCGAAAACAAACACGTTATTCTTCTCTCTAATGTCAACGCTGATAATATGGTCAGGATGATGAAGATCGACTGATAGAGATGGATTTTTGGTCAATATCTCACCGCCTAGTTCGGCTGCAAACGGTGTAGAATTGTATTCAAATTTTTTGTAAGCGCGATTGACGGATACTCTAAACGTGCCTGACTTTGGTGTAAGCGCTAATACTGCCTCCTTGATACTGTCTACCACAGCCTCGGTTTGGTACGCTCTACTGATAGAATGAATACCAAATACGTTGAGTATCTTCTTGACAATCTTATCCTCTAATTCCACGTCATAATCTACTATACAATATCTATTGTGGAGTTTGACAAGTCTATACTCTATCCCAACGAGAGATTGATTTATATTGTCTATGAGTTTTTTCTCAAAATAAGATATGTTATTCCCTTTGAGAAATATCTCACCATATCTAACTAATATACATTTCTTCATTATTTTCTCCTAAAATCCCCTAATTGTTTGACGTAATTAATCGCTCTGTCGCAAAACTCTTGCGCCTCCTGGAGAGTATTTTCGCCACTAAACGACAACCTAATAGTTCCTTCGGCGAGTTGTTTTGACAATCCGATTGCTTTTGGGATACGGCTAATACCTTTTTTGGTAGAGCAAGCAGAACCTGTAGATATATATATACCCTCCGTCTCCAAACAATGTACTAACACTTCTCCTCTTATACTAGGTATACTAATGCTCAAAATGTGTGGCACGTAGTTATCACCTTGATTAATGTGAAGGTCTGGGATATTCTTTACAAATTCATCACATATATATTGTCTAATTTGATTGATATTGGCAGTATTTTTATCTATATTAGCCACTATTTCTTGGGCACATATAGACAATGCCATGATGCCTGATACGTTCTCAGTCGAAGAACGTACTCCACTCTCTTGCCCTCCGCCGTGTATGAGAGGATTGAGATTAACACCACGTTTTATATAAGTAAGTGCGATACCTTTTGGAGCATGTATTTTGTGTCCTCCTATCGTATATATGTCAACACCTAGTTTTGAGACGTCGACCTTTATCTTGCCAAATGCTTGCACACCGTCACTATGCACTAGCGCTTGTGGACACTTTGACTTGACAATCTCTACTATACACTTTAGGTCATTGATTGCACCAGTTTCATTGTTGACGTGCATTATGGAGACCAATCTAGTATCAGGAGAAATCAATGATGATAGAGAATCGATATTGACACTACCATCTTTGTTAACGTCGGCTATTTGAACGTCATATCCTTTGTTTTTGAGATATATTGCAGTATTGTATACGGCTGGATGCTCAGTAGCAGATATGATAAGTCTGTCTTTTTTGGACCTAATAGCCCCTTTTAGAACAAAATTATCACTCTCCGAGCCACTAGACATATAATATATCTCGCTACTATCGTCAGCGCCTATTAAATTAGCCATTTGTTCACGGGCTTGTTTTATATCCATAAAAACGTCGCCCGCTACGTTATACCTAGCGGACGGATTAAAAAACTTGACCGTGTTATAGTATTGAATTGTTTGCTGTGCCGACAAACTGACTGGAGTTGTGGCAGCATTATCAAAATATATCATTAGTCTCCTATACGAACTCTTAGATATTTCTTCATAGCCGATAACAAATCTGCATTTGGCGAAAAATGTAGCAAATGGTTTTTAACTACTAAGAAATAAATGTCATCAGCAGGTTTGCGTGACAAACAAGCGTAAATTTTCTTATAAGATGGCATAGTTTGGTATCTGATATAGTTCTTTTGGGTAGTCTTGCCTATGACGACTACATCCGATACGTTAAATTTGAGAAGAGATGATCTCTTTGAGTTGTTAAGAACCCTAGAGATATCCATATCTCCTTGGATAAATTCGTATTCATAGTCACAATTGACGTAATCTTTTCGTAGCGCCAAAAAGCCACCTATCACTAGCATTATACCACCTATAATGGCTAGCAATCCTACGTTTTCCATAGTAATACCAACCATAAAGATCATAATACCTATGCCAAGCAATAAAAAACTAGCAATTCCCATAATAAAGGCGATTTTTTTGTTTTTGCCAAAATTTTTGGACAGTATTTGCTCATAAAATTCTATACTTGCCATAATTACCTCCTATTTATCTAAGGTTTATCCCCTCTTTTGAAAGCGCCGATATGATACTATCACTCACGGCTTGTATCTCTTTATCCTTGAGAGTGTGATCTAGAGATCGGAGTATTAGTTTGATAGCGACACTCTTGTATCCTTTTTCGACTTGGTCTCCTCTGTATATATCGAATAGTTGTATATCCTCTATCAAATCACTTTGACTAGACATAATGTCGATAACTTTACCAACAGGCATATCTTCTCTAATAGTCATAGCAAAATCTCTCTCGACAGCAGGATATTTTGGAATTGGAGCGTATTTGAAGGTATGATTTGCCATAGCCAACAACTTGTCCGTATCAATTTCTCCTATATATGCCCTAGTAGATATCTCATAGTTCTCTAGTACGTCAGGGTGCACTTCTCCTATGTAGCCTATGTACTCAGAATTACAATATACGCTAGCACTACGACCAGGATGCAAGAAGTTTTCTGTACTTCTTTGATAGGTAATATTTACACCAAAAGCCACCTTTAGAGTCTCTATTATACCCTTAAGGTTGTAGAAATCGCAATTTTCTCCATAAATACCTATCGAGAGGTGTCCTATTTCGTCAGGTTGCTCGCTAATAGGCATACTCTTTGGCAGATATACTTTTGCCAATTCAAATAGTCTAGCGTCTTTGTTGCCTTTTTTGGAGTTGGTAGCCAAAGTAAGTAGCATTGAGTGTGCTAACGTTGT
>JAGBSX010000018.1 GCA_017631635.1 Clostridia bacterium | reverse complement strand
CGAAATATGGTGGGCTTTTCTTATCCACAAAAATTAAAGATTTAAGTTATATTTTTAGCCTTGTGGCTAAAAGTGATATGCAAGTTTCTTGCGTGATATTTTTCGAGAGAAAAATTCAAGGTTCTGCTTTAGCAGGTTCTTATATTTCTCTCGAAAAAGTTATATTATATTTGCCACAACTTACCCTATGGGTAAATATAACTTTGCGTAGCAAAATATAACTGCGAAAGCAATATAACTTGCCGATAGGCAAATATAACTAGTGCGTCAGCAATAATCCATATTACTGACGCACTAAGTTAGCCTTTTTTCATTGATTTGTCACTCAAATATTATAGGTTGGTATATAGTAGGGATTAGCCTAGTAGGACAGTCAAATATCTCTGCGCTCATCTCGTCAAACATACCTACGTGCATAGGTACACTATATCTAGCGCCTACTCTCTTGGCGAAGAGAGATGCGTCTATATGATTCATATTGTTGACCTTGCCACCTAGTAGTTGATATACGGGTACTCCTAGCGATTTGCCTAGGATATCCCATAGAGCCATCTCTACTGCCGATAGTGCGCTCATGAGTACAGCGCCACCTCTCCAGTACGCATCACGGTATATATCGTGATAATGCTTTTCTATCTGTCTAGGGTCTTTGCCTACTAGATAACTCTTGATATGCTCGATAGCACCTACTAGAGCCTTTTCTTTGTACTCTAGAGTACCTTCGCCCACCCGGATATGCCTTCGTCAGTCTCTACCTTGACGAATACCCAATTTGTTCTAAAACAATCTACTACGTAAGTCTTGATATCAGTTACTTTCATCTTTCTTCTCCTAGATGTATTAGATTAATTATATACCTATATGCTCACAATTTATATAATTATCGCACAAAAAAGCACATACTTTTTTTAATATCTAACGATTTGTTGACAAAGCGCGCCGATTTTTGTACAATATCTATGGAGGAGTTATGCTAAGAGCCCGTGTATCCAAGATAGGTATTTATGACAAAAAGAAGGCGTTCCCTACTCTCAAGACGTCCCCCCTTAGAGGTGTAGATTGCTTTGAGATAGAGTACGTATTGCGTAGTGATAGTGACTGCACTCTGTATATAGACGGAGAGACGTATCCGTCTATCCCCAATACTATCTACGTACGCAAACCCGGTCAGACCTCGCAGAGCAAGTCGTATTTCACTTGTTTTTTTATACATTTTGAGGTAGAGAAGGGGAGTCGCCATTACGACACGTTGATGAATATGCCTAGTTATTTTGCTATCGTCAATGCCGACAAGTATAGAGAAATATTTGAGAGACTGGTGCGCCACTCTATCAAGACGAATAGAGTGCAGGACGACTATATACTAGCCAAATTGCTAGAGTTGTTGTACTATCTAGGGGAAGACGCTATTCGCAATCGCAATCTAATGCTCCCCCAACCACACAAGCAAATACTACATTTGCGTAGGGCTATAGCGTATATCAAGGAGAATTTTCATCAGCCACTCAACCTAGCCACGCTAGCAGATATATGTGGATACACCCCCAATCATTTTAGGCAAGTATTCACCAAGAGTATGGGCGTCTCACCACAGAAACATCTGGAGAACGTACGCATACAGCACGCCAAGTACCTACTCACGCAGAGTGAAAAGTCGATAGCCGAGGTGGCGTACGAGTGTGGATTTTCATCTCAATCGTATTTCTCTACGCTATTCAAGAAATACACTCTAGCCACCCCACACGAATTTAGAGAATCGGTATCGTCAAACTATCCCGACGTAGTGATATCTTAGACAACGATTGATAGGAGGATTTATGTTAGCACAAGAATTGATAGACGTCATCATCACAGCGCTAGATGAGAGAGGAGAACTCAAAGCCTGCCATAGATATATGGGTAGCAAGGCTGTCCAAGTCAAACTCAAGAGTGGTCAATACTTCAACATTATGCCAGTAGAGGTCAAGAAAGGCGAATCTTACATAATGGCTCGCAATCGCAAAAACCCTACCAAAGCCGACCTCATACCCAAGAGAGAGGACAAGAATTAAAAAAACGAGAGGACAAATCGAATTAGTCGATTTGTCCTTTTAGTTAGACGAGAGGTCTGCCTTCGTTGATACGAGAGAGTTTTGACCAAGTCCTAGGTCCTATGATGCCGTCTACCGAGAGGTCGTTTTCACTTTGAAATTGTCTCACGGCACTCTCTGTCTCTGCGCCAAATATACCGTCTAGAGAGTTGATAGGGTATAGTTTGGATAGCAGTTTTCGTTGGGCGTATACCACGCTATATGCTCTCGAGCCACGGCGTATGGTGCTAGAGGTAGGGTTTAGCCCTAGTACCTTTGGCCAAGTCAGAGAGCCTACTATACCGTCTGGCACTAGAGAATTGTATGATTGAAAGGTGCGTACTGCCCCCTCCGTCTTAGCGCCGTACACTCCGTCTGCGTCTATATCAAATCCATAGTAGCGTAGCCTATATTGGAGCAGTAGCACCTTGTTGCCACGACTACCACGGCGTAGGGTAGGGTATGCGCTTGAGTTGTCTATGTCTATATAGTTGACGTCTAGATATTGACACACTCCTCTCACGGTAGCCTCACTCACGTTGCTCACGAAGTCTGGGTCTAGCATTAGTTTTGCCTCTGTGAAGTTGGTCATAAATCCTGCCTCAGATAGTACAGACGGACAGTTGACACTCTCTAGCACTCCTACTCCTGTGAGTTCTGCGATAGAGCGACCTGTCACGTAAGGGACTAGAGAGGTTTGGTCAAATATATATTGAGAGAGTCTCTTACTGCTAGTGACGTATCTGGACCTCGTACCATAAAATACGAAATTACCTTTGGTATTATTAAAGGTAGCACCGTTGCCTATAGCATTGTATCCAAATGTGACTAGCAGGGTAGGATTAATTCTATTGATACGCACCACACGCGTACTGACGGACACGTCGTTTATCTCAGGCTTGACGTCGTAGACGTTGTAGCCACAGCGTAGTAGCCCTGTCAAGAAGTCATATTTGGCTATGCGATTGTACTCGTTTTCATAAAAACTACGGTCTATGTATGGCAGTATAGGTGTACGTTTGCCGACAGTAGGCGGATTTTGACCGTGTTCATCATTTGCAGCGATTAGATATAATGATGCTGACGCCATATTCTTCCTCCTACTCATAATATGATAGATATAGCCGACTTGTGAATATTAGGTCCTGACAAATAAAAAACGGTGAGTTTGAAGTTCACCGCTTTTAGTTTGTATTATTCAGTCACTTTGGAGGTATCCATCATCATTAGTACCGACTTGGCGTATTCGGTAGGAGTGATACCAAATTTGTTTTTGAAAGTTTTGGAGAAATGGTGCACGGTAGAGAAATTGAGCAGGTCTGCTATCTGCGACATATTCTTCTTGCCGTCACGTATTAGTTTCTTCGCCTCGTTGAGTCTGCACTTGAGGAAATAATCCATCACGCCACATCCTACGTTTTTGGCGAATATAGCCTTGAGGGTAGTCTCTCCTATGAAGAAGTGCGCACACACTTGTTTGAAATTAAGTTTGTGATATACTCTCTCCTCGAGATACGCTACTACGGCGTTGACTACGTGCTCGTATCTACCTGTATAACTGCGTGACTCGTACGATTCACTCTTCATATTGCTATGGCGTCGTATGAGGTGTATGAGTATAGTCTCTATGCTTGACTTGATGAGTTGCTCACTACCAAATGCTAGTGGTGTAGGTCTCTTTAGCAGTTGCGAATCTATGAGTAGTCCCATTTGGTTGGTGAAGCAGTTGGGTGCTTCTTTGACTAAGGTGGCTATCAGATTCTTGCAGGTGGAGTCTATATCTAGTATCATATCAGAGATACCGTATAGTTCGGGGCAACTAGAGTGAAATGAGAATATCACGGAGTTGGCAGCGTGTACGCCGTCCATACGTACTGTGTGAAATTGACCAGGGTGGTGTATGTACGCTTGACCTGCGCGTAGTATCTTGTCCTGAATACCTGCAGTTATAGACATAGACGCCTTGTCGCAGTACACCAATTCCCAAAAGTCGTGTATCTCTCCCGAATAGTGAAAATCCACAGGATATTCGAAATAATGCAGGGATACTATGTCATCTATCAATATCGAATTTTCAAGTTGGACAGGTATGTATTTGACGTCCATATAGCACCTCCTAGATTGATAAACAAATTATAACAATACTACTATGATTTGTCAAATAAGTCTATTACCTGCGTCTAAACATAGTTAAAATTATACCAAAAACACAAACTTATACCAAAAATAATACTATTACACTAAAAATATACAAATATGAACTAATAATTTCAAGACAAATTATACCCTAGTGTGTTATACTTTAGGAGGAGGACGAAAGAGAAATGATAGTTATTACCAATGCCAAGATAATATATGCAGGTATGGTCGTGACAGACAGATACCTAGCATTTGCAGATACAATTGTAGGATTTACAGACACTATTCCCGAGGGCGCTACCGTGTATGATGCCCAGGGTTGCTACGTGTCGGCAGGATTTTGCGATACGCACACTCACGGATATGCAGGCTACGACTACACCTACGACGGATTAGAGGCTCAAGAGGTAGCGTCTAGACTACTACCACGCACGGGTGTCACCAGTTTTTTGCCTACTATGATGACTGAGGATATATCCCTTATGCGCAAGGGTGCTACGTATGCCCGAGAGATGGCTAGAGCCAAGGGTGGCGCTAGAGTGATAGGTGTTAATTTCGAAGGTCCATTTATCAACAAGTCCAAGAAGGGTGCTCAGAGATAAGATGCTATCATCAAGGCTGACGCATCTCTCATAGCAGATATGGCAGACGTAGTCAGAGTAGTCACCGTAGCCCCAGAGTGCGAGGGTGCTATAGAGGAGATTAGCAAACTAACTGATAGTGGTATCAAGGTGTCTATCGGTCATAGCAACGCTACTTATCGAGAGAGTGTAAAGGCGCTAGATGCAGGCGCAGATAGAGTCACACACCTATTCAACGCACAGTCTCCACTCAATCATAGAGAGCCAGGTATAGTAGGTGCTGCCCTCATAGACGAGAGAGTATATGCCGAGGTAATAGCAGACACTTGTCACATCACGGGAGATTTGTTGCCACTATTAGCCAAGGTATTAGCAGACAGATTTGTGCTAATCACAGATAGTCTAGCCCCTACCGATATCATAGAGGGTAGGACTAGCGCATTTGCATACGACGGACAAGTCTTTAGACTGCCAGACGGAGTGATAGCAGGTAGCGCTTTGACTATGGACAAGGGTGTAGCCAACTTGGTGAAGGTAGCCAAGATGAGTATCGTAGATGCAGTAAAATGCGCTACCGAGATACCACTCAGGTCTATAGGTATAGAGGACAGAGGCACTATAGATATAGGCAACTGGGCAGATATAGTAGTATTTGACGAAGATATAGACGTCAAAGCGACCTTTGTACAAGGTGTGCTAGAGTACTCAAAATAATCAGCATAGTCTCTAAGAGATAGAATAATAGTGATAACTACACGACTATAGATAACACGCTACCCCTCGTAGCGTGTTTATTTGTGTGATTTTATCTCAAAATTTGGTGCAAAACTCATTTTTCAAAAATAAATCAACCTCCTATTTTGTCAGTAAATACTGGGGTTTTTGATATTTTTGACAAAAAAGTTTATATAATTGCTTAACTTTGTAGATAGATGTGGTATAATGTATAAGAGCATTTGCTCAAAGAGAGGTATATTGTGAAGATAGTTATCATAGGTATGGGTATGATAGGTAGAGCGATGCTAGGCAATCTCGCTACCGAAGGTCATACCATCACGATTATCGACGAAGACAAATCAAAGATAGAAAATCTAATAGAGCGCTACGACGTCACGGGAGTAGTTGGCAACGGCGTGTGTGCAGACATACAGCGAGAGGCTGGTGTGCGTAGCGCAGATTTTGTCATAGCATTGACGCCTAGTGATGAGAAGAATATCCTAGCGTGTATGGTAGCCAATACCATAGGCGCTGATTACACCATAGCGCGCGTGCGCAATCCAGAGTATTATGCTCAGATTAACGATATGAAGGATAGACTAGGTATCTCTATGATAGTCAATCCAGAGAAGGAGACGGCAGGAGAGATATTTGATATGCTCAACCTCCCCTCCGTCAACCAGATAGAGCATTTCGCAGGTGGCAAGGTGTCGCTAGTAGAGATAGTGGTCGAAGATGGTTGCGCTCTCATAGGAGAGAGTCTATATGGTCTCAAGGACAAGTATGACGCCAACGTATTGATATGTGCCGTCCAGAGAGGCGAAGAGGTTATCATACCATCTGGCAATTTCGTCATACAAGAGGGTGACCGTATCAATTTCACAGCAGACTCAGACTCGCTAGGAGGATTTTTGAGTGAGATACGTCTCAACAAGTCCCCTCTACGCAAGGTCATCATAGTAGGAGGAGACAAGATAGCCTTTTATCTAGCCGAATCTCTATCCTCCACTCGCAAGAGATTTAACGTCAAACTCATAGAGAACGATACTGCTATATGCGAGGACATAGCCTCCAAGTTGCCCAAGGTCACCGTCATCAATGGTAATGGTACTAAGCACGATTTGCTTATAGAAGAGGGTATAGAAGATGCCGACGCTTTCGTGTCGCTCATGGACAATGACGAGCAGAATATCATAGTCTCTATGTTCGCCAATAGTTGTGGCGTACGCAAGACTATCACGGAGGTCAAGTCAAACCAACTAGTAGGTATGCTAGGCGCTATAGGTATAGAGAACAATATCTCTGCCAAGGAGACTGTGGCAGACAAAGTAGTCAGTTATATCCGTGCTATAGGCAATTCTCGAGGTAGCAACGTCAATACCTTGTATAGACTAGTCAACAACCAAGTAGAGGCGCTAGAATTTGTAGCCAAGAAACCTTCTCGCATATACGACAAACCAATACGTGACCTTAGGTTCAAAGAAAATTGTCTAATCGCTTGTATCATCAGGGAGGGAGAGGTTATCTTCCCAGACGGCAACGATTGTATCAAACTCAACGACCACGTGGTAGTCGTCACCACTCACAAAAACTTTGACGACCTCACCGACGTCATAGATTAGGAGTTTTATGAATTTTAAGAAATTAGCAAATATCCTCGGCAAGATTATGATAACTATGGGCGCTCTAATGACAGTCCCACTAATAGTTAGCCTTATCTATGGCGAAGGCATACGCTATGCGCTAGCATACATCATACCTATCATATTGGAGGTAGGTATAGGTTTTTTGTTGCAAATTCCCAAACCTGACAGAAATTCGCTATTTCAAAAAGAGGGCTTTGCGCTAGTAGGCTTGGCGTGGATAATTATGGCGTTATTCGGCGCGTTGCCACTAGTGATTGGTGGAGATATACCACACTACGTAGACGCATTTTTTGAGATAATGTCAGGATTTACCACCACAGGCGCTAGCATAGTCACCGACGTGACGGCATTGGCGCACTCCACTTTGTTTTGGCGTAGTTTTAGCCACTTTATAGGTGGTATGGGCATACTAGTATTTATACTGATATTTATCCCCGAGAGCGACGACGGTTCGTCTATGCACCTATTTCGTGCAGAGAGTAGTGGACCACAGGTAGGCAAGATAGTCTCCAAGATGAAGGTGACTACTCGCATACTCTACTTGACCTATCTAGGTATGACTTTGCTAGAGATAATCATACTGCTACTAGATGCACCTATAGTGGGATACGAGAGCGACCATTTGTTTAACTGTATTCTCACGGCATTTGGTTGCGCAGGTACTGGTGGATTTGGAGTTGTACCAGGCAGTATCGAACTGTATAGCGCATTTTCGCAATACGTGATATCTATCTTTTTGATACTATTTGGATGCAACTTGACTTTGTACTACCTACTCATCATAGGCAAGATAGGACAGATATTTAGGAGTAATGAACTCAAGGTGTATCTATCCATCGTAGTAGTCGCCGTGATAGGTATATTTGTCAGCCTGATAGGTAGATATGAGACGATAGAGGAGTGCTTTAGACACTCTCTATTCCAGGTGTCGTCTATCATCACGACTACAGGATATTCTACTACAGATTTTGCAACGTGGCCTATGGTAGCGCAGTCTATACTTATACTACTTATGTTTAGTGGTGCTATGGCAGGGTCTACCACGGGTGCGCTCAAGGTATCTAGAGTAAATATAGCATTTAAGGGCGCATATATCGCTATTCGCAAACTCATCAACCCTAGATACGTCCCCAAGATACAATACGAGGGCAAACCTCTAGAGCAAAAGACCGTCAACGACGTCTTTGCGTACGTGACGCTATATCTATTTATACTGCTAGTAGTTATGCTACTATTGTCGCTAGACCCTATCAATACCCAGACGATACTAGTCAATTCGGAGGGTGGAGTGACGTACGAGGTCACACACGGATTTTATTCCAACTTCTCCTCGGCGCTGGCTTGCTTGTCAAATATAGGACCAGGATTTGAGGCTGTGGGAGCGTATTCGTCTTATGCAGGTTATAGCGTATTTTCAAAGATACTGTTATCCTTCACTATGCTACTAGGCAGATTGGAGATATTCCCAGTACTTATACTATTTAATAAAAACACTTGGACAAAATGAAGGAGACTATTATTTGAGAGACTATTCGTACGTGTACAGATTTAAGGATATGGCGCTAGGTATGTTCGTGCATTTTGGACTATTTACCGATATCGGTAGAGATTGTTGGCACAAGTTGCATTACCAAGTATCAGATGAGAAATATGAGAAATTGGCAGACACCTTCAAGGTTGACAAGGGTTGGGCCAAGAACTTGGTCAAGGTGGCAAAGAGTGCAGGTGCTAGATACATCACACTTACCACTCGTCACCACGAGGGATTTTCTTTGTACGATACCAAGGGACTTAGCGACTTTGACGTGATGCACAGCCCATTAGTAGAGACCTAGTATTAGAATTTGTCACCGCTTGTAGAGAGGGTGGAGTAGTACCATTTTTTTATCACACTCTAGTAGACTGGCACAATCACGATTACGTCAATGATTTTGATAGATATATAGATTACCTCGTGTCTAGCGTAGAGATATTGTGTACCAACTACGGAGAGATAGGTGGACTATGGTTTGACGGTACTTGGGACAAACCTGCTGATACCAACTGGCAATTTGATAGACTATACTCTACCATTAGAAAATATCAACCAAACGCTATGATTATCAACAATACCGGTGTACTAGACCTAGGTAGCGTAGGACATCCCGAGATAGATAGCGTGACCTTTGAGAGAGGCAAACCTGTCAGGGTTAGCACAGATAGACCTCTAGCAGGCGAGATGTGTATGCCACTACACGACCATTGGGGATTTGCTAAGCACGATTACAATTATCAAAATATGTCTCACTATTTCCGTACTATCCTAAATAGTAGACTAGCAGGAGCAAATCTACTGCTCAACGTAGGACCTATGTCTAGAGGTAGAGTCAAGACTATAGACCAGGGTATTAGCGCAGATATTAGGATAGTTAGATTTGACCTAGAGGACTGATGATATCTAAAAGAGAAAATGCACTACACGCCGTAGTGCATTTTTTAATTAATCAAAGGATACTCACTTATTCGTTGTTTTCTCCACCACATTATCAAACGTCGCAAAAAATAACGCAATATAAATATTAAAAAAATATTTAATAAATACTTGACACGGCTATTGCATAATTGTATAATTGTATACAATCAATAATTTATATAAAATTTATACAGGAGGAGTAAATATGTTAGAATTATCAAATCACAGCAATTTGCTCGAATATGATTCGTACAAGTACGAACTACAAGACGTAGAAGAGCCAAATCTATTTAGAGACGTATTTGGCTACACCGATTTGCCAAAGGTAGCCTTTAACCATAGAAGAGTGCCACTCGCTATGCCCAAGGACGTGTGGATTACAGACACTTCTTTTCGTGACGGTCAACAATCTATGGACCCTTATACCGTAGACCAGATAGTAGACCTCTACAAGATGATGTCTAGACTAGGTGGTCCAAAGGGTATCATCAGACAGACCGAGTTCTTTGTCTATAGCAAGAAGGATAGAGAGGCTCTAGAGAAGTGCCGTGCTCTAGGACTACAATTCCCAGAGATAACCACTTGGATTAGAGCCACCAAGGATGACTTTAGACTAGTCAAGGACCTAGATATCAAGGAGACGGGTATATTGCTCAGCGTATCTGACTACCACGTATTCAAGAAGTTGGGTATGACTCGTCGTCAAGCGATGGAGTATTATCTCAAGACGGTAGCAGAGGCTTTTGAGGCAGGAGTGCAACCTAGATGTCACCTAGAGGACATCACTAGGGCAGATTACTATGGATTTGTAGTACCTCTAGTACTAGAACTTCGCCGTATGAGTGAGGATGCAGGTATTCCTGTCAAGATCAGGGCTTGCGACACTATGGGCTTTGGCGTACCATTTACCGAGGTATCTCTACCACGTAGCGTACCAGGACTCATATATGGTTTGCAAAAGTACTGCGATATGCCTAGCGAACTGATAGAGTGGCACGGTCACAATGACTTTTATATGGCTACTGCCAATGCTACTACTGCTTGGCTATACGGTGCTAGCGCTGTCAACTGTTCTCTACTAGGTATCGGCGAGCGTACTGGCAACGTACCTCTAGAGTCTATGGTATTCCAATACGCATCATTGAGGGGAGATCTAGACGGTATGGATACCACCGTTATCACCGAGATAGCCCAATATTTCAAGAAGAAGATGGGATACAAGATTCCACCTATGACACCATTTGTAGGCAAGAATTTCAACGTGACTAGAGCAGGTATTCACGCAGACGGACTACTCAAAGACCAAGAGATATACAACGTCTTTGACACCGACAAATTCCTAGCCCGTCCTGCTAGCGTAGTTATATCCAAGACCTCTGGTCTAGCAGGTATAGCATATTGGATCAACGACAACTATTCTCTCACAGGCGACGACCAAGTCAACAAGAAGTCTGATATAGTCGTAGCCCTCAAGGAGTGGATAGACCGTGAGTACGAGGATGGCAGAGTATCATCTCTATCCACCCACGAACTAGAACTCAAGATAGCCGAATTGTCAGGTGGAAAATACTCCGTACAAGGCTAAATAGCAGGGGGATATTATGAAAAAGAGTATTCAACTAGCAGATTTTGTCTTTGAGAAACTAGAAGAAGATATACTCATAGGCAGGTACGAGGCTGGTACAGTATTGACGGAGATTAAGTTGTCTCAAGAGTTGGGGGTGTCTCGCACGCCACTCAGAGAGGCGCTCAATCGCCTTCGTCAAGAGGGGTTGATAGCAGACGTAGGCAAGGGTATATTAGTCAAGGGTATCACCGAGAGGGACTTGATAGATATATACGAGGTGCGTATGCTACTAGAGGGTAATGCCGTGGCTTTGGCTACTATCAATGCCACCGAAGAGGACCTCAAAGCCCTACGACAAGCCTTGGATATGGAAGAATTCTTCACAGGCAAAGGAGATTATGTCCAAGTGAGCAAGGCTGACGAAGAATTTCATGCTATACTCTATCGTGTCAGCGGTAGCGCTATATACCAATCGGTACTATCGGATATGCATCGCCGTATCAAGAGATATAGAGCGATATCCATAGAGAGTCGTGATAGAGGTAGATGTACTGTCGAAGAGCACGACAAGATATATAGAGCCATGCTCGCTAGAGACGACAAATTGGCGTCTAAATATGCCGTAGAGCATATCAAAAATGCTAGAGACTATTTGTTAAGAGACAAAAAAGAGGTATAAATATGGGACTTACTATTGCACAAAAAATAATCAAAGCACACCTAGTCGAAGGTAATATGGTGGTAGGAGAGGACGTCGCTATCAAGATAGACCAGACTCTCACCCAAGATGCCACGGGTACTATGGCGTATCTCGAATTTGAGACTATGGGTATAGATAGAGTACGCACGGAGAGAAGTGTAGCGTACATAGACCACAATACTCTCCAATCAGGATTTGAAAATGCTGATGACCACAGATATATCCAGAGTGTTTGCAAAAAACACGGTATATATTTCTCTCGCCCAGGCAACGGTATCTGTCATCAGGTACACCTAGAGAGATTTGGTATACCAGGCAAGACTCTCATAGGTAGCGATAGCCATACCCCTACTGGTGGTGGTATAGGTATGCTAGCCTTTGGAGCAGGTGGACTAGACGTAGCGGTGGCTATGGGTGGTGGAGCATATCATATCACTATGCCCAAGATGTACAAGGTCAACCTCACAGGTAGACTCAATCCCTTTGTCACAGCCAAAGACGTGAGCCTAGAGATACTCCGTATACTCTCTGTCAAGGGTGGTGTAGGTGCTATTATCGAGTGGGGAGGAGAGGGCGTATCTACACTCTCCGTACCAGAGAGAGCCACCATCACCAATATGGGTACAGAACTAGGCGCTACTACCTCTATATTCCCCTCAGACGAGATTACTAGAGAATTTTTGATTGCCCAAGGTAGAGGTGAGGACTACGTAGAATTATCATCAGATATAGACGCAGTATACGATAGGATCATAGATATAGACCTATCCACACTAGAGCCTATGATAGCCTGTCCACATAGCCCTGACAACGTAGTCAAGGTGAGTGAACTTAGGGGTGTCAAGGTAGACCAAGTGTGCGTAGGTAGTTGTACCAATTCATCTTTGTTGGATATGCTCAAAGTATCAGCGCTACTACGTGGCAAAAAGATAGACGACAGCGTCAGTATGTCGGTATCTCCTGGTAGCAAGCAAGTATTTACTATGCTAGCAGATATGGGCGCATTGTCAGACATCATATCGGCAGGTGCTAGAGTGCTAGAGTGTGCTTGTGGACCTTGTATCGGTATGGGATTCTCTCCATCATCAGCAGGAGTTAGCCTACGTACCTTCAATAGAAACTTCGAAGGTCGTAGTGGAACTCGTGACGGTCAAGTGTATCTAGTATCTCCAGAGACGGCAGTCGCAGCAGCATTGACAGGATATATCACAGACCCTAGACTACTAGGAGATATGCCTGAGATTGAGATGCCTGAGACCTTCAAGGTAAATGACAATGCCATACTAGAGCCAGCCTCCATAGAGGATGCCAAGGATCTAGAGGTAGTCAGAGGACCAAATATCAAGCCTTTCCCAGAGACTTATCCTCTACTAGACGAGATAGAGGCTACACTCACTCTCAAGGTAGGAGACAATATCACCACGGACCACATTATGCCAGCAGGCGCTAAGATATTGCCATATAGGTCAAATATCCCACACCTATCCCAATTTTGCTTTACGGTATGTGATACTACCTTCCCACTAAGAGCCAAGGAGGCAGGCAAATCTATCATAGTAGGTGGCTCAAACTATGGTCAAGGCTCATCTAGAGAGCACGCAGCCCTAGTACCACTCTATCTAGGAGTCAAGGCAGTAGTAGCCAAGAGTTTCGCGCGTATACACGTGGCAAATCTAATCAATGCAGGCATACTACCACTCACTTTCAAAAATGAGAGTGATTATGACAAACTTACTCAAGGTAGCGTACTAGTCCTTGAGAACGTCCATAGTGGAATCAAGAGTGGCGAGGTGACTATGCTAGACAAGTCGACTGGAGAGAGAATATTGCTCAAGTGTGACTTCACCGACAGGCAGATAGGCATGCTACTAGAGGGTGGACTACTCAAATATACTGCCAGCCTACGTTAACAAATGAACAAAGACAAAAAGCGTCGAGGATATCGACGCTTTTTTTGTTAATAAGAGGGGTATTTGGTAGGGATATTATATAAAATATAATAATAGTGAGATAATTGCCTAAAAATATAATATATACAGTTGCCACGATTTGTCATTTATGTTAAAATGTCTATACAATGGTGGACTGTGCCACCACGAGAGGATAAGTTATGAAGAAAGTATTAAATTTTGCATCAATATTGCTACTTGCGCTTGCTATGGCTGTATCTAGCGTAGCATTTGCATCTGCCACATCAGAGAGAACTACTATCGTATCGGGAGCAGTAGACTCCGAGACAGGAGTAGACTGGCAGGGTAGCTATGGAAACGAGGGATTTATTACCTTTAGTACCGTCACTTGGGCAGATAGTGGGAACGTGGAGTACGAGCATATATATTCTACTATGTACGACTACCAAGCGTATTTGGACTATACCTCATCACTCATTAGAGTTAGTCGTGACGCTAGTGGCAAAGTTATTGCTTATGCCCCAAATGGTGCTCTCAAGAAGGGTGCGCCTATTTCTAGTATAGCGCTAAATTATAGTCATATCGCTACTGCTAGTGACAAGGCTACTCTATTCGTCCCAGGTACTCACGTAGATTCGACTGCTATGGCAGTCACTTCTGAGACTTGTGACAATCTCGCTATCAACTTCACTCTATCCTCTGCATACGACGTGAGCGTATACCTACCAGAGTCTATCAGAGGGACTATATCGAGCGCCTCTCCTGTGACAGTTTATCTATTTGCAGGTACTATCTCAGGTCTCCACTCAAATATCGCAGATTATGGCACTCCACTCTACACTCTAGAGGTGGTAGAGGGTGGTAGTTATGCTACCTTTGGTATAGATAGAGGTGGCGAATATACTATCGTCATTAGTGGCTCTCAATCCGTGAGCGCATCTTTGGGTGGTATATTTGTAGACAAAGAGTCTCTCAATGGAGAGCCAAATACTATATTTAACGTCTCCGACGACATAGAGGACGGAGAGATTATCAACGTCGTAGGATACAAGATATATGACGACAATAGCAAAGTATACGTGAGGTCATTGTCAAACGACTTGACCTACGAGGCTACCATAGTCAGCCACGACACCTACAATGGTGAGTATCTCAACTGCGCTATACCTACTTCTGCGCCAAACGGATTGTACAAGTTGTGGATAGTCAATAGTCACGGCAAGTCAAATGAGAAGATAATAAATGCTCCTCGTATCAATTTCTTGATGGATAACGAGATACACTCAGGTGTGACCGTGATGGCATCTGGTAGAAATATAGATCCTATGGAGTATGGTCTATACAACGTCCAACCTAGATTGAGACTAGTGAACGTAGAGACTGGTGCAGTCCAACCTGCTATCGTCAAGTCATACGGTCCATACAAGATAGAGATAGGAGTTAGCGAAGTCGTACCTGTAGGAGAATATTACGTAGAGATATCAGTAGGTCCATACGAGATATGGTCTAGATGCGAGACTGCACAGACTCTCACAGTAGTAGAGCAAAAGCAGTTGCACGACAACTATCATCTCTACGCTCCTAAGATCAACAAGAGTTGGGAGCAGGATATCAAGTGGGAAAACGTGGTGAGACTCACGGATTCCACTCCCCAAGAAGGTATACCTAGCAATAAAACCTTGGTAAAACAGTATGGTGAATCCAATGCCACGGCATACAACAACGCTGTTAACCAATTGAAAGAAATGGGTGGAGGAGTACTACTCATACCAGACGGAGATTGGCTAATTGCAAGTACCCTTTGCCTAGAGTCAAATATCGCCGTAGTAGGTGAGAGTAGAGATGGTACGCGAGTACACTTCATCAATGGTTGGACTAAACAATGGCACTACTACAACGTAGGATTTAGAGCAAATAAAACCTCGGCTACCACGTTTGGACTCAGTCGTATGACTATAGATGCGTACGCAGTAGGAGAAAATCCTCACGCCGTACCTGATATGTTTGTAGATCTATCTAGCGATTTTCTCAACGAAGCATTTGCAGTAGACCTCACCATACACACTCCTACCGAGAGATATTATCCTATCGTCGACGGAGTCCAGGAGGAGAAAGAACGTAGAGGTCTCGCTATGCAACATACTACTAGCGAACTTGTACCAGGATACACATATAGCGGTGGCAAGACTATCATCAAAGATTGCTATATGGATGGTGTGAGAGGTAATCTTCACTCATCATATACAGGTGGATACTTGCATATGGAGAACAACACCTTCAACTACGAGTTTGGTGCTATATCCATAGTCACTCCATACACGTATATAGTCAACAACGTCATCAACAACCATAGCCAAAAGTATAAAGATGGAAATACTAAAACTAATATACACGGATTTATGCACCGTGGATACGAGTACTACGAGGGCAACTACGTATATGATTGCGTAGACTATCACAAAGGTGAAAACGGATTGCCTTATGCCAACGTAGGCGAGGCGCTATGTGCCGAGCTAGCACAATCCTTTGGATATGGACCAGTAGTCTCTGCATCAAATACCGAGATGGTCATCAAACTAACTGCTGATCCATCGCTAATCAAGGTTGACTTCGGTAGACTCAACGTAGAGATAGTCAGAGGTAAGGGTATGGGACAAATGGTCACCGTAGACCCTGTAGATATCAAGGTAAATGGAGAGTACGCTACTCTCAAACTACGTACTGCGTGGTCGGTAGTGCCAGACTCCAACTCCATATATTCGTTGCAAGTAGCGACGGAGGGCAATACCTATTACAAGAACTACGTCAACGGCTCTACCAAGGGACTACTACTATATTGCGATTACGTAGATTGCGTAGCAGATAGCAACGAATTGTACAATAGTGGTGGTATAGCAATGTTTGCATATAGAAATATAACTGAGGGCAACTACTATGATGAAGATGAAGGCAAGTGGTATTACAACTACACTACTGATAAGAATGGAGCATATGTATCTCAAGGACTTCGATACAACAACAATGCTTTCGTGCGTATAGAGGACAACTTGTGCTCTGGCATATCTCCTGTCACCAAGGTAGTGCGTATCGCTATGAGAGGTGAGCAACAGCGAACCGAAGTCACAGGCGTCGAGCCAAATTTCTATGCAGACCTACCTCAAAACTTCGCTGTAGAAATCAGAGGAAATACTGTCCAAGCCGGTGGATACTGGGGATACGAGGACAAGGACGGTGTGATATGGCAGTCGGATAGAAATACCGATATAAATAAGTGCGAGTGGTTTGTCGAAAAAGCAGAGAGAGGCAACAACATGAGCGACGAGGTGAGTACCATGCTCAACGGTAAAATCGCACACATATCAGGTATATTCGTGGGTTCGATCACATCATCGTCTGTAGTGCCAAATACCCCAGAACTCAATAAAAATATACTCATAGAAGACAATACCGTCACAGATGCTATATCAGGCGTATTTATGGCTATATACTCTAGTGGTGTGCTCATGGTCAACAATGACTTTTCAAAGTGTGACGTAGCATTTGAGATGGACTGTCGCAAAAGTGACGTAGTATATCCAAATTCTATATCCAACGTAGTATATATCAACGACGACCAAGGAGTGACCTATCGTAGAGCAGGTGTGGACACCTATGTCAACAAGGACGTGCAGACTGATATGTGCACCGTACACATTAGCAAATATACAGTCACCTATACGGTCAATGGTACTCCTTATACTACCCAGAGTTATTATTATGGAGACACTATCAAAGCCCCTCAATATACAGCGCCTAGTGGATATCAATTCGCAGGTTGGGAGGGATTGCCTGCTACTATGCCTATGCAAGACATTAGTGTAGAGGCAAATATAGTAGACCAAGACACTACTTACCAAATAGTGTATATAGACGAGGGAGACGTGTATCGCACGGTTAGTTACAAATATGGAGAGAACGTGAAGGCTATCCCTACTCCATACAAGGAAGGATACAACTTCCTCAAGTGGACTCCAGCACTCCCCAAGACTATGCCTGCAGAGAATATAACTACTTATTCTATACACGCTCTAGCAGACGTGGCTATTAGGTACAGAGTGGATGGCAAGATTTACAAGACGGTATACGTCAAGCCAGGTAGCCCTGCGCCAAAGGTAGATAATCCATCCAAGGTAGGATATACCTTCGTAGGTTGGGACGTTAATTTGCCTAGCGCTATTGACAAGAGTTATAACCTCAATGCAGTATTTGAAGCCAATACCTACACTGTCAAGTATTACGACGCAGAGGAGTTGGTGCACACCGAGTACGTGAAGTATGGAGAGGCTATACCAGCCTATTCGCTACTAGACAAGGTAGACCAAGACCTAGAGTTCAAGGGTTGGTCTAGCGAGATACCTGCTACTATGCCTGCCGAGGATATAGAGGTAAATAGTGTATACCAGCCATTTGTCCACACTCTCAACGTGATAGTAGACGGCGAGATATACGCTACCTTTAGTGGCGTGACAGGTAGCCAGATAGGTAGTGTATCAGATCCTACCAAGGTAGGTCACACCTTCACAGGTTGGTCTAGTGAGATACCTGCTACTATGCCCAAGGGAGGTATGGATATAACGGCGATTTTCACAGTCAACGAATACACTCTAACCTATATGGTAGATGATGAGGTATATCAATCTAGCCTCGTAGCGTATGGCACTCCACTCACACATCCTACTCTTAGCAAGACTGGATATACGTTTGTAGGTTGGCAAGGCGCTGTGGATAGTATGATAGCCGAGGATTTGACCTTGGTGGCTATATTTGAGAAGACTCCTTATACCATTACCTACTACGTAGACGGTATCGTGTACGAGACTCAGACCTATTATTATGGAGATGAGATAGTACCACCTACTCCAGATGTAGCAGGATACGATATAGATGGTTGGGAGACCACTGTACCACAGACTATGCCTGCCGAGAGTTTAACTATACACGCCCGTGCTACCAAGAAGAGTTATACTATTACCTTTATAGTAGACGGAGAGGTATACCATACAGAGACAGTTTTGTTTAAGTCAGATATATCTTTCATAGATGCTCCTGCCAAGGCTGGATATCTATTTGGTAGTTGGGTGAGCGACTACACAGGTACGACTGTGCCTGCTATGGACGTCACGTATACTGCCGAGTATATACTAAATACTCACACCGTCACCTATTATACTAGTGAGGGAGAAGTATTTAAGGTAGAGACTTACGAACACGGTCAAGCACTAGTATTGCCTACCGAAGGACCTACTATGGAGGGCAAAGAGTTTATAGGTTGGAAGGGTTTCTATAGCGGCAGACCTGTCACAGCCGATATTGAGATATACGCCGACTTCAAAGATGTGGACGGATGTAAGGGCGCTATGGCTATGCTATCTGCATTTATGGGACTAATCGCCCTAGCAGTAGTAGGCAAGAAGTACTAATCTAGTATAGTCGACCACTCTAAAAACTATCAGCGAAAATCAACCGAAGTTTTACTTCGGTTGATTTTATTTTGACCCAAAACACTTCACCTTTGCACAATCTACATTGTATAATCTAAATGACAATTTAGCATCCTCCATGCTCGGTGTGTATAATACCACCGTATCTGAGGGCTATGACTACACCTATGTCAAACCTCAAGAGAACGGCAGTCACTACGGTACAGAGTGGCTAGAGATTAGTAGTGGTAGCGCTACTATGAGAGTAGAGTGCGAGGAGGGTATCTCCTTCAATGCGAGCGAATATTCGATAGATCAACTCTCCAAGACACCTCACGCTTGGCAATTGGTCAAGGAGGGCAAGACGTATCTACATCTAGACCTACATATGAGAGGTATAGGCACGCAATCGTGTGGACCTATGCTAAACGAGAGATATTTTGTCCCAAATAGCGACGTCAAGACTATGAGAATATACCTAGACTAAACTTTTTGGATATATTGAACTATCAAACGTATACAAATAAAAATAGCCGTATAGCCGAGTCCCTACAAGGGATTCGGGGGGCTAAATAAATCCGTAGACGGATTTGTGATATTCGTCTAACGACGAGTGAGATTGCCTTACGGCAGTTATATTTGCCTACGGCAAGTTATATTGCTTACGCAGTTATATTTTGCTAACGCAAAGTTTTATTTTCCCTTTCGGGAAAGTTGTGGTAAATATAATATAACTTTGACCGAAAGTCAAAATATAACGCAAGATTTGTCTTGCATATAACTTTTAGCCACAAGGCTAAAAATATAACTCATATATGCTTAATATTTTTTGGAT
>JAGBSX010000017.1 GCA_017631635.1 Clostridia bacterium | reverse complement strand
GCACTTCGACACCATAGGTATTGTACGCGTACAAGAAAGTAGACAATTCTCTAGAGGCAAAGCAAGTGGATATATTCATCAAGAAGGTGTCGCAGAGTTTCGCCTCATTCTCGCCCAGTCTCGCCGTGATGCGCGCTATATAACTCTTGTCCTCTACTATGGTAGTCGCTAGGCTATATACGTCTAGCACTCCTGCTAGGATGCGATATCTCTCTACGTCTGCTAGCAACTCAATCACCTTGGGGTGCTTGGAGCGTAGCACGGCATCATAAAAATACGTCCTGCCTCCACTCTCTAGTCTAATACTAGCCATATCCTCGTCGCTAAAACTGTAGAGTGGTGACTTCATCACGGTCACTAGTGGTATGTCTTGTTTGAAATTGTCTATGATAGATAGCATAGCGACAAGTATAGAGACGCTATGACTACTATCCCCCTTGATTTGTGTCTCTTTGTCAAAAGGGATATTTAATTTGGCTAGATAAGTGGACAACTCGTCTAACGAATTGCGAGATCTAGCCAATACGGCTATATCGCTATATCTCACTCTCCTGTACTTGCCTAAATCGGTGTCATATATATCTCCTAGTACTAGGGAGGATATCTCTCTCAACACGTAGTCCAACTCTTCGTCTTTGCCAACCCTCTGTATAGGAGAGGTGGTCACGCTATATACACCTCTAGGCTTGTCCTCCGTAGCCTTGGTCTTGCTAAAAAATCTATAAACTATATCGCTAGCGTCGTCCTCATCAAACTCCTTGCCTGCTATCATAGGGTCTACGGCATAATCGACACCACTATTATCTACACGCATGATAGTAGAAAATACCGAATTGATACTATCTATGATAGTATGTTTGGTACGGAAATTTGAGTTGAAAGGGATATTTTCTACCGATATACTATTCTTTTTGGACAAAAATATATTTGGGTCTGTGTGTCTAAATCCGTATATGCTCTGCTTGACGTCACCTACCATAAACCTCTTGCCATCGCTAACTATAGAGAGTATAGCCTCTTGGAGAGGGTTGGTGTCTTGGTACTCGTCTACGTAGGTATAGTCGTACTGAGATTTGACTCGGCTAGCCACCTCGTCTATGAGTAGCATACGATAACACTCGTGCATAATATCTGCAAAGTCGTATCTATTGTCAGCACGCTTAATCTCGCTCAAATATTCGTCGTACTTGAGCACAGCGCCTAGCAATTTGCCTGCATACACGCCACAAGATGATATAACACCACTCAATTGAGCAGGCTCTATGACCTCTGTCTCTATCTTTGCCCTAAACTTGGAGATACTCTCTAATAGCTTTTTGATAGACTTGAGCGTTTCTTCGTCTGCTCCGTCATAATATTTCTTGTTATTGTTTGAAAAAGATATATCTTCGTCTATTATATTGTACAAAGACGCATAATCTCTCACGTCCATAACCAGAGATAGATAGTACAATCTATCCTCGATACAAGCATTAGTACCGTACCTACCCTGTAGACCACATAGTATAGAGTGGTACTTCTTAGCCTTTTGGCGAATATGAGATAGGTACAAATCTATCAATAGATTTGACTCTATAGACGGCTCAAAACATCTAGCAGAATCTCTCACCCATACGGCTTTGTCAGGGAGAACTTGCAAAAAATTGTGTATCTTCTTGATAATATCACTCAGATTGACGTTGTCTCTAGATGATGAGACTGCCTCCAATATATTGAAAAATATATTGTCTTCGGAGTAGTACTCAAACACCTTGTCCATAGCCTTGGCACTATACATACGCATAGTGTTGTCATCTGCTATGCTAAAGGTGGGGGATATGTGGGAGTATTCGAAATTCTCCTTGATGACAGATGCGCAAAATCCGTCTATGGTTGATATCTTGGAGAGAGATATCTTGTCTATCTGCTCTAGTATCCTCTCTCTAGTCGCTCCTACTACTTCGCTAGCACGGGTGCGTAGTCTTTTGAGTAGTTTGGTCTTCATATCTGACGCCGAATTTCTCGAAAAAGTAAGCACGAGTAAACGGGCGATATCCATATCGCCTCTCTCTATCTCGTATAGTATCCTAGACACCATAACGGTAGTCTTGCCACTACCTGCCGAGGCTGATACTAATATCTCGGGATTTTTGCTAAATATAGCCCTCTGCTGATACTCGGTAAAGTGGCTAAAAGAATTGGTACTATTGTTCATCTTTCATTGCCTCCTCTACCGTACCTATATCCACACTAGGCACAACTCTCACGCTATCTACCTCTAGACAAATATTCTTAAATTGACAATATTCGCACGTCTTGGAGTCGTAGGCTGACTTGATAGCGACACCACTACGTATCTCCTCGATAGCGCCCGTAGATACACTCTTGGCGTACCTAATCATAGTGTCTAATTGTGTGTCGGTATAATAAGAATCCTTTCTCGCCAAATCGCCGTCCTTGGTGAGAGTAGCCTTGATATATCTGCTAGGATATCCTACTCCTAGTAGGTGGTCCACATCTTTGGCAAAGTCTACGTCTCCTAGCATATAACCTTGCATCTTACCTGTCTCGGTAGAAAATTTGACCTTGATAGGATAATAATACAGTCCTTTGACCGTGTAGCCACTCTTGTTGAGAGTATCTGCATACAAAAATACCTGTATCTTGTGTCCGTAATACAAATCTTTCACTTTGTCGTGAATAGCGCCAGTCTTGTAGTCTATCGCGATACAAGGCTTGTCTCCATCTACATCTCTATCTAGCACGTCCACTCTATCGATAGAGCCTCGCATACCCAGTCTCTCGCCGTCTCTAAATTCGACGTAATACTCGTACTCATCAGTAGTGCCTATACTCAACTCTAGGTGCTTAGGCTTATAACTAGAATTGTTAATCTGGCTAGTCACTAGACGCACAAGTCTCAGACATTCTCCTCTGAGACGTAGGGTACTCAACTTTTCGCTAGGTCTACGCATAAGGGCATAATCCGTCTTGGCTATAATCTCCTCGAATAACAAGTCAAATCTAGCGTCTACCTCTCCCTCTTTGAGGGCTTGGGAGTCGTATCTACGTAGATATTCGCACAACAAATCGTGTACGAAAGTACCTCTCAAATTTGCCCGTACACTACTGTCTCTCTCCTTGAGGTATAGTCCGTACTTGAGATAATGCTGGTATGGACAAGCAAAATAATTCTCTATCTGCGATACAGAAGTCCTGCCGTTGGTGAAAAATAGCCTGGAGGGGACTGTACCGTCAAAGGTGTCTACAAAATCCACTACCTCTCCTCTATCTCTGAGTAGATTGAGGGCTGTGAGGTATGGCAAAGCCTCCATATATGATATATTGCCTGCTAGATAACTCTCTACCTGCTTGACTGCGACGTCGATAGCCACCCTCTCATTTGGCATAGATAGTAGAGAATTCTCTCCCAAACAAGATACTTCGGCGTATCTACGCACCCTAACGTCATCAAATAGAGTCTCTAGTTCTCTAATGACGTCGGAGCATTTGCTACTGTCGGTGACGTTGTAGGAGAGGACCAATTTGGACGTAGGCTTGACTAGTAGTTGGATAGCGTACAATTTCTCCTCGAGATTTCGCCTAGAAGGGTCCGGCTCGATATCTAATCCTACCTGCGATAGCGCTAGTCTCTCTCTGCTAGAGATAATACCAGAGTCGCTATGCTCTAGTGGAAAGTTCTCAATGCCTGCACCTAGGACAAAGAGGTGGCTAACGCCTACGTATCTACTCTCACGGCAATTGCCTACGTATACGCTGTCCAAGTATGAAGGTATCGCACCTATCTTAGCGCCAGATACGGCACTAAAGAGCATATCCACAAATTCGCTAAGAGACATGTATTCGTCTCCCAATATCTGCATCATATCCTCAAGTATAGTGTCAAACCTATCGTATGAGGTGACGACCAAATCAGCCTCAGTACCTCTACCGAGACTTCTCAAAGAAGTGGCTATTTGTTGATTTTTGTCGCATAGTGACATGTCTAGAGACACCTTACGCAAATACTCTACGTAAGTAGCCACCGTGTCTAAAGGTGGTAGAGTGTCAAAGGCTAGGTCGTGTATACTACTACGCACTTCCTCTGCTCCTGCTAGGTATATATCTCCCTCCTCTAGTCCCAAGGTGAACGGTACGTCCAAATCCGTCCATACTAGTCCGTACTTGAGTAGATAATTCTCCAAATCCTCTACGCTCGAGGTAGGTATAGATGAGAGAGGATTTTTGGCTAGAGATAGCAGATTTGCTATGCTATTGTCTAGTCGCAACCTCAACAAACTCAATAGGTATCTAGCGATAGGCTGTGTGTCTAGCCCCTTGCGTACGTCGGCGAAGTATGGTATACAGTATCTCCTAAATATCCTATCTATGACTGGAGTGTATCTCTCTGCGTCGGAAGTGGCGACACCTATCTCACGATATCTCCTGCCCTCTCTCACGGCTTTGACTATAGCCATAGCGACGCCCTCTACCTCTTGGGTGACGTCGTCAGCCTCGTACACCTCTATCAAACCTTCGCTAGATGATTTGTCAGGGGTAGCATATGCGTAGAGATATTTGCTAATCTTCTCAAATGGTCCAGCCAAAGTGTCTGCTTGATACTCGTCTGACACCTCTACTCCCTCTAGCACAGCCATATTTCGCAAAGATGAGTACAATGCGTGAGGGTATAGTCTCTCGTTTGGATAGCCCTCATCCATCACTAACGCTACGTTGAGTCGTCTAGCCTGTCTCAAAATAAGGCGTAGTATCTCCCTCTGCTTGGTAGTGAGAAAGAAGTATTCCATCACGTATACGTCGATATCGTCAAAATAGTCGCTATGAGGTATAGCCTCGCACAATGCGTCCATCACGGAGTCGCTGTCTATATACTCGTCTGCTAGGGTGTGCATATAGCCGTGATAGAGTGTAGCCAAATCGTTGAGTTTACCTCTCACACTAGCATTTAGCCCTGATATGCAACTATCCAGAGCCTCTGGGCTAATCATATTGTTGCGCATACTGCCTATAGCCGAATACATCTCTTCAGCAAAACCCGAAAAATTCACGCCATCTCTATATACCGTCAATTTGTCGGCACAAGAGGTAATGACTCTATGCATGAGCATAACACTCAAGTCTCTGCTCAAATATCTACCATCTATGCCTCGCAAGATGATGTCCGTCAACCTCCTAAAAGACATAATCTCCACGTCAAAAGTACCACCCTCTCCTAGTGCATCTAGCACCAGTTTCTCGGTGGACAATACAAAACGGTCTGGTACTAGCACCAGACTACGACGAGATCTATCACGAGAGGCGAGCCTATTTACTACTAGGTCTCCTGCTCCCTTGAAGGTATTTGACATCAAAAAATGCATACTCATAGCCATATTATACAATAAAGTGGTAGTTTTTTGCAACAATTTTGCAATTTCCTTTGTTTTATATTTGGCATATGAGACTAAAATGGTATATAATGTAGTCGTTAATATTTCAACGAGGTATATGATGAAGAAATTTTTGCTAATACTCTTAACTATCGCCATGGCTATCACGCTAGTCGGCTGTAACCAACAAGTACCTACCTATAACGCCAAGTTTTGGATGAGTTATAAGGTAAATTATCAAGATAGAGAATACGACGTGCCATACAAGTCTGAGACTCTCACCTACGACGTCAAGATAGGCGAGCAACTCACTCCTGGAGTATTGACACTCACCTTCAAATCTTATATGTTAGGTGCAGAAGAAGTATTGTCCAAGACCTTTAACCCAGGTGAGGCTACCTCCGTCACCTCTGACGTGATAGGTACTCAACACACCTACACCGTAAATACTGGTGATTATACTCTAGAGGCTACGCTTACCTTTGAGAGTGGAGATATGGTCGGAGATAAGTTGTACTATTTTTGTCATATGGACTCGGCTATGAATCCTATAGCATCTTATCGAGAACTAATACTAGATTACGAAAAGACTGCTACCACTTCTCGCTATGGCGCTGACAAAAAACCTCTATCTCAAGTGTACTACACCACCTACAATCAAAAGGCTACTCAAAGTACCTCTGTGTATGCCGTGCGTAGTGCATTTGGCTCTGATACCTACACAGTAGGTAGATATGAGGGAGTATACACCTCTCAAACCGTAGATACTATGCAACTACTATATTCGGCTCGTAGCATATCCACCTTGGCAAATGGTGGCAACGTGAGTGCGTATATATCTATACCTTCTCCTATAGAGAACACTACCAAGCAGATGTCTATGACTACTTATTCACAAGACGTCGCTGTAGACAAAGGTACTTATATCGAGACCTCTGGCATACTAGGTGATAGCACCTCTATCAACTGTACTGCCATCTCCATAATGCTATACAACGAGACGGTATCTGGTCAGAGACTAACCTACTACTACTCCAACAATCCTCTCAAGGTCAGCGCCGAAGAAAACGCTCCTAGCGTAGGTCTAGTGCCTGTGATGATGGTAGAGGACAATATCGTATATACCCTACGCAGTATATCCGTAGTCAAATAATATAGACAACTAAAAACACTCACTAGTCGGTGAGTGTTTTTTTCGTGTATAATCTCTCATCTATGGCACGTGACGTTGGTGATGCGACCACTCACGATATCTATATCGTACAGCCTAGGATAGGCTATAGTCTGTCTCGAATCGTATAGCGCTATCTTGTCTTGATAACTCTCTATGGTATCGTACTCCCCTAGTAGAGACAATATATCCGTATACATATTATCTACACTAGTGGATAGATATACTCTAGCCTCCTCGTCTGCTCCTAGCATAACTGCCTCCAAAAATAGATAGCCTGTCATACTCTCCACGTATCTATGTGGAGAGGTAGAACGAAAATATCTCTTGACTTGGTCTGCGTGATACACAGTCTTGACCTCGTGCAATAGCATATCTTCTACGATATCTACAGTCTCTATCCCCTCTCTAGTCACCCTGATACGTGAGGCTCGTAGTTCGTGTAATATATGCCATTTGTCACGATATATGAGTGTGACTAGGTATTCGTCCCCGTCTATGAGAGTTCCTCTCAGAGTGATATTTTCTCCACAGGATAGGGAGTGATGCGTGAGTCTATAGGTGGCGAGAGTGGGAACGTCCATCACAAAGAAACTATTGCCCTCTAGCATCAGATGTTGAATACCGTCGTCATACAATGTAGCCAAAGCCCTAGGGGTATTGATTTGGGTGAGAGTCCTCGCGCTATGAGTATGCGTGAGAGGAGGTGGCGTCACGTATACGTCTACGTGATCTAGATACACTACGGCTCTAGCCACCTCGCTAATATGCTCTATACAGCCGTCATTTATCACTATCTTCACCTCTCCTGCCATCTGCGATACCTCGTAGGAGGGCAATATCCCCACTCTCAACGTGCCGTCTGAGACTGTGGTACATAATAGGTCGGTACATACGCAACCTGCATAGATAATAGTGCAACTAGGTGCTATGATACGAATATTAGTCATATATTAGCATATGCAAAGGGGGTATCTATTTATAACAAACAAAATACGATATACACAAAAATTATACAAAAAAATGAGAGATAACCTCTCACTTTTGCTTGGTAAAACATTTGGTAGAGAAAAATGAGTCTCCTACCATAATCTCAGTAGATATACATACCTTGTTTTTATTAAATTGACAAGCAGTACAGCCACAACTAATCTCATTTGGCAATATGTCACTAGGCTGTATCTCTGATGCTATCTCAAATTCGGCTACTGCTTGGGCATATGCTCCACCTGGGCGTTTGAGTTTGGACACGCATATACCCTTGGTATCCACCTCTACTGCTCCTAGCATACACCTATTGCGAAAATGATGCTCGCAGTTTGACGTCGTACACTTAATTTCCATAATTCACCTCTAGTCAAATTATATCTCAAAATGCTCTCTTTATACCAAAAAAATCAAAAAATCACTATACAAAATGCCTAGAATATGCTAAAATATATTCAACAAGATGAGTCGGAGGTATATATGAAAGTAATTTTGCTAAAAGACGTACCTGGTAGAGGTAAAGCAGGAGAAATACTAGACGTCAACGACGGATTCGCTCGTAATTGCCTAATCAAAAAAGGTCTAGCCGAAGAGGCTACCCCCACCAAAATCAATCTAATACGCCAGCACGAAGAGTCTATGCGTATCAAAGAAGCGAAAGAAAGGGCTCAGGCTGAGGAGATAGCCAAACAACTAAAAGAGGTAATCATACCTGTCAAAGTCAAGTGTGGAGACAACCTCAAACTATATGGTAGTGTGACCAACCAAGATATAGCAGACGGTCTCAAGGCTAGTGGATACGACGTAGATAAGAAGAAAATATCTATCAAAGAACCTATCAAGGCATTGGGCGTATATACTGTGGACGTCAAACTATATGCAGGAGTGTCCACTCAAGTAAGAGTAAGAGTAGAAAAAGCATAACAAGCAAACAAAAAGCGACGAGAAATCGTCGCTTTTATTGGCGAAATCTTCGCTATATAGTGGTCGGCGCGCAAGCTTGCCGACCAAGTTTACGCTTGCTTTCGCCTCCACTTCACACAAAAAGCCGTATTCACTTATTTTGTGTGAGGCTAAGGAATAGATAGAATTAGGCTGTCTGTATATTTACATAGCCTGTCATTACGAAGTAGAGAAGCGACCGAAGTAATCTCAGAGATTGCCACAGACTAAAGTCCTCGCAATGACAATGATAGGTATATATCGAAAAGTGTGTCATACATTATATAGAGGTAAAGTATGATTAAGAAAATATTGGTATTGCGTAGTATAGATGGCAAAAGCGCTGTAGGGACGGTGCGAATTAGTGTGGATAGAGAGTGCAGTATAGAGTATTCGCCAAAGGTAGAGGGGGCTAAATGCTACCTAGTCGTGAGTGGCAAGATAGTAGAGGATACGACTAGTATAAAGAGCCTCGACGACGTAGTCGCTATGGTGGTGGCTGAGGATAAGATATTGTACACCTCTACTACCTCTATGAGCCTATCTACCCTATCCAAGATATACGAGGAGTACAACAGTAATATTAAAGAAGTGAATAATGTGCCTAGCCAAGTGGTAGATGAGACAATCGACGTCATAGATAGTGACAATGATACTACCAAAATTTGCGAAGATGAGCAGGTCAAAAATAGCAAAACCACTATATCTGCACAGAGCGAGCCTCTAGCATTTTATTACAAAGTGAGAGATGCCCTAGAGGAGACCTTCGTGTGCTATCCCCTAGACGATACCCTCTCCAAGGTAATAGATGGTAGTGAGTGGGTGCGTATAGAGAGTGGGAGTAGTTATTACGTAGTGGGCAAAGTGTATATGGAGGGGGTACTCAAATATATATGCTATGGTCTGCCTGGCGATAGGAGTATGTCTCCACCTGACGAACTGGCTAATCATACGCAATATATACCTATACCTGATACAAAGGGTGGATATTTCGTAATATTTCAAGATGCGAACACAGGCGAACTACTAACCAACTGCGACTAACAAAAATTTTTTCATCAAAAAGCACGCTACTCGCTAGCGTGCTGATTTTATATATTAGCATATAGGATATCCGTGAGGTGGATGAAGTCCTCTGTGGTGAGGCGTTCGCCCCTGATATTTGCATCAAAGCCTGCTAGAGATAGTATCTCTACAGCCTTGTCTCTAGTGAGACCGTAGCCACTAGTGAGATTATTGACCAAGGTCTTTCGACGCATAGTGAAGGCGCATTTGACTACCTTCATCACTCTAGCGATATCTACGCCTGCGTATTTATCTCTATTTACCTCGATATGCACGACTGCACTATCCACCTTGGGAGGTGGGGTAAACTTGTCCCTAGGGACAAATCTAGTGTAGGTGGCGTCGCCCACTAGGTCTATGGCTATCGTAATCACTCCGTAGTCTGCCGTGCCTGCTCGGGCGACAAATCTGTCGGCGACCTCTTTTTGAATCATCACGGTGATGCTACGACACAATGGATGCTCTATATACTTCATCACGAGTGGTGTAGTGATGTAGTATGGTATATTGGCTACGAATTTGAAAGGCTCGTCGATAATAGGCTCGTCGTCACTCATAGCGTCCTTGAGTCGCAAGGTAGCATTGGGATAAATCTCGAGTGCTTTCTCTATCTCAGGGACTAGTCTCTCATCTACCTCATAGGTAATCACTCTCTTCGCCCTACTGGCTAGCACGGAGGTCAGCGTGGCAGGTCCAGTGCCTACCTCTATGACCGTGTCCTCACTAGTCACTCCTGCATCTTCGGCTACGCCGACTAGGATAAATGGATCGTTGAGAAAATTTTGTCCTAAACTCTTCTTGTGCTTGAAGTTCATATCTTTAATCTCTTATATAAGGTGTGAGCATTGGTAGTGGTGAGGTGGTCTACCTCCTCCACGTCCATCTCTAATATCTTGGCTATCTCGCTTGCTATGTATGGCAAGTACTTAGGATAATTGGTCTTGCCCCTCATAGGTACTGGGGTGAGATACGGACAGTCTGTCTCAAGTAGTAGTCTATCTCTAGGTACTGCTCTCACTACGTCTTGGTGGCGAAAATTTGAAAAAGTCACCACTCCTCCAAATGAATAATAACTGTCAAATCTATCAAATTCGCGTAGCATCTCTCTAGAACCAGAATAACAATGTAGCCTGACGCCATTTGTCAAGTACCCTCTCATATCCTTGAGTACTGTGAGTGCATCTAGGTATGCCTCTCTCACGTGGAGAGTGACTGGTAGAGATACTGCGTGGCTAAACTCGATAAGTTCTCTCATTACCCTCATCTGCAAGTCTCTATCGTACCCCTCGTAGTGGTAGTCTAGTCCTATCTCTCCTACGCCGATTACCTTCTCATCTCTCGCCATGACGCTAAATTCGTCTAGTTGGGAGGGGTGATACTCATCTACGCTACCCGGGTGTACTCCTATCTCGCAAAATACGTTGTCATACACTAGAGCATTGGCGAGAGTCTCCATAGAATTGATAAGTGAAGTACCACTATCTACCATAGCCTCTACTCCACACTCTAGCATATCCCTGACTACTTCGTCTCTCTCTAGGTCGTATCTAGCGTCGGACAAATGTCCGTGTGTGTCTATCATCAGCCCTCTATCTCCATGAGGTCTTTGTCTATGTCGATACGTGGGAATAGTGGTGGGCATTTGACTACGCTATAGCCTGCTGGCATAGTGCCGAAGGTCATAGAGTCAAATCCTCTCAACTGCTCTGGTACGCCGATAGAGTCAAATATCTTGTCTGGAGTCTCTACCATATATGCTCTGAGTAGTACTGCTACCATACGTATACTCTCTATGAGATTGTACATAACAGTCGCTAGTCTAGAGGTATCTCCCTCCTTGGCTAGTGTCCAAGGCATAGTCTCGTCTATATACTTGTTGGCTCTCTGCACTAGTTTCCATATCTCTACTAGGGCGCTAGGTGCATCTAGTTTGTCCATATAATCCTTGACGGTGGCAAACATATCGTTGGCTATGGATATGAGGTCATTGTCTATATCCTCTACCTTGTCTACACTAGGTACTACTCCGTCAAAATATTTGAGTACCATAGCCACGCTACGTGATACTAGGTTGCCTAGGTCGTTGGCTAAATCTACGTTGATACGAGTAAGAAGTGACCTATTGGTATACGAACCGTCAGAGCCAAATGGTACTTCTCTAAGCAAGAAATATCTCACGGCGTCTACTCCGTATCTCTCTACTAACTCCATAGGTCCTATGACGTTGCCCTTGGACTTGCTCATCTTGTCGCCACCTAGTAGTAGCCAACCGTGTCCGTATACTTGCTTGGGTAGAGGTATGTCTAACGCCATGAGCATAGCAGGCCATATGATAGAGTGAAATCTCACTATCTCCTTGCCCATTAGGTGCAAGTCGGCAGGCCAGTATCTATCAAACAAGGTAGTATCGTCACTACCGTAGCCTAGTGCCGTGATATAGTTGGTGAGAGCGTCTATCCACACGTATACTACGTGCTTGGGGTCAAAGTCTACTGGTACTCCCCAAGTAAACGAGGTACGTGATACGGCGATATCCTCTAGTCCTTTCTTGAGGAAGTTGTTGAGCATCTCATTGCGACGTGACTTGGGTTGCAAAAACTCCTCGTTCTCCTCTATGAGTTGGATAAGTCTATCTTGGTACTTGCTGAGTCTAAAGAAATAACTCTCCTCTTTGGTACGATTGACCTCTCTACCACAGTCGGGGCATTTGCCGTCCACTAGTTGGGTATCGGTGAAGAAAGATTCGCACGAAGTACAGTACCATCCCTCATAATAACCTTTGTAAATATCCCCTTGGTCATAGAGTCGTCTAAATATCTTCTGGACAGCCTGCTCGTGATAATCGTCGGTGGTACGGATGAATTTGTCATAAGATATATTTAGCATATCCCATACCTTGATGAGTCCGTCGACTTGCTTGTCTACGAACTGCTTGGGGGATATCCCTGCCTCTTGGGCTTTCTTCTCTATCTTTTGTCCATGCTCGTCTGTGCCTGTGAGATAGAAGACGTCCTTGCCCTCTAGTCTCTTGAATCTAGCCAACGCATCACATATCACTGTGGTGTAGCAAGTACCCAAGTGCCAAGTGCCACTAGGGTAATAAATAGGTGTAGTGATATAATACTTGTCTGACATATCTAACCTCTATAAATCATATTTTCACTAATAAATTATAATACAATCGGCAAAAAAAGTAAAATGTATTCATACATTTATTTGACTTTAATAAAATAATGGTGGGGAGGATAGCCTATGAACTGGATAGTAGGTACGCTACTGCTAATATGCGTGAGCATACACACTATATATTCGCCTACCACTCTGCTACCCTCTATGCTAGGTGGGGTGGAGCAAGCAGTAGAGGTGATCATCTCTCTCATACCTATATACGCACTATGGTCGGCGCTAGTGAAGATATTGACGCAAAGTGGACTAAATAGGCGTATTAGCAAAATTCTCTCCCCTATCCTAGATAGGCTATTTGAGGGAGAAAGTGATGAGGTCAAGGGGTGCATCTCTCTAAATATCGCTTGCAATATGCTAGGAGTAGGTAGCGCAGCCACACCTCTAGGTATCAAGGCTATATCCCTCATGGACGACGGTAGCACTCGCACTACCAAACACCAGAGGATATTCACCGTACTAAATACCTCCTCCATAGCGCTACTGCCTACTACCGTGATATCTATACTCACCTCTCTAGGCTCAAGCACTAGTCATAGCATAATATTGCCTACCCTGATAGTCAGTATAGTCACTAGCGTAGTGGGTGTGCTGATGGCAACTCTATCAAAATGATATACATAATACCTATATTCGTACTACTCATACTAGTAGTGGGACTATTGTCCAAAGTCAAGACGTACGACGCCCTCGTAGACGGGGCTAAAGAGGGGCTAATGCTCGTATACAACGTGGCTGGACCTCTCATAGTGATATTTGTACTCATCACGCTAATGCAGAGTAGTGGACTCTCTAGGTGGCTAGCAGAAGTACTCTCTACTCCTATGTCTCTACTAGGCGTGCCTAGAGAAATAACAGAATTCGTACTACTCAGACCACTCAGCGGTAGTGGATCGCTAGCATTGTACGAAAATATACTACTCACCTACGGTACGGAGAGTCACGTGAGCAAGTGCGCAAGTGTGATAATGAGTAGTAGTGAGACGATATTTTACGTAGTGACTACCTACTATAGTGGCGTGAAGAAGAAAAATCTAACTTCCGTAATCATCATATCTCTAATCACCTCCACTCTAGGCGTGATACTATCCTGCGTGCTAGCCAGAGTAATATAAAAAAAGCACACTAGAGTAATCGTAATAGTCATAGGGATTTTTATTTAAACTAAATAAATAAAAAGCGGTTTGTTAATTTTTTTAACAAACCACTTTTTTTAACCTTGATATTCTTCAACTAATTCTAATAGTTCAGCAGGAGTTGTTACAACATCTAATGTATCTCCATTAGTATCAAAAAACTCCACTTCAAAAGCTTTACCATCATATTCATAAACAATAGTTCCTTCTGCTCCAGATGGTATATTTTCATAATCTTGTGTAATTTTTACAACATCTAATTCTTTCATATTAGAACACCTTTACAACTTTTCGTATTCCAGTGTAATTAAATCTTCAATTTCAAAAGAACCGTCATTGATTTCGTTAAGACGTAATTTAAGTTTAGATAACAATTCAAGCATTTTAGGTTTGTCCTCTTTCTGCTTTTCTTTATTAAACCAACAAGCCTCATCATGTGAATCAAATTCATAATATGACGAATACATATCAGCCATTTCTTTATCTAATTCTTTTATAATAAAATCTTCTTCTACTAGACTCAAAGAATCAATAAACCCTTCTTTATCATACACCCAAATAGGCCCATGTAGAAATTCTGTCATCAACTTAATTTTATATTTATTATTCATATATTATTCTCCTTTATACTTTTTTGGATATGCCGAAACAAGAAAACCATTCGTGCCTATTCCTGTAACCACAAAGTATTTTCCATTATAGTAGTAATCCCTTTCATATCCGGTTTTACCACCAAATGTTTTAACTTCTTCTTTAATAATTGTCCCGTGTTTTATAACTTTATGAAGATATTTAGGAATTTCTTCTCTGCTGATACCTACTGCCTTTTTAAAATCCTCCGCATGTCCAGCCTTATTCCCGTTTCCATCTAAAATATGTTGTAAGCCTGCACTACTATTCCCTTTTTCCAAAAATACTATGTGTCCTGTTTTATCTTTTGTAGTAAAAACCAAATCTTTTTTAGTGAATTTAATTTTATTTTTTTCCATTTCAGAAACAATATTTTTATCTATTAAGCTAGAAGAAGGTTTTTTTGTCGCTTTTAAATTCTTTTGATAAGTTTTTTCACCGTTTGTATGACCGAAGCCACCGTAATATCCTGCGCCCATATTAGTTCACCTCCTTTGGGTGAGATAAACTAAATTCGCTTTCAAACGGTATTAGTTGTATACCCTGCATTTTCGCCAAATTGAAAATTCTATCTGGCATACGTCCGTAGACAAT
>JAGBSX010000016.1 GCA_017631635.1 Clostridia bacterium | reverse complement strand
GTGTGCTTTTTTGTATATGGCGGAGAGAGAGGGATTTGCTCGTCGTCGATACTGTGTATCTCCTCGACACGCCGACTCAGTCGACTTGCCACAGGCAACTCGAGTCTCTATCGAGACTTCCTTCGTGTTCAAATCCCACCTTATATCACTATCTACTATATCAAAAAACGCACCCAAACGAGTGCGTTCTTTGATATGGCGGAGAGAGAGGGATTTGAACCCTCGGACGGGTATTAGCCGTCACACGATTTCCAGTCGTGCGCCTTAGGCCACTCAGCCATCTCTCCACAACGCAAGTATTCTACTATATTTTACAAAAAAAAGCAACCAAAATATATCATTTGATATAAGTTTTTTTATTAGGTTGACTATTTAGTGGTCTTTTGGTATAATGTATACGAGATATTGTGTTTTATGAGGTGGCTATGACGCTATTCGTTACTCTAGATAAGGACAAATTGACTGGTTACAATCATTATCTTATGGTTAAGTACGGATCTTTTACGTTGTGGAAGAATAGAGTCATGGCAGGCGAACTCTCGCATTGTCAACTTATCGCCGACCTTTACGAATACGACAAATACACGTACGACTCAGACTTTGACGACTACGTAGACGAATATCACACCTCCACCTTCAAGGACATTATGCTCAGGGTAGAGGATATATCTAGAGCCATCATTTCACTATACGAGGATTGATTATGGGAGTACACGACGGACATCGAAATAGATTGAGAGAACGCTTTCTCAAAGAGGGTTTGGACAACTTTGAGCCACACGAGGTACTAGAATTATTCTTATATTATTCTATCCCCTACAAAGATACCAATCCTATCGCACACAAGTTACTGGACGAATTTGGCACTTTGAGTGGAGTATTTGCTGCAGATTCTAGTGATTTGATGAAGGTAGACGGCATTTCGTCCAATTCAGCAGTATTACTCAAGATGATACCTCATCTATGCAGGTATTATCGCAAAGATTACGTCACCCCTAGAGTCAAACTTAATAGTGTCGGTGCAGTTCGCAAGTTTCTATATGCGCTACTAGTGGACGAGCCTGCCGAAGTCTTGTATATGGTGTGTCTAGATACTCGTGATCAATTGATTAGACCTATTATCATCAATAGAGGTACGGTCAACCAAGTCAACGTACACCTCAGAGAGATACATGCCAAAGTCCTACAATCAGGCGCAGTATCTATCGTACTTGGACACAATCATCCATCACGCCAGTCCAAGCCATCCACCGACGATATTAGACTGACCGAGAAGATAGTCAAGTCCTTGGCGTATCTAGACGTCAACGTATACGATCATATCATAGTAGGAGGAGAGGATACGTTTAGTTTTGGCGAGGCAGGACTACTTGACCAATGCAGGAGAGACTGCCCCAAGCAGTTCATAGAGAGGTTTGCCGAGGCAAACAAAATGTATTTATTAGAGGAATAGATGGCACTTATAGAGGTAGTTAAGAGGAGATTTGGTACGGTAGAGTATATGATAGACGCCTTGCACACAGCCAACTACACAGTAGACGACGTGGCAGAGGTGGTGTACGAATATCTCAAGTTGACCGACAAAGATATAGATGCAGAGACGTTTGATAGCAAGTACGTCAACGAGCCTATGTATCGTTATTTGCAATTATTCAAAGAGGCGTGCGAATATATATCTCGCCTCCCCAAGAAGAACAACAAATATTTGACTAACAATTAGTGAGGGAAAATGGCTAATACAAATTACAACGCAAAAGATTTGGTGATACTAGAAGGATTAGACGCAGTCCGTATGAGACCAGGTATGTACATAGGTACTACTGGCAATAGAGGACTACACCATATACTATGGGAGATAGTAGACAATGCTATCGACGAGGCAGCCAACGGCTTCGCTACTAGTATCGACGTACGCCTATACGCAGACGGTAGCGTATCTGTTAGAGACAATGGTAGAGGTATTCCTGTCGATATTCACCCCAAACTCATGATATCTGGCGTAGAGGTAGTATTTACCCAACTACACGCAGGTGGCAAGTTTGATAATAACAATTACGCTTATTCTGGAGGATTGCACGGAGTAGGAGCATCTGTCACCAATGCTTTGTCCAGATGGCTAGAGGTCGAGGTGTACAAGGACGGTAGCGTATATCACCAACGTTTTGAGAGTATAGAGGATGACAAAGGCAAGATACACTCAGGAGTCCCAGTCACCACTCTCACCAAACTTGACAAAAAGACCAAACTAAAGGGTAGTTTTATACACTTTTTGCCTGATGATAGAGTATTTGGCAAGGAGAAATTTAGTTGGGACGTCATCAGTACCAAACTCAAAGAACTTGCTTTTCTCAATCGTGGACTAGAGATAAATCTCACCAAGGAGGGCACTGCTGATATCGAAGAGAAGTCCGTCACCTACAAGTATGACGGTGGTATAGTGGATTACGTGGTGTATATCAACGAGGCTAAGACTGCTATGTACGCTACCCCTATGTATATAGAGGACAAGTCCAAAGATTTCGAGGTGACCGTCGCTATACAGCATACGGATAGTTTTAGTGAGAGCGTATTTTCATACGTCAACAATATCCCTACCCCCGAGGGAGGCACGCACGAGACTGGATTTAAGTCCGCTTATACCAAGGTAATGAACGAATTCGCTAGGACTAGGGGATTGCTCAAAGAAAAAGATGCCAATCTCCTCGGCGAAGACTTTAGAGAGGGTATGACTGCAGTCTTGTGTATCAAGATGAAGAACGTACAGTTCGAGGGACAGACCAAGACCAAACTAGGCAATCCAGAGGCTCGTACAGCAGTAGAGAGTGCAGTAGTAGCCAAACTCGGAGAACTAGTAGCAGAGAAGTCAAACGTAGCCGACTGCGAGAAGATAGTTCTCAAGGCTATCGCCGCCGCCAAGGCGAGAGAGGCCGCCAAGAAGGCAAAGGATTTGTCTCGCCAAAAAAATAGTCTATCTTCGCTAGCCCTAGTAGGCAAATTAGCCAACTGTAGTGGCAGACACTATGAGCGAAACGAACTATTTATAGTCGAGGGAGATAGTGCAGGAGGTACTGCCAAGCAGGGTAGAAATAGAGAATTCCAAGCAATCTTACCACTTCGTGGTAAACCTCTCAATGCAGAGAAGAAACGTATCGACCAAATATTGCAAAATGAGGAGATTAGGACTATCATCACGGCGTTAGGCGCAGGATTTGATGATGATTTTGACCTAAATGCTCTCAAGTTTGACAAAGTCATCATACTAGCCGATGCCGACCAAGACGGCGCGCATATCAGGGCAATACTACTCACCTTCTTCTATCGCTATATGAAAGAACTCATCACAGAGGGACACGTATATATGGGTATGCCACCTCTATATCGTATCGAGCACAAAGGCAAAGTGATATATGCCTACGACGACAAAGATTTGGAGGCTCAACTCTCCGAGATTAGTGGCAACAACTACACCTTGCAGAGATACAAAGGTCTAGGTGAGATGGATGCCTCTCAACTATGGGAGACTACTATGGATCCAAATAGGAGACAAATTGTCCGAGTGACCATAGATGACGCTGCTAGAGCCGAGCATCTAGTATCTACTTGGATGGGAGACAACGTAGACGCACGCAAGTCGATTATCAATGAATATGCCGACTTCAACAAAAAAGACGATTTTGTCAAGTATATGGATTAAGAGGGATACAATATGTCAAGAGAGATACAAACTTCTATGGATTTGAGTGGTGAACAAGTCATCATCAAATCATTAGATACAGTCATACACGAGTCTATGATGCCATATAGCGAGCACGTTATCATGGATAGAGCCCTACCTAGAGTAGAGGACGGACTCAAGCCTGTCCAGAGGCGTATTCTATATTCTATGATAGAACTAGGACTCACCCCGGACAAACCACACAAAAAATCAGCCCGTATAGTCGGCGACTGTATGGGTAAATATCATCCACACGGAGATTCTTCTGTGTACAATGCTATGGTACGTATGGCGCAATCGTTTAATATGAGTATGCCACTAGTAGACGGCCACGGCAACTTTGGTACACCAGACGGAGATCCTGCGGCTGCTATGAGATATACCGAGGCTAGACTAGCACCATTAGCCCTAGAACTTCTCAGGGATATGAAGAAGGGAACTGTCACCTTTAGTCCAAACTTTGACGACAGTATGCTAGAGCCTGACGTATTGCCAGGCAGATTTCCAAATCTACTAGTCAACGGTGCTAGTGGTATAGCCGTAGGACTAGCCACCGAGATACCTCCTCACAACATTACCGAGGTTATCGACGGTACTATTATGCTTATCAATTCTCCACGCACCCCACTAGCCGAACTTATGAAGGTTATCAAAGGACCAGATTTCCCTACTGGAGGATACTGTTCGGCAGGAGACGAACTTGAGAATGCCTACGCCACAGGCAAAGGCAAGTTGGTAGTGAGAGCCAAGGTGCATATCGAGGGTGGAGACAACGAACGCAAGAGTATAGTTATTACCGAATTTCCATACCAAGTCAACCCTGCATCTTTGCAACTCAAGATTATGGAACTCAAAGAGAGCAAAAAGGAGATATTTGCAGGGATATCCGACATTATGGACTTGTCCAACAAGGATGAGACTAGGGTAGTTGTCAAACTCAAGAAAGGCGCAGACCCAGACAAGATATTGTCTGCTCTATACAAATATACTCAATTGCAAAATACATTTGCAGTCAATATGGTAGCCATAGCAGACGGCAAGCCCAAGCAAATGGGTATCATTGAGATACTCAAGTACTATATCGAGTACCAACGCACTATTATCGTCAAGCGTACTCAATTTGACCTCAAAGAGGCAAAGGATAGAGTACATATACTAGAGGGACTACTTGTCGCTATCCAAAATATCGACGAAGTTATTCGCATTATCAAGGGAGCATCATCTACAGCCGACGCTAGACAAAAACTTCGCATCAAGTTCGAACTCAGCGAAAAGCAAGCCGTAGCGATACTAGATATGCGACTAGCACGCTTGACAAAACTAGAGACTACCAAACTAGAAGAAGAAATCAGGGAACTAAATGCGCTCATAGAGAGACTAAACGCTATATTAGCATCCAAATCTCAACAAATGAGTGTACTCAAGGCAGAACTAAACGATATTAAGAAGAGATTTAAGTGTCCTCGCCGTACTCAAATGGTAGAGAATTACCAACTTATGGATTCTATATCATCTAGCACGGACAACACTGATGCCACCACCATAGAGGTCAAGGACGGATATCTATGCTTGAGCGAGGATAGCAGACTCAAGTTCGTCACTACTCGTAGTTACAATTTGGCTGATACCAAAGCGTCTACTACTGAGCCTGCCGTAGTGCAACTGCTCAAGGCAGATACTTCTATGATGCTATTTGCATTTGGTAGCGAAGGTAATTGCTACAAGATACCAGTATGCAAGATACCTCTCAAAAAGTATCGTGACAAAGGTATTAGAGTCCAAGAGATATGTGCCAATTCGCCATCTAGCGAGACTATCGTTAGCGCTCTCATTACCAAGGACAAAGCCCCAGACCAAGAACTATATATCTACACCGAGAAGGGTATGGTCAAACGTATCAAATGGACGGATTGCGACGTTCAAAAGGCTTGCTACAGCGTGATGTCTCTCAAGGATGGAGACAAGGTGATAGGAGTAGAAGTGGTCAAAGAAGGCTCGACTATATTCTATGGTACAGAGCAAGGTATGTGTCTCAATTCATTGGTAGACGATATCGCTCTCCAAGGCCGTACTGCAGGTGGAGTCAAGGGAATATCTCTCAATGACGGAGATAGAGTGCTCACCGCCTTCCAAAACGACGGAGAGGGAGAAGTAGTAGTAGTCACTACTGCAGGTCTAGCCAAGAGAGTCGTATCTGCTACTTTGGACGAGTCCGTGAGATATCGCAAGGGTGTCAAGATTATTGATTTGCCAAAGTCAAAGGTAGTAGTCAAGTTCTACTCCTACGTCAAATTGCCATACGACCTAGTACTCACTAGAGACGGAGCAGAGACGTTAGTAGTCAACACCGAGGACATAGGTATAGACGCTCGCACTACCAAAGGTAAGTCGTTATACAAGGGTAGTGCTACTATCAAGGCAGTCACTTTGCACCTAGATCAAAATAGTAGCGTGATATCTAGTTTTTTGGATGAAGAGTTCTAAAGGATAAACACGAAAAAAATAAGTGTAACCAATCGGTTACACTTATTTTAATTTTGTCACAAATTATTCGGTGATTAGACCTAGTTCGGATAGTAGTAGCATACCAAATGCTTGACCATAAGGCATATAGCAATAAGGTATCTTTTTATAATCTTCTTTATCATTACTTAGGTCAGTACCGTATGATACGTGCTCGATAGCACCGTACTCATTGACTCGATTGAGTATCGCTTGACCAGCCTTGATACCCATATCGGCATATTCTTTTGGTAGATAGCCGTCACGAATAGCGCGTAGTATACCATATCCAAATCCAGCCGTAGCCGAACTCTCTACGTATGAGGTCTCGTCATCTATGAGAGTCCTCCACATACCCTCCTCAGTTTGATAAGGTTTGAGAGCCTTGACTTGAGAGAGTAGAGTCTCTTTTAAGAATTCTTTGACACTACCACTTAGTCCCTCTAGGTTGAGTATCTCTGGTATAGCGATAGTTATCCACGCATTACCACGACCCCAATAAGCCTTTGAGAAGTTGTGCCTACCTATAAATGACCAACCGTGATACCATAGACCTGTGGAGGTGTCGCATAGATACTTGGTGTGTAGCAAAAATTGTCTCTCGCACTCATCTATGCAATCACGCCTACCTAGTATCACTCCTGCACGACCTAAAAATAGGCAAGTCATCACTAGTGTGTCGTCCCATAGTTGACCATATAGATAATCTACGTTGCTACCACTATGTTAAAATCCATTTTCTTCAGTTCTAGCGAACTTTGTCATTATATAATCAGCCCACTCAAAGGTCTTTTTGTATATGAATTCTCTCCACTTTGGACTACCTTGCCAGTTGATAGCGAGTTGCATATAGCATCCTACCAAAAAACTTTCCATACGTTGAAATTCTGGAGTGTATGCAGGGTCAAATCTACTTAAATATGTAGAGGAGATATATGGTAATATCTTAATGCCGTTGCTGTGTACTAGATTTACGAAGTTTTTAGCACTTTCTGGATTAGGGTGGTTGTACTTATCTCCACCGTATAGACAATGCTCATCTACCCAATCTGCGTGTATTTGTATGAGACCAAAGCCTAGTTCTTTGTACTTAGCCAATATCTTTTCATCATATTCGGTAGGTTACATATCTATCTTACGAGGGTGGTCGCCTAGGTTGTAGATGACTTGACCAGGTATATAGTCGTCGCTGATGCGCATTTTGTTATTAAACTTCTTTACGCTATCAATAGCATCATTGATATTTTTTAGACGCTTTGCTTGATTTTCAGCAGTTATATCATATTAGTTCTCCTTGTTACGTTGTATGGTTATATTGTACTATATTTTTCGCCAGTAGTATTTGTACTATTATCAATATTTTTTATAATTTCGTAATCTATTGACACTTATTGCAAATTACACCTGACTAAATGTACAAAAATACGGTAAAAATACCGTATTTTTTATACTATATGTCTCTCTTGTAGCAACGTTTACGCTTGTGTTGTATATGCTCATAACCTTGCCATAGATTGATTATTTCATTGTTGTTTTCATAGTTTAGATTAGTCTCGGCATATTCTATATCTGCTTTGATTAGGTTTTTGGTTATTCTCTCTAGTATCATAGCGAGACAGCCAGAAGTTTTGTAGTCAGGGTGTACGCATATTAGCGCTAGTTCTACAGCCTTTGGCTTGCGTACGGAACTGAGTATATGATACCAGCCTAGAGGCAATAGTTTACCATTACACTTTTGCATAGCAGGGACCATATCAGGGAAGAGTAGTCCAAATGCTATAGGTTTGTCGTTCTCGTCAACTATTAGAGAGATATAGTCCACCGATAGTATTAGTTTGATTTGGTCTACCATACTATTTCTCACAGGAGGTGGTAGAGGTACTACTCCGGGTAGGTCTTTGTAGCACAAATCTAGTAGGTCAAATATATCGTCTTTGTATCTGTCGATAAATGCAGAAGTACGCTTGTACTCGCTAGCTACGTCACGATAATTTTTCTTTTGTTTGACTAGTTGAGCGACCTTCAATACTTTGGGTGAGACTTCCTTAGGAGGGTATAGTCTACGCTCTAGCCAATCGAAATCTTTGGTATATCCATACTTCTCCAAAAAGTCTGCATAATAAGGAAAATTCCAACTGCTACCAAAGGTACATCTATACTCAAATCCTTCTACTAGTAGACCTTCGGTATCTAGGTCGTGATATCCTAGAGGACCTACCACGTTGTCCATACCCATTTCTTTCATCCAGCCTTCGGCTGCTTGCATGAGTTTCTCAAAGACTTCGTAATCTTCTTCTACTTCTAGTCTGGAGAATCTACCTTGTTTGGTGTTGTGTATTTTGTTGTAAGCAGTATTGATTATTGCAGCGACACGACCTACTATTTTGCCATCTTTTTCGGCGTAGAAAAATTTGCTTATAGCGATATCTTTGTTGACTCCAGTACCTTTTGGATCATATAGAGCCACTTCGTCATCATAAAAAGCAGGGCAAAAATACTCGTTATTTTTGTACAAGCGAAGAGGCAAGTCACACCATTTACGCATTTCGCGTTTGCTAGACACTTCTTTGATAGTTATCATAGGTAATCTCCTTGAGATATTTAATCTTCTATATTATACTACCATTTAGCCCAATTTTCAAGCATTGGAGTATTTATTTTGACACTTTTCGATACGTTTATTAGATTTATGCGAAAATGTTAGACATTTGTACAACTTTTATCGGTTTG
>JAGBSX010000015.1 GCA_017631635.1 Clostridia bacterium | reverse complement strand
GTCTAGTAATACCTCTAATACGTCCTACTAGTAGAGTGGCGGCAGTAAGTACTGCGCCTGTGCTACCTGCAGAAACTATTCCTACACACTCTGGATCTTGCTTGAGTCTCTTCATAGCAAGTACTAGCGAACTATCGGCCTTAGTCTTGAGCGCGACGGTAGGCACGTCCATATTGGTAATCACGCTAGGAGCATCCAATATCTCTACCCTAGACTTGTCATACTCGATTCCTTCTAGAGCCTTGCTTATCTCCACTTCTGCTCCTGCCAAAACCAACTCAATATCTTTGTCTTCTAGCGCCGAGACAGCACCTTGTATCACCTTGATTGGCTCGTCTGCGCCAAAACAATCTACTATGATTTTCATATCTTTTCTCCTGTTTTCAAAAAAAGAAAAGCAAGCGGATAATTATAAATTATCAGCCTGCTCTTATTAACTAAATTTACCTAACCACTTAGTCTTCGTTCTTAGCCTTTTGTGCTACGACTTCCTTGCCGTCGTAATAACCACAATTTGCACAAACGGTATGACTAGCCTTAAGCTCGTGACATTGTGGGCACTCAGACAAATTTGGTGCAGTCATCTTGAAAGTAGATGCTGCTCTCTTGTTTCTTCTTTGTTTAGATACTTTACTTTTTGGTACTGCCATGGTCTGCACCTCCTAAAGAATATTTTTCCATCAATACCGAAAATGGACTTGACGTATTTATGCCTTCGTGACACTTGCAAGATGAAGTGTTGAGATTTTCTCCACAACCAGAGCATAGCCCTTTGCAATCATCTTGACATAGTACTTTCAAAGGAAAATCCAAATTGATACTATCGCTCACAGGCTTGGTCAAATCTATCATCTCTCCATCATAGAGGTATTCCTCTTCGTCTGGATTGATAGCAAACGTAGCCTGTACCGTAGTGATATATGGCTTGGTAAACACCTCCCCACAACTATCACAGGTCAAAGTGGCATTGTAGGATACGGTAGCACTCATAGCCACTCTCTCCTCCATATACGTGTACCAACCTGAAACTACTACGTCTTCAAACGTAGCCTCTCTAGTCAACAAATCAGAGGGTAAACTCGTCTCCAATTCAAAATTAACTAGATTGCCACTAAAGTCGGTAATCTTAATCTGCATATCATACCTCCTAAAGCAACATTGACAATTATATAGTAAATTCTATTCTTTGTCAATTATAATTCAACGATTTTTAGGCATATTTGCCCAAAAATTATAGAAGTTCTAGAGTTTCTCTAGCAATAACTAACTCTTCGTTGGTAGGAATTATCAAAACTTTTACCTTGCCGCCATTGTCGAGTTCTTGTATGCAACCCCTCTTGAAATTCGAATTCTTGTCAAAATCAAAATTAACGCCTAGATAATCCATATCTTGCATAATAGCCGCTCTCATATCTTGGTCGTTCTCACCGATACCACCTGTGAATACGATACAGTCAACACCGTTCATAGCAGCAGCGTACGAACCGATATATTTCTTGACACGATATGCAAACATCTCCAATGCTAGTTTCGCTCTCTCGTTGCCGGCTTTCGTAGCAGCAGTAAGATCTCTAAAATCACTACTAACTCCACTAACACCCATCACACCACACTCTTTGTTGAGATAGTTGAGCATTTGATGTATATCCATACCCTTCTTGTCCATCAAAAATTCTAGTACGGCAGGATCGATATCTCCACTACGTGTACCCATAGTTAATCCCTCTAGTGGAGTGAATCCCATGGACGTATCTACACATTTACCGTTCTTGACTGCAGATATAGATGAGCCGTTGCCTAGGTGACAAGTGATTATCTTGAGGTCTTCTCTACCTAGATATTTGATAGCCTCGCCAGATACGAATTTGTGCGAAGTACCGTGAAATCCATATTTACGAACTTTGAATTGCTCATAATCTTCGTACTTGACACCATACATATATGCCTTGGGTTGCATAGTAGAGTGAAAAGCCGTATCAAATACTGCTGCCATAGGTACGCCTGGCAATATCTCTCTGCAAGACTTGATGCAAGCAATGTTGGCAGGCATATGTAGAGGTCCAAGCACTGCATTTTTCTCACAGATAGCGATCACTTCATCATCTATGAGCACAGTTCCCTTGAAATCTTCTCCACTATGCAATACTCTATGACCTACTGCACCTATCTCGTCTACGCTAGTAATAGCACCCTTTTCTTTATCCATAAGAGCCTCAAGCACTAGATTGAACGCTACAGTATGATTTGGCATAGATTTCTCTATGACTAGTTCTTGACCATTTACCTTTTGGGTAAGTTTTGAGCCAGGGATACCTATACGCTCACAAGCACCCTTTGCTATAGGCTGTTCAGTATTCATATCTATAAGTTGATACTTGAGTGATGAACTACCTGCATTTAACACTAATATCTTCATATATCTCTCCTTACATAGCCATGACGGCAGTCATAGCAACTACTGATACTATATCGTCTACGTTGCAACCACGTGACAAATCGTTGATAGGCTTGGCAAATCCTTGACATATAGGACCTATTGCCTCTGCTCCTGCAAATCTTTGAACAAGTTTGTATCCTATATTGCCCGATTGCAAATCTGGGAATATAAGCACGTTTGCCTTGCCTGCTACGGTGCTAGTAGGGGCTTTTAGTTTGCCTACTACCTCGACAAGCGCAGCGTCTGCTTGCAACTCTCCGTCTATGCTGAGTTGTGGCGCTCTCTCTTGCGCTATACGAGTAGCCTCTACGACTTTGTCTACGTTTTCGTGCTTGGCACTTCCCTTGGTAGAGAAAGACAACATAGCCACTCTAGGCTCTACTATACCAGCCAACTTGCTAGCCGTATCTGCAGATGCGATAGCGATATCAGCCAACTGCTCGCTGTCTGGATTAGGATTGACTGCACAATCTCCAAATACTACTACGCCATCTTGTCCATATTGATAGCCTACGCTACCCTCTGGCATACTCATCAAGAAGCAACTAGATACGGTCTTGCAACCAGGTGCAGTCTTGACTACTTGGAGACCTGCTCTGAGGACGTCTCCAGTTGAGTGAATAGCACCTGCGACCATACCGTCGGCATCACCAGTCTTGAGCATAAGTGCTCCGTAGAATAATACGTCTTTTGCTAATATGAGAGCCTTCTCCTCTGTCATACCCTTCGCTTTGCGAAGTTCGTAGAGAAGATTGGCGTATTCGATAGTCTTGCTAGAAGTAATAGGATTGATGATAGTCACGCCGTCTAGACAAACGTCAGGACACTTTGACTTGATCACAGCCTCGTCTCCTAGTAGCACGATATTTGCAGTACCCTCTTGAGTGATGATAGAGGCAGCACGGATGACTCTCTCCTCTTCACCCTCTGCCAATACGATAGTCTTGTTGAGAGACTTTGCCTTTGCCTTGATAGAATCAGTAAGTTTTGACATAATTGACACTCCTTGTAGGTGATTGATTATAAGTAAATGATATACGATTATTATACTCTTATTAATCGTATTTGCCAAGTAAATTACCCCTAAAAAATCTTGATTTTTTTATATTTTTGAACTATATATCCATTAGATTAAAAAAAATCTTTACAAAACAATCATTTGAGGTTATAATATCCAAGGAGAATGTATGTCAAACGTATCTATAATATGCGAATTTAATCCACTTCACAATGGACACAAATACCTATTGGATACTGCTCGCAGTATAGAAGGTATCGATACTGTCGCCTGCATAATGGGAGGCAGTTTTTCGCAACGCGCTGACACCTACGTAGCAGACAGATTTGTAAGGGCTAGATGGGCTATCCAAGCAGGTGCAGATATAGTCGCGGAGATGAGAGGTGTATCATCTATGCTCAATGCCGAGAATTTCGCGCTATCCGGTGTAAAATCTGCTATTCATCTAGGTAGCGATTATCTACTATTTGGCTCAGAATGTGGAGACGTAGACAAACTAAAAAAGATAGCAAATATGCTACATGCACCCACCGAACACTACACACAACGCTTTCAGCAATATATATCTAGTGGTATAGTATATCCTAAAGCCGTCTCTCTAGCGATAGCAGATACTCTAGGGGCAGAATACGCTGACGTTTTAGCCAACCCAAACGATACGCTAGGCATTATGTATATCAAGGCTATCTTTCAACTAAACGCAAATATCACTCCACTAGCAACAAAACGAATAGACGGTGGATACCATAGTCATCAACAGCAGTCAATATACGTATCTGCAGAGGCTATCAGAAAATCTCCTGACAAATACGTAGACTGTATGCCCGAATTTGTATACCAATATCTGTCCACCATACCTGCTCTAGAGAGCGCAAACCTAGATACAGCCATACTCACTTGTATACAAAATGCAGAATTGAGTACTCTCTCTAGCATATACGATATGGCAGAAGGCTTGCAAAACAAATTTGCAACAGTCGCCGAAAAGGTAGACACTTTAGAAGAACTATTGCAACTTGTCAAATCCAAGAGATACACACTCTCTAGGTTAAAGAGGTTGGCTCTATATACCCTGCTCAACGTCACCCAAGACATGGTCACACTATCAATAAACGCCACCAAACCTCGTATACTTGCGATCAAAAAATCTCACGCTGGTATGCTAAAGGGGGCTATTAGTTGTTATAACGACAACGTATCTAGCGAAGACATGAGACTATGGGATATCGAAAATAGATTGTCAAGAGTGCGCGCCACCATAACAAGACAACCATACAGCAATCAAAAAAATACAATATTTATCTAAAAAGCGAATCGATTATCGATTCGCTTTGACATTTATATCAACATATATAATTTTAGACAGGCTTCTACGTCTTTAGCCTTCTTGGCACAAGGCTTATAATTGGCTAATGCGTGCTTGAATCCTATGAATATTATCTTGATAGCCCTCAAATCCCTACTCTCCATAGCATGATAAAGTCCGTCTGTAAGCACGAGATAATCAGTCTTGAGTTCGATAGATAGATGTTGGTCCTCTTGAATAGTAGCATTGATATTGCGTAGTATATGCTCCACTTGGGATATAGCGCCATCACTAACCAAAGGACGATCTGCGGGGTCGTCTATAGACAATGCGATTGAGTCGTTTTTACTAGCGACCATTTCACACAAAGACTTCTCAAATGGTAGTATTAGAGCCTTGGTCATGAGAGAATACGAATCGTTGGCAGATAGCGATGGATAATATCTAAACATAAAGTCCGACATATTCCTCTTGCCATTATCAAATTCATACAATAAGCAAAGCACCATAGCAACTATCTTGCGATTGCCATATGGCAACTTGAAGGTGGCAGTATCCCCTGTCTCTATGACGGAAGATGAAAATTCTTGATAATAATCAAAATTCTTCATACACAAATCAACTGTCGAATATATCACTTCATCTGTCACTACGTATTTGAGCAATTGTGATATGACTTGTTGAGAAAGTATAAACTTGGAGTTAATTACTTGCTGACACAAACTCTTAAATTGATTGATATTATTATCGATATTCATAATCCACCTCCACTAAATTGTAAATCAAATTTGGTGAAAATGCAACTATTTTGATGAATAGTAGTCTAATCTATTAAAAAAATGCTTGCTTTATATTTATTTGTATATTATAATGATAAAAAAACAACTGTGAGGAAAGATATGAAATCTATCAAAATCAATCTAAAGATGGCTGAAAACGTAAAGGCATTTGTCAATATCACCGCAAAGTACGATTATGATATCGATCTAAGAAGTGGTAGATTTGTCGTTGATGCAAAATCTATACTAGGTATTTTTAGCCTAGACCTTAGCAAACCTCTCATAATGGAAGTATATTCCCCTGCCTGCGACGACTTACTCACAGAATTGGCTCCTTTTATCGTTGACTAACTAGTATTGCTCACGGAGTCCTAGCGACTCCGTTTTTTTGCCAAAATTTTATGTAGTTTTTGATGTACTATAATATGACTGGAGTGTAATATGGAAAGTGCTATAACCAACAAATTAATACTTTTGTTCGTGCTAGACAAGATGGAGATACCTATCACCGAACAAACTATGTTGGACCTATGCACCGTCGATAACGATTGGTTGAATTATATGGAGTGTAGAGACACTCTCGACCAACTCGTAGAGGCGGGCTTCGTTTACGCTGCAGAGACTTCTGAGAGTGGCACTATGTTTCACATTACGCCAGACGGACGCATATGTCTAGCGCATTTTTTCGTCAAGATACACTCTTCTCTACGCGAAGAAATCACCGAATACATCAGAGTAAATAGACTAAAATATCGTAAAAAACAAGAATATCGTAGCGATTATTTCAAAAATCCAGACGGTACTTATACCGTAGTGCTAAAAATTCAAGAACCTGGCCGTCCTATTATGGAATTGAGACTACTAGTACCCGATAGGCACAAGGCCAAGACAATTTATCGCAATTGGTGCAACGACGCGCCTAGAGTATATTCGTCAATATACTCCACTCTAGTAGAATAAGGAGGCATACATGTATAGTTATAGGACAAGAGGCACTTGCTCTAGAGAGATAAGATTTGAGGTGCAAGATGGCATTATTAGCAAAGTTCAGTTTGTAGGAGGTTGTGCTGGAAATACTCAAGGAGTATCTAGACTAGCCGTAGGTAGGACTGTCGAAGAAGTAATAGATACCCTCCGAGGTATTCAATGTAGAAACGGTACTTCATGCCCCGACCAACTAGCTCAAGCATTGGAAGCATATCAAGAAGGTCTTTTGGACTAAATGTTTTTGAAATAAAAAAATCCGATTGATATCGGATTTTTTATTTTTGTGAAATTTGCCATTAGATAATGTACTTATCAGACTTGGCTGGGATAGAATTGAGTTCTGCTCTCTTCTCATCATATCCTGGTCTACCTAGTAGTGCGTAAGTAGCATTTTTACCTTCTTCTACTCCAGGTTGATTGAATGTATCGATATTTAGCAACGCACCTGCGTATGCAGTCTGTATCATGAAGTACATGAGTAGTTGTCCTATAGTGAACTCATTTACCTCTGGGAGCATAATAGTTTGATTGAGTCTCTTTGCCTTGAGTAGCGCATATTCAGTTGCTCTACGCTCTGCATCAATAAGTTCGTTGAGGGTATGTCCGCACAAGAAGTTGACTGATGCAAACTCCTCGCAACCATTGGATATTATGTACTCGCTACGATATTTGTCTACACCAATGAAGGTGACTACCTTGTCAAATGGACCTTCGGTATATAGTTGTACTTGAGAGTGTTGATCCGTCACACCTAGCGCTTTGACAGGGG
>JAGBSX010000014.1 GCA_017631635.1 Clostridia bacterium | reverse complement strand
GTCTGTAGAAAACCTAAGTGTTGTATCAGAAGAAGAGAATAAGTAATTAAAAAATCTTTAAAAAGCATTAAGATAGCCTTGCAAAAGGCTATCTTTTTGTTGTATAATAACTAAATATAATACTCGTGTTGAGGTGCTTATGAAAATATCCGACGTGCATTGCCATATATATCCATCCAAGATAGCCTCCAAAGCCGTCAAGTCAGTCGCGGACTTTTATGATACAGGTATGGCAGGAGATGGTACTATTGAAGGATTAGAAAAAACGCTCATAGGGTATGAGATAGACAAAGTGATAGTACACTCTGTCGCTACCAAGATAGAGCAAGTCCGTCACGTCAATGATTTTCTGTACGACACTATCAGGGATAGAGAAGGGTATTATGGATTTATCACGCTACACCCTACTATGACCAAGTATCAAATAGAGAGTGAAGTAGAGTGGGGTATAGAGAGAGGATTTAGGGGTGTTAAGTTGCATCCCGAGTTTCAAAATTTCTACGTAGATGATGAAGACGTGTTTAAGATATATAGAGCCGTGAGTGGCAAGTTGCCTATACTCTTTCATACTGGAGACAAGACTAGAGACAACTCCGTACCCTCTAGAGTAGCCTATGTAGCACGAAAATTTCCACGTTTGCAAATAATAGCCGCACATTTCGGAGGATATCAGAGGTGGGATGAGACAGATGCATATCTAGGGATAGACAATATATCGTTTGACACCTCCTCAGCACTAGGTTTTATGCCTATCGAGATGGCAGATGAGTTGATAGCCAAGTTTGGAGTGGACAAATTTATGTTTGGTACTGATTTTCCTATGTGGGATATGCAAGGGGAGTTGGAGAGATTTTCAAAACTTGATCTTGACGATAGCCAACGAGAGATGATACTTACCAAAAATCTAGATAGATTGCTAGGTTTTTGACAAGTTTGACCAAATATTACACCTATTTATTGACAAAAATCATACGTTGCATTATACTAATTAGTGATGTTATTTTCCAAAGGAGATACGTTTATGGATAATTATTCTATAGATACCAAGTGCGTCCAAGCAGGTTATACACCTGGCAATGGAGAGCCTAGAGAGATACCTATTATACAGAGCACTACTTTTAAGTACTCTACTAGCGAGGATATGGGCAAATTGTTTGACCTAGAGGCTAGTGGATATTTTTATTCTAGATTGCAAAATCCTACTTGCGATATGGTAGCAGCCAAGATATGCGCATTAGAAGGTGGAACTGCCGCTATGCTCACCTCATCAGGACAAGCAGCCAATTTTTTCGCTATATTCAATATAGCCAATGCAGGAGACCATATAGTATCGGCATCTAGCATATATGGTGGCACGTTCAATCTATTCAACGTCACTATGCGCAAGATGGGTATAGAGTTTACTTTCGTATCGCCTGACGCTACCGAAGAGGAATTGGACAAGGCTTTTAGACCAAATACCAAGGCTGTATTTGGAGAGACTATCGCCAATCCTGCACTTTGCGTATTGGATATAGAACTATTTGCAAAAGTTGCTCACAAGCACGGTGTACCACTTGTGATAGACAATACTTTCCCTACACCTATCAATTGTAGACCTTTTGAGTGGGGAGCAGACATAGTCACTCACTCTACCACCAAGTACATGGATGGTCACGCGTCAGCAGTCGGTGGTTGTATAGTGGATAGTGGTAGATTTGACTGGATGGCTCACAAGGACAAATTCCCAGGTCTCACCACTCCAGATGATAGTTATCACGGTATCGTATATGCAGAGAAATTTGGCAAAGAGGGAGCATATATTACCAAGGCTACTGCTCAACTAATGAGAGACTTTGGTTGTACCCAATCTCCTCAGAGCGCATATTATCTAAATCTAGGACTAGAGAGTCTACATTTGCGTATGGCCAAGCATTGTGACAATGCTGTCAAAGTCGCCAATTATCTCAAGTCCGATCCTCGTATTACGTGGGTGACTTGCCCATCTCTCGAGGGAGACAAATACTATGATATGGCTATGAAATATATGCCAAAGGGTACTTGTGGAGTAGTTAGTTTTGGTATCAAAGGTGGTAGACAGGTAGCAGAGGCATTTATGAAAAACCTCAAAATAGCCGCCATCGAGACTCACGTAGCAGATGCGCGTACTTGCTGTTTGCACCCTGCTAGTGCTACACACCGTCAACTATCCGACGATCAACTCGTAGCAGCAGGCGTATCGCCTGACCTCATCAGATTCTCTTGTGGTATAGAGGATGCTGAAGATTTAATCAATGACATTAGACAAGCATTAGACTGTCTAGAGGTGAAATAATGCCTATCAAAATCCCCAACAATCTACCAGCCATAGAGACGTTGAGACAGGAGAATATCTTCTGTATGACGGAGACTCGTGCTGACACGCAAGATATCCGTCCTCTCAAGATAATATTGCTCAACCTCATGCCTACCAAGATAGACACCGAGACACAGTTTACTAGACTGCTAGGAAATACTCCTTTGCAAGTAGAGTTGACCTTGGTGGCTATGTCTTCTCACGAGTCCAAAAATACTACCAAAGAACATATGATAGCCTTTTACAAGTCTTTTGATGACGTCAAGGGTGAGAAATTCGACGGTATGATAGTGACGGGTGCACCTGTGGAGATGATGGACTTTGAGCAGGTGGATTACTGGCAGGAACTCACAGAGATATTTGACTGGGCGAAGACCAACGTGCATAGCACTATGTTCATATGCTGGGGAGCGCAAGCAGGATTGTACCACTATTATGGCGTACCCAAGCGTATACTACCCAAGAAATTCTCTGGCATATATCCACACAAGGTCGTGGACAAGAATTCTATGCTATTTAGAGGATTTGACGACGTGTTCAACGTGCCTCAATCACGAAATAGTGGCATAGACAAAGAGGAGATCCTCAAAGTCCCCGACCTCAAGATACTCTCCGAGTCTGATGAGACAGGAGTATATTGTGTCAAGACCTTGGACAATCGTAAGGTGTTTATCACAGGACACTCTGAGTATGATGCTCTCACGCTGGAGAAAGAGTACCTCAGAGACAAGAGGGCAGGGCTCAATCCTGACGTGCCTGTCAACTATTATCCTAATGATGACGATACTCAAGCCCCTATGGTCACTTGGCGTGCTCATGCCAATTTGCTATTTATGAATTGGCTAAACTACTACGTATACCAAAGCACTCCATACGACGTCAATAGTATCAAACAAGACTAACGATTAAGCACCTAGTTTAGGTGCTTTTTTGTTGGGTATAGTAGTGGTGCTAGCATTAATATCTAGATGAAAAAGATAGTATAGATATAATGAAAATTTTTTTACAAACAATAATAGTTGAGTTGACATATCCAAATTTATATGGTATTATTATCAGCGTTGGAGAAATACTCAAGTGGCTGAAGAGGATGCCCTGCTAAGGCGTTAGTACGAGTTTTTTCGTAGCGAGGGTTCAAATCCCTCTTTCTCCGCCATATACCAAAAAGCACACCAACTCGGTGTGCTTTTTGTGTATAATGAGGTATGATTGACAAGAGGGATTTGAACAAAGCGTATAGAAAATAGTCCTGTGGACTGTTTTTAGCGCTGACCGAAGGTTTTTGTCGAGCATAATATAGTTTTATACTCTTGCTTGACAAAAATCAAGAGCAAATCCCTCCGTCGAAGCCATATAAAAACAAGCAGTCCAGTACGGACTGCTATTTTTTATATAGTAGATAGTGATATGAGGTGGGATTTGAACAGGTGGGCAGTCGCAGACCGATATTTCCTGTGGAGATGTCGCCACCTCGGCGTGTCGAGGAGATACACAATATCGACGACGAGCAAATCCCTCCGTCGAAGCCATATACCAAAAAGCACACCAACTCGGTGTGCTTTATTTATGTAAAAACGCTTGACAGTTGAATATGTATTCAACTATAATAGGTTTGGTTGAAGGAGTATTCAACTGTTAGGAGGATATATGTCCAAAAATTTTTGTGTATGTGATTGCAGTACTATCAATGCTTCTCTAGTTGAAAAGGTGAGAGAAAGTATGCCTGATGAGAGAGTGATATCTACCTTGGCGACGTTTTACGAGATAATAGGTGATAGTACTAGGTGCAAGATACTCTATGCTCTTAGTCAATGCGAGATGTGTGTATGCGACTTGTCCAACGTGTTGAATATGACCAAGTCAACTATATCACATCAATTAGCCAAACTCAAAGACTTGAGAATAGTCAAATATAGGCGAGAAGGTAAGGCTGTATATTATTCTCTTGACGACGAACACGTCGCGCAGGTATACAGTATTAGTCTAAAATATATCACGCATACGGTATAGGTGGTGTTATGAAGACGGAAAAGAATATATTTGTCGCATTTTTGCTCAATCTAGCATTTTCTATATTTGAATTTGTCGGTGGTATTATCACGGGTAGCGTGGCTATCGTGTCCGACGCCATACATGACCTAGGTGACGCTACTAGCATAGGTATATCTTATATCTTGGAAAAGAAAAGTAAACGTCAACCTGATGATAGATATACCTACGGGTATTTAAGGTATTCAGTGCTAGGTGGTATGATAACCACCTTGATATTACTACTCGGCTCAATATTTGTCATAATCAACGCGATAGAGAGAATAATTACTCCTGTATCTATCAATTATGACGGTATGATCATATTTGCTATCGTAGGCGTGATAGTCAATTTTATAGCAGCACACCTCACCAGAGAGGGAGATTCTATCAATCAAAAATCAGTCAATCTTCATATGCTCGAAGACGTGTTGGGTTGGGTAGTAGTCCTAGTGGGTGCGATAGTTATGAAATTCACCGATATTAGCATAATAGACCCTATTATGTCTATATTGGTGGCATTATTTATATTAAAAAATGCGGTTTGTCAACTTGGCGAGGTGCTCAAACTATTCTTGGTCAAGACGCCTAGTGGTATAGAGATAGATGAGGTCAAAGAGCATCTATTGGAGATAGATGGAGTAGTAGACGTGCGCCATATCCATATATGGAGCATGGACGGAGTACGCAATTATGCTACCATGCACGTAGTGACAGATATGGAAACTCAACTTATCAAACGTGAAATTAGAGAAGAACTAGCGGAGCATGGTATATCCCACGTGACCATAGAGACGGAGAAAGTGGGTGAGGATTGTTATATGGAGAATTGTCACATAGAGCATATAGAGCGTGCTCATCATCATCACCATCATCATTGATATCGAAAAATTATAAAAATTTTATTGTTTTTCAATAAAATAGAGTGTATAAGTGTTATAAGATTGAGAGCATGTATGACGTGCTTTTGTGTACCTATGGCGAGTAGTGGTTTTATTTATTCTCTCCTCCCACTTCGCTATAGGTATTCTAAATATAGGAGACGAGATGAGGTTTTTTCTAAGATCAGACATTGCTATAGTTGACAATTCCAAAGTGTCGCAAGGCATCTATTATGATAGCCTTGATTCTGCTATGGTAGGATTGCAACAAAATGCCCCTGGAGCGCTAGAATACGTCTATGAACATGCACGTAAGGCGGTGTTTTATTGCGCATATTCTGTATTGCATGACAAGGGATTGGCTGAGGATATCATGCAGGAGACTTTCATCAGAGTCAATCAATATGCGACTTCGTACGTGAGAGGTAGCAAGCCTTTGGCTTGGATAACTACTATGGCTCGTAATCTTGCGCTCAACGAACTAACCAAGCGAAAGAGAGAAATGTCGACTGATTTTGGAGAGGTAGAGGTAGGAGGCTATTCTATATCGGACAATGGTCTATTGCTAGAGCAGGCTTTTAAGTGTCTAAATGAACAAGAGAGACAAATAGTCATACTGCACGCTGTCACGGGTATGAAACATAGAGAAATAGCATCTATGCTAGAACTACCACTAGGTACGGTATTGTATAAGTATTCATTTGCTTTGAAAAAACTAAAAAAATCTATCCAAGAGGTCGAGGGTAATGAATAATCGTGATATACTCAATCGCCTCAGATCGGAGTCGGACGACATCACTATATCCAACGACGTGGAGAGTATCAAGGGGGAGTCTCGTGCAGATGATACCACCATATTGCCACGCAAACCTCGTGTGAAATGGCTCAATAGGATAATTACCCTAGTCATATTGTTTTGCGTGAGTTTCAATCTAGTGTGGAGTATCGTAGAGGAGTGCCAAGTCAGATCCATAGTCGTGCTAGATGCTGACGAATCAGTCACTTTGAGCGTCAATCGTTCGGGCAGGGTGATAGGAGTCTCCGTAGAGGGAGAAGAAGATATTGTCGATATAGGATATTATTTTAAACCGGTAGATACAGTCATCAATAGTATGTACACTACTATCAATCGAGAGAGTGATATGATGCTACTGTGTACCGTTTCTAGCGAAGATGCTCGCACTAGAGAGGAGATGGAGTCTTATCTCAGAGACAATGTGAGTCCTCTGACTGTGGTCAAAGAGAGTGGGCAAGAATATAAGTGGAAGTACCTAGAGAGAGATTTGCCTAAGGTTAGATTTTTGCTGGCGACTAAGATATTATTAATGACAGACGAATACAACGTGCATCAACTCAAACAAATGGACGCGAGGCAATTATACGAGTTGTATCAATCACTCAAATAAACAAGAAGTGGCGACACTTCTTTTTTAGTAAAAAAATTGTCGTAACCTAAAAAAAATATTGTAAATATTTGATAAAAAAGTTGTCATTACTCAAAATATATGGTAAACTACTACTAACATAATACCTTAATGTGAGTATTTATGGTGTTATCGTTATTTTGGAGGTAAATATGAGTAATCTTAAGAAATTTGTACTAGCCCCATTGCTATGCGTAGCTATGATGATAGCTAGCGTGGTCGCTATATCAAATGCTGTAAAAGTGGCTCAAGCAACTGAGAATCCTTCTGTGACCGTTAGCGTTAACGAAGTTGCCTATGTCCACGATCCTAGAGGCAATCGTTTGTGGATGGGTGATATAGTATCTCAAACCTACGTATATCAAGATGATATACTACCTAACAAGGCTACTGATTCTTTGTTGCCACAAGATATCATAGACGTCTACGCTCTATACGATATCGAGAATTCTAGCGCTACTTTGGCTCAAATGGCAGAAGTAGTTAGACAAGATATGATAGCCAACAACGTGACTAGTGATGACCTCATCATGAAGAGAACTATGACCGACGTGCCTGTCAATTGTGCTTCTGGCGTAGAGACTGGTATATACGTACAATCTAGACTAGGCAAATATATCGAGAAATTTGAGGTTAGTACCGATGGCGGTAATACTTGGGTAGATCCTAGAGGTGAGGACAACGCTAAGTATCCTAACATTTACTCTTTGGCTTACGCATATCGCTTTACTCCTATTAGTGGACAAGTATGGAAGTTTAGAGTGACCATTAGTGAGATACCTGAGAACGTAATGCCTACTGTCACCATATATGATACTGAGTATGATGCATCTACCGAGGCTTTGACTGTATACGCTAAGTTGACTGACAGCCTAGTAGATGAGTACAATTTAGTTCACTACGGTATATCTGTAGACGGTGTCAATTATTTTGCTGACAATTTTAACAATGCTCCAGGTAGTGGTATGAGCGAAGAGGGATACTTCGCTATCACCGTAAAGGTCCAAAATGGTCGTGAGTTTGACCTCAAGGGTTGGGCTCAATACACTTACACCTCTACTCCTCACAAGGATAATTATACAGAGCAAACTATAGTGGCTGATTTGGATTCTATTATAGCCAACGTCAAGGAAAATGCTGTCAAGACTACTTATCTATCAGCAGGATACGTGCCACTACCAGAGATTACTCCTGATGTGCCAGGCACAGACGTACCAACAAATCCAGACACTCCAGACGCTCCTGGTGGAGACACTCCAGATGTCCCAGGTGGTAATGATGCTCCTCAAGGAGGATGTGGCGGTGCTGTGGCTATGCTAAGTGCATTTATGGGACTAATCGCCCTAGTAGTAGTAGGCAAGAAGTACTAAGATTAACTTAATTATCAAAGCAATCGATTTAGGTCGGTTGCTTTTTTAATTTTAATGCATATAACTTCACGCCGTTGAATATAATGCACTATCAAATGGGAGGGTTATATGAATAGGGATATTTACAGAGATATATCTAGTCGAACAGATGGAAATATTTACATAGGTGTAGTAGGACCTGTACGTAGTGGAAAATCGACTTTTATCAAACGTTTTATGGAGACGTTTATATTGCCAAATATCGAAGATACCAACAAACTTCGTCGTGCGATAGATGAGATGCCTCAGTCTGCTGATGGCAAGACAATCATGACTACTCAGCCTAGATTTGTTCCAGAGGATGCTGTAGAATTAAATTTTAAGGACGGATGCAAGGCTAGATTTCGTATGGTAGACTGTGTGGGATATATGGTAGACGGTGCTATCGGTGATAGCGAAGATGGCAAGGAGCGTATGGTCAAGACTCCTTGGAGTGACAAAGAAATGCCATTTTCAAAAGCCGCCGAAGTAGGTACTAAGAAAGTAATATCAGATCACTCTACTATAAATATAGTAGTCACGACAGATGGTAGTATTAGCCAAATAGAGAGAATTAAGTATATATCTGCCGAAGAGAAAGTAATAGCAGATGCCAAGGCTAGTGGTAAGCCTTTTGTCATTGTGTTAAACACAAATGCTCCTCGTAGCAAAGAAAACGTCAAATTGGTGGAGGCTTTGTCTCTAAAATATACAGTAAAGGTAGTGGCTATGGATATCCTAAATGCGACCTCTAGCGATATGCAAGAGATACTATCTTCTCTTATGTTAGAATTTCCTGTGGAGACATTGTCTTTGGATATGCCCAAATGGATGCAAGTGCTAGATGATAATCATTATCTAATCAGCGAGATAACCTCTTCGGCAGAGGAGATAATATCAAATTGTGCCAAGATGAAAGATTGTAGCGATATCGACAACAATCTCAAACTAAGCGACAATTTTGACGGCGTGGATATCGACTGTGATATCTCAAAAGGCAACGTATGTATAACAGTTAGACCAAAGCAAGAAGTGTTCTTTAGGGTACTCAGCGAACAATGCGATATACCACTAGGAGATGACTTTAGTCTAATGGCGTACGTCAAAAGACTTAGAAGTTTTGAAGACAAATTTGCTATGATAAAAGATGCTATGGATGACGTAGAGAACAATGGCTACGGCATAGTAATACCTACCATGAGTGATATGGAACTCAAAGAGCCTCAAGTCGTTAAAAAAGGTGCTGGATACGGTGTGAAATTGCGAGCAAGTGCTCCATCTCTACACATTATGAAGGTTGACGTAGAGACTGAGGTTAATCCTGTGGTAGGCACAGAGCAACAAGGCGAGGATATGATTAAGTATCTAATGAGTGAATTTGAGAGTGATCCGAGCAATATCTGGGAGACAAATATGTTTGGCAAACCACTCAGTTCGCTAGTCAAAGAAGGTATTAATTCAAAACTAACTTCTATGCCTGTAGACGCCAAAGCCAAGATGCGCAAGACTGTCGGCAAGATAGTCAATGAGGGCAGAGGCGGAGTAGTGTGTATCCTGCTATAAATAAAAATAAGACAGCCACGGCTGTCTTATTTTGTATGTGAAGTTTTATTTCAATAATTTTTTGGAGTAGTACCTACTATTTGCTTGAACTGTTTGCAAAATAAGATGTATCTATAAAATTTAGTGATATGATATTTCGTTGATATTCATATCGGTATAGGTAAGATAATGCTTGGCTTTGTCTACTTTTCGTTGTATGAGATGTTTGCTAGGCGAGATAGCATATTTATTTTTAAATATTTTTCTAAAGTATACCTCAGATATATTGCAAGCCTCTGCCAACATGGTTGTAGTTATATCATATCTATCACCAAGCAATAGTTGTATGGCTGGTAGCAATATCGAGTCTGAATTGTCATTATCATTTGATTGACTCAACCTCTCCATTATCAAATAAATATTTTGGGATATTGTGCAATAATTTATATTTGGGTTAAAGAAACAATTGTTAATTTTTTCAAAAAATAATATCAAGTCATAGTTTATGTTGTTAAAAATAATAGGTGTAGGGGATATGCATACCTCTTCATTGTCTATCATTATCGTACAATTGATACCTATTGTAAAAGCATCATCCTCACTCTCTCTATAAAAGTCACCTCATATATGCTTTGGGTAGGGGCTATGACTATATCTCCACTCTTTGCATGAAGTTTGTTGCCGTTTGGCAAAGTATATATGGCGCTACATTTGTGTAGATATAGCAATCATATTTTGCTGTTTGTTGATTATGTTGTCTACTATATTCATAGTGTACTTCTATATTTACTTTTTTGATAGTTGTTTTAGTCAAGCAAAAATAGATGTACTCAATATAATACAAAATGTATTGACGAGTCTTTAGATAATTGATATAATTATTTGGATATTTTTAGATAACAATTTGTTTTTTTTAGAGGTAGCATATGAAGAGATTGGTATTAGCCAGCAACAATAAGCATAAAGTAGCAGAAATCAAAGCCATTTTGTCTGATTATGAGGTGTTGACACTAAACGACGTAGGTATAGACGTTGACGTAGAGGAGACAGGGACTACCTTTAGTGAAAATGCTTATATCAAAGCAAAAACTATATACGACATGATAGGTATGGCTACTATAGCAGATGATTCGGGACTAATGGTAGAGGCTCTAGGAGGCGCTCCAGGTGTGTATTCGGCTAGATACGCAGGCGAACACGGCAACGACCATGCGAACAATCTCAAAGTGCTCAGAGAGTTGGACGGAGTGGAGATGCGAGATGCTAAATTCGTATCAGCGATAGTCATGATAGACTCTGATGGTGCAGTATATTCGGTAATAGGCGAGACCAAAGGTAAAATTCTACTAGATTATGACGGAGAGGGTGGATTTGGTTATGACCCTATATTTTATAGTTATGAGTTAAATAAATCGTTTGGTAGAGCGACGCCAGAGGAGAAGAATAGTGTCAGCCATAGACGAAAAGCACTAGATAATTTGGCAATCTTACTTATCAAAAAAAATTAAAATTTTTCAATAATTTCTCGTTATTTTGATTGACAATAATATCGTACTGTGCTATTATCTTATAGCATTGTGTATGGAGTGATTGATTCGACACGTTATATCACTTCGCACCCGTGCAGGTGTAGTTCAATGGTAGAATCCCAGCCTTCCAAGCTGGTCGTGTGGGTTCGATTCCCATCACCTGCTCCATTAAACTAAAGCCATTTTAGG
>JAGBSX010000003.1 GCA_017631635.1 Clostridia bacterium | reverse complement strand
TTATTGGCACCTCCATGGGGATTCGCTCATCATAGATACTATGTATCTATTCGACACGCCGTGGTGGCTGACTTGCCACTGGCAACTCAGGTCTATCGACTGCCCACCAGTTCGAAGCCTACCATTACGGTACAACAAAAAAAATCGCATCAAGCGATACGATTTTTGTTATTGGCACCTCCATGGGGATTCGCTCATCATAGATACTATGTATCTATTCGACACGCCGTGGTGGCTGACTTGCCACAGGCAACTCAGGTCTGTCGACTGCCCACCAGTTCGAACCCCATTACTACACCATACAACAAAAAAATCGCATCAAGCGATACGATTTCTTGTTATTGGCACCTCCATGGGGATTCGCTCATCATAGATACTGTGTATCTATTCGACACGCCGTGGTGGCTGACTTGCCACTGGCAACTCAGGTCTATCGACTACCCACCAGTTCGAATCCTACCATTACGGTACAACAAAAAAATCGCATCAAGCGATACGATTTCTTGTTATTGGCACCTCCATGGGGATTCGAACCCCAGATTCCGCCGTGAGAGGGCGGCGTCCTAGGCCTCTAGACTATGGAGGCATGGCCAAAATGCTAGATGATTATAGCATATAGATTTGAAGTTGTCTAGCGTTTTTATACAAAAAAACAAATTTTTTTTACAATAATTTTATACCCTTTACACATCTATACAAAACAAATTTATTTGAGCCTTTTCTAATATTCTTGCAATTTTTCAAATATAATGATATAATCAATTTGTTATATATGTATACATACTTGATTTGTTTTAGTTAGAGTTAGACTATTTTGTATATCATATATGATTTTGTTTATGATGCTTATATATTAGGAGAATTGTTGTGGAATACTCTAATCGCGGACTCAGTTGGAAGTTTATAGTTGTTATAGTGCTTATCCTTGCGGCGGTTGTATACTTGCCAGTTTTGGTATTTGACCATATTTTGGGAAGTACACCTTCAAATATGTTGATATTTTTGCTCATAGACGGTACGTTGGCTATATTCTTTTCACTTGTAGTGATAGGTATAGTGTACGTGGTGTTGACCATACGCAAGCGTAATCGTGACGTTAATTTTGCCAAACAACCATTTTTCACAGTCAAGCGCATTGTACTCGTGTCTATATTTGGCATAGTATTTTTATGGACTGCAGTCGCTAGTGTGATAGCCATATCAAATACTATCAAGGACGTCAATGAGGGAGGCTACGAGGCTCACATATTTATTAGTGAGAACAATGCTGCCTACGGAGACAACTATACCAACCAACTCAAGTTTAGATATGAGTGGGCTGACGAGGAGATATCCTCTATGGAGGGATTTGACACCACTACTATGTACAATCGCAAGGTTTATCATTTGTCAAATATGGAGATCAAGGCAGGCAACGTATACAAGATGCTATATTTCAAGAATACTGGCACTATGATGATTACCGAACTAGTGCGTGCAGGGGCATAATATGAGTATTCAGCCCAAGTGTATTATTTACGATTGGAATGGTACTTTGCTAAACGACGTTGACCTATGCTACGACTTGTTATTAGTACTTTTGGACAAATATGGTCTGCCTAGGATATCTATGGATAGGTACAAAGAGGTGTTTACTTTTCCTATCATAGACTATTATAGAGCAGTAGGCTTTAATTTTGATATAGATTCTTATGAGTATATGGCAGACCAGTTGTATATCCCTATGTACAATGCTAGGCGACACGAGGCTACTTTGGCAGAGGGAGTACCTACTTTGCTAGAGAAAGCCAAAGATCTCAAAATCACTCAAATCATTATATCTGCATCCGAACAATCTTTGTTAGAGAGACAAGTAGCGCATTATTCATTGAGAGAATATTTCGTTGCTCTCTACGGCAGTAGAGACAATTATGCCTCTAGCAAGGTTGATATGGCTAGAGAATTTATAGGAGAGCACGATTATACTGCTAGTGACGTGATTATGATAGGAGACACTATACACGACTACGAGATAGCGAAGGAGATAGGCTGTGAGTGTATACTAGTGGCGTCAGGACATCAATCTTTTGAGAGATTGGCTACTACGGGAGCGACCGTCGTAGACGATATGACGCGCATTATAGATATGTTGTAAGGAGGTATTATGAAGAAAGCATTACCTATTATTTGTTTGATTATATTAGTTATATCGGCTGTTGCGTCATTGTTGGGTGGATTGTTTCCAACCTTGCAAATACTCAAGACCGTTGCCACAGCGTTACTATATCTAATAGCGATAGTTTACGCATTTACATACGTACACGGAGCGACCAAGAGACCTACTTGGGTAGTAGCGACCTACTGGATAGCAGTAGCCGTAGCAGTCATATCCGTGATATTGCCACTTATCAAGTTTTAATTTTGATATAATATACTAATCCTTGTCAACACTTATATCTGTAGGTGATATATGTATAGACAAGTGACGCAGTTTTCCAAGAAGGCTTTTCAGATTATGATTAAAATTGACAAGCGAGAGATATTTACTATACCAAACATCATTACGTATATTAGGATAATGATGATACCGTTTATATGCGTACTGTTTTTTGAGGGTAGGGGCGACGTTGCTCTATGGCTTAGCGTCGTATTTTGGCTAGCAGATATAGTAGACGGCTATCTGGCTAGGAGTCTCAATCAAGTGACCAATCTAGGCAAGATGCTCGACCCTATAGTAGACAAACTCTTTCAATTTTCATTTATTTGTTGTGCGTCACTCATGTACCCAGGGATATTTGTGCTATGCGCATTACAATTTGTCAAAGAACTTATTTTGGCTATCATAGCAGGAGTGGCTATGTATCGTTATGGTATCCACGAGTCCTCTAGGTGGTATGGCAAATTAAATACTGGATTGCTCAATGCCTCTATCATAATATTACTATTATTTCCATTTATCGAAGGAGAATTGTTATTTATGATAGTCCTTATCAATTCGATATCTTTGGTATTTTCATTTGTATTGTATTTTATCTACTACCTTAGACTTATCAAGCAACGACGTGCAAAAGATAAATAGCAGTCCTAGAGACTGCTTTTTTTTATGCCTAAAATTCGCTATTTTGTGCAAAACGCCTTTATTTACTTGATTATTAGGCGTATATGAGGTAAAATATACAAGTATTCAATTTTTCACGGACTATCCGTATATGGAGGATATATGACTACCGAACAAATTATAATACTAGTCGTATTTATCGTATACCTAGCGGTTATGATTACCATAGGTTGCGTATTTTCACGCAAGAAGATGTCAAATGCCGAGTACGTGCTAGGAGGTAGACAACTCAATCCTTGGGTAGCAGCGATGTCTGCCCAAGCATCAGATATGAGTGGTTGGCTACTCCAAGGACTACCAGGCAAGGCTTGTACTATAGCCATCATAGTAGGTGGTATCGGTTATGCTACCGGCGCTTGCAAATCTGCTATATTTATAGCCATAGGTTTGCTAGTGGGCACTTTGCTCAATTGGATATTTACAGCACGTAGGCTTAGAGTATACACCGAGGTTGCATCCAATTCACTTACAGTCAGTAGTTATTTGTCAAATAGATTTAAAGATGACAAACGCTTGATTAGTTTTATCGCAGCGATTGTTATGTGCATATTTTTCACAGTATATGCAGCATCTATGTTCGCCGCTAGCGCCAAACTATTCAACGTTGTATTTGGACTAGATTATACCTTGGGACTAGTCATAGGAGTTATCACTATAGCAGCATACGTAGTGCTAGGTGGATTTTTGGCGGTATCTTGGACTGACCTTATCCAAGGTGTACTTATGTTCTTCACTCTTATCATACTACCTATCGTATGTATAGCCAACTTGAGTGGAGACGCTACTATGATGAGCCAAGTAGGGGATATATTGGCATCAACTTTCTCATTTGGATTTGAGGAGAACTTCGGAGGTATGGAGATAGTCAATGGACTAGCGTGGGGACTAGGCTACTTTGGTATGCCTCACATACTCGTTAGATTTATGGGTATCAAGTCTGACAAGCAAGTCAAGCCAGCCGCTACTATCGCTATGATATGGGTATTCATTACTCTATTTGCAGCAGTTGTCACAGGTATCATAGGAGCAGTATATCTAGGACAAATAGGTACTGGCGCAGATGAGACTATACTAGTCAAACTTATCCAAAGTTTGCTATCTAGCAATTGGGCTACCGTAATAGTCGCAGGTATACTACTATCAGCAGTACTAGCAGCCATTATGTCTACTGCCGACAGCCAACTACTAGTCGCATCCACGTCATTTAGTACAGATATATATGGTGAGATTAAGAAACGTGTCACAGGTAAGCCTGTGTCTGACGGTGAACTAGTGTGGGTAGGCAGAATAGTAGTAGGAGTTCTAGCAATCATAGGCTTTGTAGTAGCCCTAGATCCATCTAGTTCAGTATTTGACCTAGTTGAGTTTGCTTGGGGTGGACTAGGTGCAGCATTTGGACCAGTAGTATTATTCTCTCTATATAGCAAGAAACTCAATAAGTACGGTGCTATATGGTCTATCGTGACTGGTGCTGTCGTATCTTTAGTAGGATTTATCCTAAGATATTATTTGGGTATATTCCCTATATACGAGATAATCCCAGGATTTGCTATTGCTACTATAGTACTATTTGTCGTTAGCGCTCTCACAGAGAGATTTGTCCCAAGTAAGGACAGAGAGGCTATGGATAGAGAATATGACACTATGCTATCTATCATCAACAAAAAGGATGATGTAATCGCTAAATAACAACTAACGACGCCGTTATGGCGTCGTTTTTTATACAAATTAACCAAGATAATATATAATTTTCAATTATATTTCGCTATTTTTGGTTGACAGTTTTTGTATTTGTGCTTATAATAGATAAAATTTACATTAGGAAGGTGACTTATGGCTACTTATTTTCAAGAACCCTCACGTACTTTTAGTGAATATTTGTTGATACCAGGTTATACTGATGCCGACTGCATACCATCCAAGGTATCGCTCAAGACTCCATTAGTAAAGTTTAAGAAAGGCGAAGAGCCTGCTATCAGCCTAAATATACCATTGATATCTGCTATCATGCAAGCCGTTAGTAATGATACTATGGCTATTGCTCTAGCCAAAGAGGGTGGTATGTCTTTTATATACGGTTCTCAAACTGTCGAGGATCAAGCAGAGATGGTACGCCGTGTCAAAAAATACAAATCAGGATTCGTAGTCTCTGACTCAAATATTCGTCCTGACCAAACTCTCAAGGACGTCGTAGCGCTCAAGGAGATACACGGTCACTCTACCATAGCCGTCACCGACGATGGCACAGCCCAAGGCAAACTAGTAGGTATAGTCACTAGCCGTGATTATAGAGTTAGCCGTATGACAGGCGACGAATTGGTGTCATCATTTATGACTCCTATGGACAAACTCATCACTGCCAAAGAGGGTGTCACTCTCAAAGAGGCAAATGATATCATCTGGGAACACAAACTAAACTCTCTACCTATCATAGACAATGATGGTAGACTAGTGTCATTTGTATTCCGCAAGGACTACGACCAACACAAAGAAAATCCAAATGAACTATTAGACTCCAACAAGAGACTAATGGTAGGAGCAGGTATCAATACTCGTGACTACGAGACCAGAGTCCCTGCACTAGTAGAGGCAGGAGTAGACGTGCTATGTATTGACTCGTCCGAGGGATATAGTGAGTGGCAAAGACGCACTATCAAGTGGATTAGAGACAAATATGGCGACACCGTTAAGGTCGGAGCAGGCAACGTAGTAGATGGCGAAGGCTTTAGATTTTTGGCAGATGCAGGTGCTGACTTTATCAAGGTAGGTATCGGTGGTGGTAGTATATGTATCACTCGTGAGACCAAGGGTATAGGTCGTGGACAAGCCACCTCAGTTATCGAAGTAGCCAAGGCTAGAGATGAATATTTTGAGGAGACAGGTATATACGTGCCTATATGTTCTGACGGTGGTATCGTACACGATTACCACATCACGTTGGCGCTTGCTATGGGTAGTGACTTCTGTATGCTAGGCAGATATTTCTCTAGATTTGATGAGAGCCCTACCAACAAGGTGCTTATCAACGGCAGTTATATGAAGGAGTACTGGGGCGAAGGTAGCGCTCGTGCTCGCAACTGGCAGAGATACGATATGGGTGGCGCTACCAAACTATCCTTTGTAGAAGGTGTAGATAGTTACGTACCATACGCAGGCTCACTACACGACAATCTAGGCGTCACTCTATCCAAGATTCGTTCGACTATGTGCAACTGTGGTTCTCTATCCATACCAGAGTTTCAAGACAAAGCCAAGTTGACACTAGTCAGTAGCGTATCTATCGTAGAGGGTGGAGCGCACGACGTAGTGGTCAAGGATCACACTACCAACTGACGGTATTTTGATGAAAACTAAAAACGGGTTAATTCAACCCGTTTTTTTGTTGTCTAATACGTGTGTGTATGTTATAATGTATATGCAGTTATCGTGGAGGTATAGGGTATGATTACCAAATACATAAGTGGTGACACCTTCAACGAAAAAGTCGGTGTGAGGAAAATCCGTCGTACGACGAGAGCCTTTATCCGCAGAGAGAGTGACCACAAGATATTACTAATGCACGCAGAGGTAGACGATATGTATATGCTACCTGGTGGTGGATTGGAGATAGGAGAGACTACTATAGATTGTGTAGTTAGAGAATGCAGAGAGGAGGCAGGTTTGATTATCAAGCCTACCGAAGAAGATGCGATTCGAGTCAGAGAATACTACAAGGACCGTATGTACGAAGTCACCTATTACAAAGCCGAGATAATAGGGGAGACGGAGAGGGCATTGACCGGATACGAGATAGAGCAACGTATGACTCCTGTGTGGGTAGACGAAGATGAGGGACTAGAGTTGTTTGAACTGCGCCTTGGTGACCCTGTGGAGAGAAGGGCAGGGCTAGCCGTTCGAGAATTGACGGCATATTCTCACTTTGTAAATTTAGCGAAATAAAAGTACTCTTATCCAAAATTTTGGTAGAAAGTTTACTTTCTACCAAATTGAGGAACAAGAGTTTGATGAGGTCGTATTATGAAATCTTTTATTTGTAGTTTGTGTCGAAATGGAATAATCGGTGGAGCATTATACCTTGATAAGGCCTCGCTCACCTACAAGACCAACAAACTAACTGTTGACAAACAATATAGAAATTTGGTTTTACCAATGAGTGAAATCAAAGAAATCACTTGGAAGTGGATAGTTTTTCCTGTAGCGACTGTATTTATGAAAAATGGAGAACAATACAAATTCATAATTTTTAACAAATCCAGATTTGTAAAATGTTTTGAAGAGTATTGTATGTAAATACAAATACGCAAATTCAAATATATAGATAGTTGTCTATACCTAAAATGAGAGTATGTATTGAGTACAAAACGAAAGACTAACGAAATTTGTTCGTTAGTCTTTTTAATGTCCAAAATTCTCTACGGGACGAGCCTTTGTCGGCTGTTAGTTATTATTAGAATATTAGCATACCTAGTACTGCAGATATTAAGATGAGTAGTATTGGCGACATTTTCTTTTTGGTGAGAATAGGCACTCCTATATATATCAATGCGCATACCACGGTAATTATTAGATTTGGTATAGATACCTCTATATTTTGGATAGATGGATAATTTAACCAAATACTACTTATTACAAACGTCAATCCCGTACTCACTATGAGCGCTATCACTAGTGGTCTCACGCAAGACAATGCACCTTGTACCCACTTATTGTTGATGAAATTTTTGGCGATAGTGGCTATGAGTAGTATAATTATAAATGAGGGCAACACCACTCCCAAGGTCGCACATATTGAGCCCAAGAGTCCTGCTTGTGTAGAGCCTACGAAAGTCGCCATATTGATAGCGACAGGACCAGGCGTTGACTCTGCTACTGCTATGAGATTGCGTAGAGTTTCGCTACTCATCCAAGCGTGAGTTGACGTCACTTCTTGTTCGATAAGAGGTATCATAGCGTACCCACCACCAAAGGTGAATAGCCCTATTTTGAAGAAAGTAATGAATAGTTCCCACAGCATTATTCATCACCTCTCTTTTTGCTTATGGAGGTGAGGGCAGTCGACACTATACCTATCACTCCTGCTATTAGTATGAGTATTATGCTAGATAGATTGACTGCTATTACGTCTAGCACTATCGTAATTATCAAAGTTAGCGAGAATATAATGATAGACAAGGTTGATTTTGGCAGTTTATTTAGCATTTTGATACCAGCCGTGAGTATTATCACGCCTATTGCGCATTGAATACCTCTAAACGCCTTGGCTATTATCTCTATCTGTATAAATGCGTCGAAGAACAATGATATTATGTATATAATAGCGAAAGAGGGTAGTACTACGCCTAGCACGGCCATTATCGAGCCAAGCACTCCACCTATTTTGTGTCCTATGTACGTAGCGCTATTGATAGCGATAGGACCGGGGGTAGATTCGGCGATGGCTACTATATCTAGCAGTTCTTCTTCGGTGAGCCATTTCTTTTTGTCTACGCACTCACTTTGAATCAACGAAATCATAGCGTATCCACCACCAAAAGTGAATAAGCCTAATTTGAAAAAAGTAATGAACAATTCAAAGATTTTTTTCATAGACACCTTACTAGACATTATAGCACCAAAGTTGAGTTGTGTAAATAATTTTTTTGGTATAAGACAAAAAAGTCCAAAAGCCTTTTAATTTTAATTAAAAAAGTGTTATTTTTGCAATTTATTTGAGAAAAACTAGACTAATTGTTTGACTAAAGCACCCAAATAATGTAAAATAGGACAAGTAAGCGTCAAAAGGCGCGAAAAATAGTAAATAATTTTAATCGGAGGATTATAAAAATGGCAGTTAAAGTTGCAATCAACGGTTTTGGCCGTATTGGTCGTTTGGCTTTCAGACAGATGTTCGGTGCTGATGGTTACGAGGTAGTAGCTATCAACGATTTGACCAGCCCTAAGATGTTGGCTCACCTTCTCAAGTACGATTCCACCCAAGGAAACTACGCTAGAGATCACAAGGTAGATGCTACTGACAATTCTATCATCGTAGACGGCAAGGAGATCATCATCTACGCTAAGGCAAACGCAGCAGAGCTCCCATGGGGAGAGATAGGAGTAGACGTAGTACTAGAGTGTACTGGTTTCTACACCTCTAAGGCAAAGGCACAAGCACACATCGATGCAGGTGCTAAGAAGGTAGTTATATCTGCACCAGCAGGCAACGACCTACCTACTATCGTATTCAATACCAACCACGAGACTCTCAAGGCTGATGATACTATCATCTCCGCTGCTTCTTGTACTACCAACTGCCTAGCTCCTATGGCAAAGGCACTAAACGATCTAGCTCCTATCGAGGCTGGTATCATGACCACCGTACACGCTTACACCGGTGATCAAATGCCTCTAGATGGTCCACAACGCAAGGGTGACCTACGTCGTTCTAGAGCAGCTGCTATCAATATCGTACCTAACTCTACTGGTGCTGCTAAGGCTATCGGTCTAGTTATCCCAGAGCTAAACGGCAAGCTTATCGGTTCTGCTCAACGTGTACCTACCGCTACTGGTTCTACTACTATCCTTGTAGCAGTTGTTAAGGGTAGTGTGACCAAGGACGAGATCAATGCTGCTATGAAGGCTGCTGCTACCGAGTCTTATGGTTACAATGACGAGGAGATCGTATCTTCTGACGTTATCGGTATGAGATATGGTTCATTGTTTGATGCTACTCAAACCATGGTTATTCCTATGGCTGACGGCAACACCCAAGTACAAGTTGTATCTTGGTATGACAATGAGAATTCTTACACCAGCCAAATGGTACGTACCATCAAGTACTTCGCTGAGTTGAAGTAATCATTGATTTGACGAAATTACGCGATTCTGTATAGGATCGCGTTTTTTTATTCTCTCACTTTTTTATCAAAAACATATTTCATTGCTTGCTATGGCTATTTGTGTGTGATATAATTTATATAGTATTTATGAAAATACAAATTTTATTTACTATTTTGCAAATACAATTTATTGTATTTGAGTTAATATTATTTTGGAGATAGTTAGATTATGAGCAAGGTTTCTATAGGGTCTATCACTTGTACTAGATGTGGAGAGAATATACCTGTCCACACTTACGAATATATCAATTCTATCGAGGATTCTCGCCTAGCCGAACTGCTAGTAGGCAGGGGGCTATTTACCCGAGTTTGTCCCAAGTGTGGAGAGACTTATGAGACGGTATATCCCACTATGTACCACCTAGCAGAGAAGAACAAGATGATTATGTTCGCTCCAGACGACGAGTGTAGCAAGGAGTATGAGGAGTCCTCTCAGGTGTTCGTGCAGATGGGTGTCGATAGGCGTATAGTCAGGTCTATCTCCGACCTTATCGAAAAGGTAAATATTTTTAATGCTGATTTGAGAGATACTTGTGTCGAAGTAGTCAAGATTATGCTATTTTCTAGATTTTATCAAGAGGGCAAAGACGTGAGACACATATACTTTGATAGAGTAGATGGAGAGGATGCTATATTTGACGTAGATACTTTAGACGGTTGGTTAGCAGTACCTGTGAGTATAGAGACTATCCGTGGTCTAGCAGGAGATATCCCCCAAGAGATAGACAATCTCACAGTCGACGTACGTACCATGGGCGAATATCTCAAAGGAATAGGTGGTTGATATGGTCAAGATAGATATTATATCGGGATTTTTGGGAGCAGGCAAGACTACTTTGATAAAACAACTGCTCACAGCATACGCAGGTGAGAGAGTAGCCCTTATTGAGAATGAGTTTGGCGAGATAGGTATCGACGGAGCATTTCTCAAAGATAGTGGTATCAACGTCACGGAGATTAATTCGGGATGCATATGTTGTTCGCTAGTAGGCAACTTTGCCGACGCTATAGTCAAACTAATAGCCGAATACTCTCCCTCACGCATAATCATAGAGCCCAGTGGAGTAGGCAAATTGACAGATATCATCAGAGCAGTCCAAGGTGTGAAAGCCGAAGTCTCTATTAACGTAGTCGCTACTGTGGTAGATGGTGGCAAATGCAAGATGTATATTAGGAATTTTGGTGAGTTTTATATAGACCAACTTCAAAATGCCAAAGTCATAGTCGTCAGCAAGACTGACAAAATCCCTGATACCAAAGTAGAACAAGCAGTATCACTCATTAGACAATACAATTCTACCGCTACGATATTAGCCACCCCTATATCCCAACTGGATAGTGGGCATTTGCTATCGATTTTGGAGGGAGGCGTGGACAATTTGAGTGAGAGACTCTCACTAGCAGGTCGCACACACACTCATGCAGACGAGGTGTTTACCTCCGTAGGCATAGAGACGGAGAATGGATATACTCACGCTCAACTAGAGCATATACTAGAACAATTGTCTACCAACGAAGATATAGGAATTATTCTTCGAGCCAAAGGCATTGTCAAGGCTCTAGATGAGGACAAGTGGTATCATTTTGACTACGTAGCAGGGGATTATGAGATTAGACTAGGAGAGGCAGAGCCTATAGGTAGGGCTTGCGTGATAGGTTCAAATATGGACAAAGGTCTCATACATAGATTGTTTGAGGTGATACTATGAGAGAGATACCCGTAGTAGTAGTCAATGGATTTTTGGAGGCAGGCAAGAGTAGTTTTATCAACGAAGTCGCGTTAGAGAACACTTTTGGTAGTGGTGTCAATACTCTGATTATTTCCTGTGAAGAGGGAGAGGTAGAGTATGATGATAGACTCGTGGCTTCTGGCAAGGTGCAGATACTGAGTATAGATAGCGAAGAGGATATATCCACCTCACAGATACAATCTATAGCCACTAGACTAAAGCCTGAGATGGTGCTAATCGAGTGTAATGCTATGTGGGAGGACAATATCTTAGACTATTTGCCACAAAACTTTAGTTTGTACCAAATATGTACTATCATAGATGCTACGACTTTCGAGCCATATTTTGCGAATATGAGGCAAAAGTTTTTGGATATGGTGATAGATAGTGACCTAGTAGTCATCAATAGGTGCGAAGACGATCCAAAGACAGCGAATTTTAAGCGTAGTCTCAAGATTATCAACAGTAGCGCCACTTATCTACTATACGACCAGGCCGATCAAGAATTACATCTAGAGAGCGACCTTCCATATGATGTCAATACTCCTATTATTAGGGTAAAAGACGAGGATTACGGAGTATTTTATATAGATATGTTTGACTCTCACGCCAGGTATGATGGCAAGACGGTCGAACTAAATACTATGGTGATGACCTCTCCAAAATTGCCACCAAATACCTTTGTGGCAGGTAGAATGGCACTTACTTGCTGTGCAGATGATATGCAGTACATTGGACATCTTGCCGTACATAGACCAGGAGAGAAAGTACGCAACAACACGTGGGCTCATATCACGGCGATAGTGCACTACGTATACAACGAAGGTGCAGGAGAAGAAGAGCCTGTGTATGAAGTAATAGATATGTTTGAGATACCTACTATCAAAGATCCGATAGTATCGTTAAATTAAATAAAATAAAAACTTTATAGGAGAAAATTATGAATACAACGTGTGAAGTATTGCAAAGAGAACGTATGGCATACATTAGCTAATGTGCTTATCGTGAGATACGCAAGATGATACCCGACTCACTAGACAAGCCCCTTATGGACACAGGCTTGCACTTTGGTGGTTTTCATTATATGGCTGTATACTAGATTATGATGGAACACGGTACAGAGTGGGAGAAGGATATACTCTAGCTACTGCCGACAAGGAGTTTCACAATGGCATACAGACCGAGAGTTTCTTCTACACAGGTAGAGCAGACAATGGAGAAACGGCTACCATATTCGCTCGTATGCTTACAAATGGAGCAGAGCCATACTATTATAGATTCCCTCTTCTCAACGAAGAAGGTCGCAAGATAGGTATCCAATCTCAAAATTCTGCAATGGTGCTATATCATCTCAGAGGTCTCAAGGCGCTTCAACCTGGATATAAACAGGAGGATACTACCGAGAAGATAGACAACGCCAAATTATCATTACTTATATACAATCACTTTGACGTGGTAGACGACGTCAAGCAAGTTGGCAACGACGTATTTGTTCGTATAGGCAAACAATATATTATGTTCGCTCCACTCAATACCGATTCTCTAGAGAAGGTGACTGTCGAGGACGTCAATAGATTTAAGATGATTAATTTCCACCTACGCATAGACGAGGAGAAAAATATGTATCGTAGAGGTCGTACTCTCAATGTTAGTGGATTTGTCTGCGAGGTTAGAGACGTCAAGGATTATGCTGATATAGATGACTTTATCAAAGACGTCAGCGACTACAAGGTAGTAGACTACTTGTACTCAAATAGAGATTGTCGTATGACAGTTATGAGAGAGGCAGAATACGATAGCAAAAACGTGCATCTAGAGATAGGCACTAGCGTAGTTAGCGAAGGTATCTTCTACAAAGAAATTTATAGAAAAGACGACGTTGATTGTGTAATAGTCAAATAAATTAAAAAGAACTTGGTCACGCCAAGTTCTTTTTTTTTGTTGTTTAGCATAGCGACAATGCTATTATTCATTTGATTTTACGTTGAGCAGTATAGCCGAGCCTAGTATTAGTATCATACCTATTATACTGTACACAGTATAACCTTCACTAAATACCGTTATGCCTATTATGGTAGCGACCAATGGCTCTAATGTCGCCGTAATTGATGCTCGTGAGGGGCTTACGTACTTGATACCAGTAGTGAATAGGATATATGGTATTAGTTGCGAACATAGGACAAACAATAGCACTAGAGGTATTATAGAGGGGTCTAGGGACAATATCTCGATTGATTTGCCTATATCTGCAAAAGGTATGACGATTAGAGCAGATATTAGCATAATGTAGGTGATATAAGATATAGGATTGACTTCTTTAGTGATGATACGTGAAAATATTCCATATAGACCATAAGTTAGACCTGCTAACAGTCCCATCAATATACCTATCCAAGACAAATTTTCAGTACCACCTAGCACTCCCGACACCATTACGCAACCTAACGTAGCGCATATTAGAGTGATGACACGAACTGTTGTCAGCCTTTCTTTAAATACAAATATTGATAATATAGTCACGAATACAGGTGAGGTATACAGTAGGACTGATGCTACACTCATACCGTTTAGTCTAATGGCGCTTATGTATGCTATATTGAATACAACTACCGTCAATATAGCGCTCAATATCACCATAGGTATATGCTTTTTGGGTATTACCAAGGATTTTCTATCAAATATCAGTAGGTATCCTAGCAATATGAGTCCCGTCACTAGCGTTCGGTAGGAGATGAGGTGCATAGATGTAAAACCTATGCTATCAGAGGTCAATACGTTGACAAAAGTCCCCATAAATCCCCAAAATATAGACGCTCCTACTATCAAAAATATCGCAAATTTTTTCATAATTACACTCCAGTAGATATCATAGTACAAATTTTTTTATAGTCAAGCAAAAGAGTATTTGCGCTTATAGATTACCAAAAAGCATTATTATTTTGCATATACTATATTTTGAGGTGATTTTTCAAAAAAAATCTTTAGATTTTTACTACATTGACCTCAATTGCTTTGGAATTTATGCAGGGTTGTGCTATACTATACGGGTATAAATATCTCATTTGAGGTGAACGTTATGGATATGGCGAAGACTTACGAGCCAAAATCATTTGAAGACAGATTGTATAGCGAGTGGGAGGCTAGAGGATATTTTAGAGCCGAAGTGGATACTACCAAGCGTCCATTTTGTGTGATGATGCCTCCACCAAATATCACGGGACAACTACACATGGGACACGCCCTCAACAATACGTTGCAAGATATACTTGTACGTTTTAAGCGTATGCAAGGATATAGTGCAGAGTGGGTACCAGGTACAGACCACGCATCTATCGCTACCGAAGTCAAGATAGTAGAGCAGATGAAAGAAGAAGGTCTCACCAAGGATATGATAGGTAGAGACGGTTTTATGGTGCGTGCTTGGGAGTGGAAGGAGAAGTACAACACTCGTATTGTCAACCAACTCAAGAAATTGGGTTCTTCTTGTGATTGGTCAAGACTAGCCTTCACTATGGACAATCATCTATCTGCAGCGGTGTCCAAGGTTTTTGTCAACCTGTACAACAAGGGGCTTATCTATAGAGGTAGCCGTATTATCAACTGGTGTCCTACGTGCAAGACAGCACTTAGCGACGCAGAGGTAGAGTATATAGAGCACGATAGCAATCTATGGCACATAGCATATCCTACCGTAGACGGTGAGGACAGACTAATAGTTGCTACTACTAGACCAGAGACCTTGTTTGGAGATACTGCAGTAGCAGTCAATCCTAATGATGAGAGATACTCTCATCTTATCGGCAAGATGCTCAAACTACCTCTTACCGATAGAGAGATACCTATAGTGGCAGACGATTACGTAGAGTGCGAATTTGGTAGTGGAGCAGTCAAGATTACCCCTGCTCACGATCCTAATGACTTTGAGGTAGGACTCAGACACAATCTACCTATCCTACGTGTGATGAACGACGATGGTACGCTCAATGAACTATGCGGAGAGAGATACAATACACTCGATAGAGACGTAGCACGCAAGATAGTAGTAGACGACCTCAAAGAGCAAGGTTATCTAGTCAAGATAGAGCCATATACTCACAATACTGGATGCTGTTATAGATGTCATAGTATAGTAGAGCCTATCGTATCCAAACAATGGTTTGTCTCAATGAAACCACTAGCAGAGCCTGCTATTGAGGCAGTCAAGAGTGGAGAGATACGCTTTGTACCAGAGAGATTCTCCAAGACGTATTTCAACTGGATGGAGAATATCAAGGACTGGTGTATATCTCGCCAACTATGGTGGGGACACCGTATACCTGCATACTATTGCGACAAATGTGGCGAACTAGTAGTGAGCGAGACCACTCCAGATATTTGCCCCAAGTGTGCTCACACCACCTTCTCCCAAGACGAAGACGTGTTAGACACCTGGTTTAGTTCGGCGCTATGGCCATTTTCTACACTAGGCTATCCAGACAAGACAGCCGAACTAGATTATTGGTATCCTACTACCGTACTTGTCACGGCGTACGACATTATATTCTTCTGGGTAGCCCGTATGATATTCTCAGGTATAGAGCATATGGGACAGATACCATTTGGCGACGTACTTATCCATGGTATAGTTAGAGATGAGCAAGGTCGCAAGATGAGTAAATCTCTAGGTAATGGTGTAGACCCTCTCAAAGTTATCGAAGAATATGGTGCAGACAGTTTGAGATTTTCACTAGCATCTGGTATAGCGCCAGGTAGCGATACCAGATATATAGAGAGCAGAGTAGAATCTTGCAGAAACTTTATCAACAAGGTGTGGAATGCATCTAGATTTGTGCTTATGAATTGCGAGGGCAAGACTTTGCCTAAAGTAGGCACTTTTGAGTTAGCCCCAGAGGACAAGTGGATTACTTGCAGGCTAAATGATGCTATAGCAGAGATTACGTCTAACCTTGAGAAATATGAGATAGGTATGGCTGCTGGCCGTATATACGACTTCGTATGGACGGAGTTCTGCGATTGGTATATCGAGATGAGCAAGAGTGCTCTATATAGCGACGACGAAGACCTCAAGTGTCGCAAGGCGTCTTATCTAGAATATATCCTCACTCAAATACTCAAATTACTACATCCATTTATACCATTTGTGACCGAGGAGATATATCTCAATTTGCCAAACCACACCGATACTATTATGAATGAGGAGTGGCCTAGTGTCAATGCAGGAGAATTTGGTGCAGAGCACGATAGGGTAGAATTCCTTCGTGATGTCGTCAGAGCCACTCGTAACGTGAGAGCCGAGATGAACGTAGCCCCTTCCAAGAAGTTGAGAGTATACCTAGTGACGGACGTTGATATATCTACTATCAAGCCTATTATGCTCAAACTTATCAATGCAGAGACGGTAGAGGTAGTAGACAAGGCTACTATTAGTGACAAATGTACTACCGTAGTTATCTTAGGAGCAGAGATTATGATACCTATGGGAGACCTAGTTGAGTTTGACAAAGAACTAATTCGACTAGAGGGCGAACTAGCCAACGTAGACAAAGAAATCAAGCGTTGCGAGGGTATGCTACAAAATGAGCGATTTGTCTCAAAAGCCCCCGAGGCAGTAGTCAATGCCGAGAGAGAGAAACTAGCCAAGTATAGAGAAACACAGTCTGTACTCATAGGCAAAATCAACGAAATCAAAGCAATTATGTAATATTAAGCGAAGGCTCGTCCTTCGCTTATTATTTTTTTTGGATAATATACCTACATATACACACAATATAGTAGGAGGTGATATCATGTTGACTATTATATCTATTATATTGACTGTAATAGGTGCACTCAACTGGTTTTTGGTAGGTGCATTTGGATTTAACCTAGTCACTTGGATATTTGGTGCGACGATATTTTCGTCTATCATATTTATCCTAGTAGGTATAGCAGGCGTCTATCTATTGTGTAATCTTATATGCAATTGGCATAGATACAGCCACTCGGTTATGTAAAAAAAAAGAGTACGATTTGATATCGTACTCTTTTTTTGGTGCTATCCACCTGTGCCGTAGCGCAAGACTTTTTAACCTGCTGTGG
>JAGBSX010000013.1 GCA_017631635.1 Clostridia bacterium | reverse complement strand
TTGATAAGCCTATAGACCGTAGAATATCAGGTGCAGTTAAGTGGATGGATTTGCTAGATGGTGTTATCCCAATGAACATAGCCGATATGGAATTTAGATTGTTACCAGAAGTCATACAAGAGATGAAAAAAGTCGCCGAATATGGAGATTTTGGATATATAGATATGACACAATACGATTATCAAGCTGTGTTGGATTGGATATCTAAGCGTAGAGGAGTTCAAGTACCTAGAGAATATATTATCGCTACGCCGGGAGTACTGTATGCTGCTAGAATTGCACTCTCGGTGCTAACAGACGTGGGCGATAAGGTGATAGTCCAGACACCACTACATACGCCTTCTATCGCTACTCCTTGTATATTGGATAGAATTAAATTAGAAAACAAATTAATATACAATGACGGCAATTATTATATCGATTTTGATAATCTAGAAGATTTATTTAGACAAGGCGCAAAAGTACTTATGATGTGTGCTCCTCACAATCCTACGGGTAGAGTGTGGACACGTGAAGAATTGACTAGAGTAGGAGAAATAGTCGCCAAATACGACGGCTATATCATATCTGACGAGATACACAGCGATATAGTATGGGGAGACAACGTCCATGTGTCTCCTACGCAAATACCTGTCATAGCCGATAGGTCAATAGCAGTATTTTCTGCCTCCAAGACATTTAATATGGGTGGATTTCATATAGGTACTGCTATAGTGCCAAATGCTGAAATTAGAGAGAAGATGGTCAAGGCATTTTACAATATAGGACACGTATGCGATAGACCTGCCGTGATGTGTATCAAAGCACAAACCTCTGCTTATACAAAAGGTGAAAAATGGCTAAACGAAATGCTCAATTACGTAGAGGCCAACTTTGACTATACCCTCAAAGCATTGGCAAATACTCCTATACGTGCTAGCCATCCCCAAGGAACGTTTTTGCTGTGGGCTGATATTAGTGAACTAAACTGGGATGCCGAAAAATTGAGACAAGTTATATTTAACGACTGGAAGGTACTACCTGACCCTGGTAGTTATTATGATACGAAGGATTGGGCTACGTATACAGGCCCAGAGCATCATATTAGGCTAAATTTGGCACTTCCTAGACCTATACTAATAGAGGCTATGGACAGAATAACAAAATACTTTAATTAACCCTAGCGACCTCAAATATGAGGTCGTTTTTAATTTATATTATAAATTTATCAAAGGTATTAGGGTGTAGTCGTGAAAAATTTGCATTACAAATGAAAAATCCTGCAACTATTTGCAGGATTTTGGTGGAGAGAGATGGATTCGAACCATCGAAGTCAGTGACAACAGATTTACAGTCTGCTCCCTTTGGCCACTCGGGAACCTCTCCATATTTAGTTTGATTGGAGCTGGTGAACGGAATCGAACCATCAACCTGCTGATTACAAATCAGCTGCTCTGCCAATTGAGCTACACCAGCAATGAATTACCACTTCATCACTACGTATAGGATAGGGAATAGTGGTGCCTTGGGGCGGAATCGAACCACCGACACGGGGATTTTCAGTCCCCTGCTCTCCCGACTGAGCTACAGAGGCGTATGGCGACTCGGATGGGGCTCGAACCCAC
>JAGBSX010000012.1 GCA_017631635.1 Clostridia bacterium | reverse complement strand
TTAAACAAGTGACAGACGTTATTGAAGGTAGGCGTGTTTTGGGACCAGAAGATGATATTATTGCAGTTAAAAATGCTTTTGAAGTTTATAAAACTTTGGACAAAATAAATCCCTTTTCTATTAGCGATTTAACTACTGCTCACGGTGTTATGATGAAGGGACTTGTTGAGGATGCAGGTCAAATTAGAACTTCACCCGTCGGTGTTATTAACCAAAATGGCGAAGTAATACACGTTGCTCCACCTTCAAGTATGGTAAACAGCTTAATAAACCAACTTTTTGATTGGGTAAATACTAGTAAAACTCAAATGCTTATAAAGTCAAGTGTGTTCCATTACGAGTTTGAATTTATCCATCCTTTTAGAGATGGCAACGGAAGAATGGGAAGACTTTGGCAAACGGCATTACTTGCAAGTTGGAAACCTATATTTAGATGGATTCCTATTGAAAGTATAATCAAAGATAATCAAGAAGATTATTATAAAGCGATAACACTATCTACATCAGAAGGAAAATCTAATAGGTTTATAGTGTTTATGCTTGGCGTTATCAAGTCTGCGCTTAACGATATTATTAAAGATACGAGAAACCATTATAATCACATCAATAATCAAATAACAGCGCTTATGGCAGTTATAGAAAGTTATCCAATGTCGCTCACCGAACTTATGGAAAAAGTTGGTCTAAAATCAAGAGATACTTTCCGTAAAAACTATATAAATCCTGCATTAGAGGCAGGACTAATCGGTATGACTGAGCCAGACAAGCCAAACAGCAGAAATCAAAGATATTTTAAGATATAAAGCAAAGATTTTGGGCAAGCATATATCTAAGTACAAGTATTTGCCTTGCACAAAATCAAGAGCAAATCCCCTATCGAAGCCATATACCAAAAAGCACACCCTCGTGGTGTGCTTTTTTTAACGTTTTGTAGAAATTGGCTATCTATACGTCCTTCCAGTCGGCTTGGTCGCCTGCTATGATGCGACTACGTCTACCCTCGTCTACCGTGTCCTCGATAGCAACTACCTCTTGCTCCGGGATATCAGATTTTTTGATATTGTACCTAGAGTAAAAGATGATGCCTCCTATGAGTGGTATGAGTGTGCCTAGTATAACTATCCAGCCTAGTCCCCACTCTACCTCAGGAGTCTGCACGGTGCTACCTTGCCTAAAGCCTATGACGTCTATGAGTGTGCCGACTACTAATGAGGTGAAGGCTTGACCTAATTTGTTGGCGAAGGTCATAAAGCCTGTGTAAGTACCCGTCTTCTCCTCGTTGGTGCGAGATTTTTCTATAGCGGCGGCGTCGCCCATCATACTGTGAGGTAGTGAGTACAATGCTCCCATACCTCCTCCTGCTAGTATAATCGCAGGCGCTATATACATAGTCATAGCCTCTACCACGATACTATCTCTAATGAGGAATAGTACCATCATGTACACCATACCTAATATGGTCATAGTCATACCTGTGATGATAGCAGTTCGCTTGTCAAATCGCTTGACCATCCATATCCATAGAGGTTGGGAGAATATAGTCATCAAAAACAACATCGCCAGTAGTACGTACATCTCCACGGTAGGTATCTTGAAGGTGAAGGTCAATACGTATAGTCCTGCAGACGTCAAGAACGCCGAACTAGCCATAGTGACCGAATATCCTAGTATGAGAGTACGATATATAGGTGTCTTGAAGGTGGAGAAAAATCCACTAAATATCTCCTTGAGAGACCTATTACCTTTCTCCTTGTCCTGTCTAGCCTTCGCCTTGAGCCTAGGTACGTAGGAGTACGACCCTGTCACACACAAAAATCCTGTAATCATACATATAGCACTACCTATGTATGCCATATTCATATAACTGTCGGGATTGTATCTACCGTCAGGGAATTCGGGTGTGCCTGCTTGCAATACTGCCATAAGTATGGTAGGCAGTAGCGTGCCTATTAGGAAAAATATAGATTTGACCGATTGGATAGTGGTACGCTCTGCATAGTCACTAGACAACTCTGTGCCGAGCGCTGCATTTGGCGTGGCGTAAAACGTGCCGAAAGTATCAATAAATAGCAAGCATATGAGCAACCAAAAGAATTTGGCTACCACAGACCAGTCCCTAGGTACTGACCAAAATAGCAAATTGAATAAGGCTAGTCCTATGAAGGCTATCACCAAAAAACCGTGGCGTTTGCCCCAAAATCTATGGCGCAACTTGTCCGAATAATATCCACATATAGGATCGGTGATAGCATCCCAACAGGTAGATATAGCCATACACAATCCCATAAGCGTACCTGGTATACCACATACGGAGTTGCCAAAAAACATCATAAAACTGGTGATAGTCGTGATACAGATACCGTACCCCAAATCACCTGATCCATATATAATTTTGGTAAACATAGACACTACTGGTGTCTTCTTGTGGATGTGTTTGCTCATATATTACCTATCCTTAGTACTTGTATAATAGTACTATGATTTTCGCTAGATGTCAAGTGGTGGGATAATCTCCCCGTTGAGATAACTCTCTCCACCTGCGCTAATGCTACCTCTCATCTCCCCGTCTACGTACACTACGGCGCTACGTCCCTCTATGGCTATATTTCTCTCATAGTCACGGTGGATATCTTCGTATCCTCTACGCCTAGACAGGTCGTCGAAGTGTGGATAGCATATACCCTCTACCCAACCGTATCCGTCCAGTACGACGTAGGGTGCGTCTTTAGAGAGATTCATCTTGTCTCTATCGCTCTGCATATGCTCATACCAACATATAGCGCCTGCGCTAAGCCCACATATCACACACCCTCTATCATATGCGTCTCGTAGCATATCTACGATACCATATCTACCAAACTGCTCCATCATATATGCCGTGTCTCCTCCACCTAGGTAGATGATATCTGCCTTGTCTATCTTGGCACGTATCTTGTCTACGTCCATCTCCCCGGTAGTGATAAGCGCTACGTCCGATTTGCAACCTAGTCTAGAGGTGTACATCTTGCGAAAAGTATTGAAATACGGCTTGGAGTCGTGTGAGGCAGTAGGCAAAAACAATGCGTATTTCCTCACTCCGTTGAGAGTACCTGATAGTCTCACTATCTCTCTGTCTATCTCGTAGGTGTCTCCACTTCGGAGGTCTCCTCCTCCTATCGTGACTAATATCTTCATACTATCTCCTCAAAAAAGAGGAACTCTAGGAGTTCCTCTAATGTCATCATACCTTGTCGATAATCGCCCTATTGATATTGTCTATCAAATCTTCCATAGCAGTCAACTCAGTCTCGTTGAGTTCGCCAGAGTCTATACGGGATATCACCTTGGACTTGATGTCCTTGAGTGATGCTATAGTAGAATTTGGATCGGCGCATATGGACATAACCTTGGTGATGAAATCACGCATCTTCTCCTCTCTAGTAGGTAGTCTGAGCGTGGTCTCGCTAGCCTCTACGGTGGCTATAGTAGGGGCTACGTAGCCTTCTACATTTTCATCAAGTAGGTCTAGCCAAGCCAAAAATTTGCGTTGGAGGACTATCTCCCTCTTGTCATATGCTCCTGCTACGCTAGACACTTGGATAATAGCGACAAGTGCTATCACGAGCAATATACTAAAGGTGAAAGAGAATAGTACCATCTGCGCTCCTGCTACGTCTACCACGCCATTCTCTAGTATGAGTCTAGCACCACCTAGTATCAATACGAAGGATACTAGTATAGCGTACAATGCCCAAAGCACGCACAATACTCTCACGCCACCTCTCTTGCGATAAGATACGGCTGGTACTTGCAAACAATCATATTCGGTAATGTAGTCGCCTGGTAGACCTCTCATAGCCTTCTTGTAATAGCCCCAGCCTGCCTGGACTGATGATGGCATCTTGGAGATACAGACTCTCTCAAAATCTGATACGCCGTCTGCAGTCACTTTGCCATTTTTGCGAATAAACTTGGTAGTTCTCTTGAACCCTCTCAATAGTTGGCTAGGATAACCTCTATATACGACTATCAAATATACTAGTGACAATACTAGCGCTATCGCTATGGTAAGCGCCACTAGTCTACCTCCTGTGAGGTAGGACTTGAATAGCCAAGCGCTACCACTCTCGATAATCTCCCAACCTTGATTCAAAATCTGATCTATCATAACAATCTCCTAATAACTATTATTGCCCTGAAAACTCAAGGGAATTCGTATAACGTTATTATACTACATATTTGTCGTAAAGTAAAACACTTTTTACAATATTTGCGTTTCTTCACCTGTAGCGAAGGAATATATGACACTTTTTTTGCAAGGAATACCCAAAATTCGTGCCGTAGACAGTCTATACACCTCGATTTGGCGAGTGTATCTATCTCTAAGTACCTCGCTAGACGCTCTGCTAAACTTGTAGTCTACTATACTAAATCCATCTTCTTCTACTAGTAGTAGGTCAATGACTCCTTGCACTAGTATCTCATCATCTACCTCTAACCCTACCTCTCTACCTGCTAGTTTGGAGATAAAACTACGCTCCGTATATACCCTAGCGCCTCTGGATACGGCATCTCTAATAGTAGGCGTATGCAAAGCGCTAAGTACGATAGATATATCTACCCCTGCTCTCTCGCTCTCGCTAATCACTCCATTGACTACTAGAGTGTCTAGTTCGCTCTCTACCTCTAGGTCGGATATATCTAGCGAGATATATTGCATAATCTTGTGATACAAATTACCTATCTCTACGTCGTATTTGTGCACGTCCTCGACTACGTGAGGGACACTATATTCATCTTCATCTAGGATAGGTGGCCTAGATAGCCCCGTGGCTGTGTGTTTGAGTGGAGTGACGGTAGCCCTCTCGTGTGGGTATACGTATGCAAAATTGTCCAAAATCGCTCTCTTGATACTCTCGTCGCATACGTCTAGTCTCTTGTCTAGGGCGACGTCTATAGCATCTGACACATCACCTATCGTGGGAGACAAATCTAGCGCTTTGGCAATCCACTCGGCATAACTATCTGCATCATCTATATCTTTGAGCATATCTAGGTCTTTGGACAGAGTGCCTGTCACGTAGAGTTTGTTTTGAGCGCGAGTCATAGCCACGTAGAGAAGTCTCATCTCCTCTCGCCTAGTCTTTCGCTTGAGTTCCTCTTGCATAGCCACGTAAAGTGGACTAGTACTCTTGACACGATTGTCGATATCGTACGACTTGACAACCACTCCTATATCCTTGTCAAACAAAACCTCTTGGATAGTGTCTGTGTAGTTGAATTCTTTGCCACAATCTATCAAAAATACTATAGGGTACTCTAGACCTTTGCTACCGTGTATGGTGGACAACGTAATAGCATTGTCCTTGACAGAGGTAGTCTTGGGCACTTC
>JAGBSX010000011.1 GCA_017631635.1 Clostridia bacterium | reverse complement strand
TTACGCAGTAAACAGTGTAGCCGAGCGTAGCGAACGCCAACTGCGTAAGCAGTTATATTTTAACCTACGGTTAAAGTTATATTATATTTGCCACAACTTTCCCGAAAGGGAAAATAAAACTTTGCGTAGAAAAATATCACTAATATGTTTCAATTTTTTGTGGACAAGAAAAGCACACTACATTTCACTTTTAGTGAAGTATAGTGTGCTATACTTTTATTATGGACTAAAAATCCCTATGGGACACGCCCTTTACCATAAGTCCTATTTTTTTGTCAAATACATTGACTATAGATTGATTTTAATGTTATTATTATATTATGCTTAGATACATACTTTTGGACGTAGACGATACTATCTTGGATTTTAGAAAATCACAAGACGAGGCTATCAAGTACATGCTTGATTATTTTGGAGTGTTTGTAGACGAGTCTATGCCTGAGGTATACCATGAGTGTAATGCCAAGTGTTGGAGAGCGTACGAGAGGGGAGAGATTAGCCAAGCAGAGATATTCCCCCTTAGGTTCAAACTTCTATTTGACCATTACGGTATAGACACAGTACCATATATGGATGCAGAGCATATCTATCATCCCAAACTAGATACGTTAGCATACCCTAGAGATGGCGCTATGGACTTTTTGAGAGAGATATCGGCTAGATATCAGATATACATTATCACCAATGGTGCTATGAAGACTCAAGATATGAGATTGTCTTCATCAGGTATAGACCAGATTGTAGACGGTATATACATATCAGAGAGAGTAGGATATAGCAAGCCAAATATCAAATTTTTTCAAACGGTAAAAGATAGTATAGATGGCTTTGAAGAGAACGAGGCAGTAGTGATAGGAGATTCTCTCACGTCAGATATCAGGGGAGGCAACAACGCAGGTATTCGTACTATATGGTACAACCCCAAAGGTGTGGAGAATACTACCGACGTGCGACCTGACTATATCGTATCTACTTATCAAGAAATTATGGATATATTACCCAATTTATAAGGTTTAGGAGGATATTATGTACAATATTAAGTTGCAACCACTCACCAAAGAGGCTTTTAGTCCATACGGAGAGTATTACACTATGGATGCTCCAGACGGATATTCGCTAAAGGGCGAATTGCACGCCTTTTATCCAGATAGGATGACGGTATATCACTCGGGATTGTCGGCATTTTCGCCTATCACAGTCAACAAGCCTGACCGTATGATAGTCAAGCAAGTAGAGTATCATACTACGACAGCAGAGATGATTATGCCTCTCAATGACGATATGATTTTGCACGTTGCCCAACCATCAGCAGGCAAGCCTATACCAGAGTTGACCAAGGCATTTATCGTCCCCAAGCACACCCTTATCAAGATGAATACTTGTGTATGGCATCTAGCCCCACTACCTCTTAATGAGTCACAGTTGACGGCGCTAATCATACTACCAGAGTGTACGTATATGAATGATTGTACCGTGGTAGATTTGAGCGAAGACGAGATGTTTGAGATTGTTAAATAATATTGTTGGCATTAAAAAAGTCACTAGAGATAGTGACTTTTTTCTTTTTGCCCTATAGCAGTTCTATACCGTGCTTTTCGCACTCATAGATAGTCTCATCAGACCATACCGAACAATGTACTTCGCCTATATGAGCCTTGCCTAGTATCAACATACACATACGAGATTGACCTATACCACCACCTATAGACAAGGGAAGAGTGCCGTCTAGTAGCAATGAGTGAAACTTGAGAGATACTCTATCCATCATATTTGATTTGGTCAGTTGGTCTATCAACGTCTTTGCATCTACTCTGATACCCATAGACGATAATTCTAGGGCAATGCCTAGAGTATCGTGCCAAAATAGCAAATCTCCGTTTAGAGACCAATCGTCATAGTCTGGGGCTCTATTGTCGTGAGGTTTGCCACTACGTAGAGGTTCGCCTATTTGCATGATGAATACAGTCTTATATTTTTTGGTTATCTCGTGTTCACGCTCTTTTGCAGAGAGGGTGGGGTAGGTGTCTTCTAGTTCTTGCGAAGTCACGAACTTAACCTCACGGCTCAAGTTTACGTTGACAGATGGATATATAGACTTGATTTTGTCTAGAGTATCTACTATACCGTCCACTATCGATTGTACCACGTCTTTGAGATAATCCACAGTACGCATATCTGAAGATATGGCTCTCTCCCAATCCCATTGGTCTACGTATATAGAATGGATATTATCCAGAGCCTCATCACGGCGAATAGCGTTCATATTAGTATAGATACCCTCCGAGATACCGTAGCCATATTTGTATAGCGAATATCTCTTCCATTTAGCGAGACTATGTACGATTTGGACGTTGTCTTTGTCTATATCAGGCACGTCAAAAGAAACTGCTCTCTCCACACCGTTTAGGTCGTCGTTGAGACCTACGTCGCCAGGGACGAATAGTGGTGCAGACACACGCTCCAACTTCATGTTGTCAGTCAAATGCTTTTCAAAATAGTTTTTGATTATCTTGATGGCACTTTCGGTTTGTCTAACGGATAGAGTAGATGAATAGTCAGCAGGTAAAGTTAGCATGATAATATCCTCCTTTTTTAGTATTTTCGTATTATAATAGCACAATATTTGCAATTTTTCAACAAATATTAAGCATTTTTAATATCAATTATACATATTTTATCTTGATTTACCCCAAATTCTACTAGATATGTAGCATAATTCATTTTGTACACTCTATCATCATCTTGGTATTGAGGTCTAGGATTATAACTCAATATTTTGATTATTTCATCTAGTATTGTTTGGTCTATAGTAGATGAGTATGATTGTGGTAGCACTACCTCATACGTATCATCTTTGTATTGTTGGGCAAAACTGCCCTTTGCATCAGGTATGCAATCAGCATAAGGTATATATGGTTTGATGTCGTATATAGGAGTACCGTTGAGTATATCTGCTCCTTCGACGTAGAGTATAGGGCAGTTGTTTTGGATATCTACCTTGACTAATCTCACCACCGATAGTCCTATATTGTTTGGTCGATATGGAGAGCGAGTGGCAAATACGCCTACTTTCTTGTTGCCTCCTAGTTTGGGAGGTCGTACGGTGAGGGAGTTTGAGTCGCTATTTAGTTTGTCAAATCCCCAAAGTAGCCATACGTGGCTATATTCGTCCAATCCAAGCACAGCTTCCACTTTGGCGTAGGGCTTTTCAAATATTATTTTGGAGGTATTATTTACCATACCACTTTGACGAGGTATCCCAAATTTATCTACGTAATTATTGTATATATGACCTATTATCTTCATTGTGTTATATTGTTGATGACTAGTACGTCTCCTACCTTGAGTTTTGTAGAGCCTCTAGGTATTATTATCTTGTCTGCACGGTTTATCATTATTATCAAATCGTCTGACTCAGGCAACTCGTATATTCTCTTATCGTGCAATTCGTCGTCTTGTGATACTACTTTTTCGGACAATGATATACCACCTGTGGTATCCGTTGCGTTACCACTCAGTATCAAAGTGTCTCCTTCGTTGATGATGGTGCGCCCGTTTGGTATTATTTTTTTGCCTTCTCTCTCTAGGAGTACTAGTATGCAACTAGGAGGCAATACTATATCCTTGATAGGTTGGTTTATCCAAGGATGATTCTCAGTTACGCTAAATTGTATAAATTGCACGGGAACTTCTTCTACGTAGTCGTTAAACGTGCGCATAACGTCTCCGTACTTGTCCACTAGACCTAGCCAATTTGCGATAGGAGGTATCAGAGTTCCTTGCAAGAGAATTGAGAATAGTACTATCAAGAATACTATATTGAATACGTCTATGAAGAAAGTAGTCTCTACACCTACTATGCTAGAGCCTCGTATTATCGCCATTATCGCAAATACTATAGATGCAGCACCCCTGAGTCCCGACCAAGATACCAATAGTTGTTGCTTGAAGTTTGATCTAAAAGGAGACATTATAGCGAATACAGACACCGGTCTAGCGACGAAAGTCAAGAACAATGCTATCACGAGTGCTATAGGTGCTACACTAGGCATTTGACTAGGAGTGGCTAGTAGTCCTAGCAGGAAGAATAGCACCATTTGCAATAGTCCTACTATACCATCAAAGAAATTAATCATATTTTTCTTATTTTTAGGGAACTTTGAATTACCTAGGCAAATACCTGTGATGTATACAGCCAAAAATCCATTACCACCTATTAGTGATGAGATAGCGTATGACGTTAGCGATAGGGCTACCAAAAATATCGAGTCAAAACCCGATTGGTCAAATTTAAACTTTTTGAATACTATATATCCTAGGCAGGCTATCAATACTCCTACACCTGCGCCGTATACAACTTGGGCGAATATCATATATAGCATATTCCATATATCTACCCCACCACTTGTACCCATCAAGGTTAAGCAAATGACGGTGAGCATATAAGCAAAGGGGTCGTTGCTACCACTCTCCATCTCTAGTACTGATGCAGTATTGTATCTAAGGTTGAGTTTTCTCGAACGAAGGATAGAGAAGACGGATGCCGCGTCGGTAGAACTGATTACTGATCCTATCAATAGGCTTTTGAGAAAATCCAGTCCTAGCGCTAGATGACAAAATACACCTACTAGTAGGGCTGTGAGGATAGTGCCTAGGGAAGAGAGAAGTATTGCTTTGGGTGCGATAGGTCGGGCGGCCTTCCAACTAGTGGAAAAGCCACCGTAAAACATAATAAATATCAAAGCCACCGAACATATCGACTCTGCGAAACCAAAATCGTCAAAATGTATCTTGACGACTCCGTCTACGCCAAATAGCATACCCACTACTATAAAGGCAAGTAGCATAGGTATACCAAAGCGATACGTCAACTTGTTAAAAGCAATACAAGATATTATGATTATGGCAGTAGCCAGCAATATAAAACCTAGATCCATATGTACCTCACAAATATAAATATAATTATACTATATATATTAAAAAAAGTAAATAATTTTTATTATTTACTTTGCACAAAATATATTTAGAATTTTGTCAATCTAATTTCGACGAAAATATATCAATTTCGAAAAAAGACATCAAAATTACGCCATACAACAAAAAAAAGACAAGATTGACTTGTCTTTTTTTATTGTGGCACCTCCATGGGGATTCGCTCATCATAGATACTGCGTATCTATTCGACACGCCGTGGTGGCTGACTTGCCACAGGCAACTCAGGTCTATCGACTGCCCACCAGTTCGAAGCCTACCATTA
>JAGBSX010000010.1 GCA_017631635.1 Clostridia bacterium | reverse complement strand
TTACGCAGTAAACAGTGTAGCCGAGCGTAGCGAACGCCAACTGCGTAAGCAGTTATATTTTAACCTACGGTTAAAGTTATATTATATTTGCCACAACTTTCCCGAAAGGGAAAATAAAACTTTGCGTAGAAAAATATCACTGCTTTTAGCAATATAACTTGCCGTTAGGCAAATATAGTTGTGGCGTAGCAATAATCCCTATTGCTACGCCACTAAGTCCTATTTTATTTATTATTTCTTGCCGAAGTATCTCTCGAGTAGTCCTGCAAATGCTCTACCATGTCTAGCCTCGTCTCTAGCCATCTCGTGTACGGTGTCGTGTATAGCATCTAGTCCTAAATCCTTTGCCATCTTGGCTAGGTCAAACTTGCCTGCAGTTGCGCCGTTTTCTGCCTCGACTCTCATCTTGAGATTTTTCTCTGTACTATCGGTGAGCACGTCTCCTAATAGTTCTGCAAATTTGGCTGCGTGCTCTGCCTCTTCGTAAGCAGCCTTCTCCCAGTACAATCCTATCTCTGGATATCCCTCTCTATGTGCTACTCTAGCCATCGCTAGGTACATACCTACCTCGGAGCACTCACCTACAAAGTTGGCGTATAGTCCGTCCTTAATCTCTTGGGGAGCATCTTTGGCTACACCTAGCACGTGCTCGGCTGCCCAAGTCATCTCTCCACCTTGCATAGCGAACTTATCTCCACTTACTCCACATACAGGGCACTTCTCTGGAGCTGAATCTCCCTCGTGTACATAACCACATACTTTGCAAACAAATTTCATAATTATTCTCCTTGTTGGTGTTATTTCTTATTTATTGATTAGATTATATCACTAATGACAATGATTGTCAATAAGATTTAGCAACTTTTTTAAAAAATTTTTTATTCAGTTATAAATTATATTATTAATATTTAGAATTAATTCTTACGCTTTGGCTTGGGTGCTACCAAATCCACCGTTTCTCACGCCTTGCGCATCGTCGTCTAGAGTGATACCGTATGGCATAAAGATACCTTGCATAAAGCCTGCACCTGCATCTAATTTGACTACTTTGCCCTCATTGGAGTCATTGGTTATCTTGGCGAAGATATGTCCCTCATTGTCCGAATAATAGTAGTCGCTATCTATGATACCTACGGTATTGTTGAGTTGAAGTCTAAACTTAAAACCTAGTCCACTCTTGGGATAGTTGCATAATACCCAACCGTCCTCTATCTTGCACCTGATACCTGTGGGTATCTTGGCAGTTTGTCCTGGCTCTAGAGTGAGTGGGTATGGGATATAATAATCGTAGCCTGCGCTACCACTAGTAGCACGCCTAGGGAGGGATATGTTATCGTATATCTCCTCTACACCCTCGAGTGTACCAAAAGTATCTAGATAATCTATCTTGAATCTATCAAAACTAACTTTTTGAAATTCTGCTATTCTCTGCATAATATTCTCCTATTGTTGAGAGGTCTCAACCTTGTCTACTCTATTTATTGACGAACTAGATATCTTGTCCCAAAATACCGTCAATACTATACCTGTGACTACTAGTAATATTGAGATAAATTGAGCAGGCGACATACCTGGTACAAATTCGCCTCTGGCTATATCCCCTCTCAAAAATTCTATCAAAAATCTAAACGCACCGTAACCAAAGCAATATATCTGCAAGGAGTGAACGTCTCTCTTGGTCATCACGTAGTATAGCGCAAATAAGAATATACATTCGTACAATTGCGTAGGCAATACGGACTTGGCAAGAGATGGGAAATACATATCCAAAAACGTGCCCGTAGTGATACCATAACAGCATCCGCCCATAAAACAACCTATTCTACCAAATGCGTGTGCTAATACTACGCTCGCTAGGGCTATATTACAAACTGGCAAGAAGTAGTCTCTGCTCTTACCTTTTAGAAAGATAAGTCCACCTACTACAAAACAAGTAGCGCCACCCAAAAGTCCACCGTAAAAAGTAGTACCACTACTAAACGGTACGTATGGCTCACCCGTCATAATGCTAGTAAACAAACTCTGCAGTAGTGATGCGCATACTGCACCTATCGCTAACGAAAATCCTCCTAATATGATATAGGACCTAAACATTTGTTTATCTACACCCAACTTGCGACATCTTTGCATAAACGACCACAAGCAAACTATGATGCCTACTACTATACACACCATATAACTGTCTAAACGTGGATACATATTAACTCCTAAAAAAAATATGTCGTCAATAAATTGGCGACATATCTCATAAATTACACTCTGGACATATACTCGCCTGTACGAGTATCTACTCTAATCATCTCACCCTCATTGATAAACAATGGTACTTGTATAGTATATCCTGTCTCTAACTCTGCAGGCTTAGTACCACCTTGGGCAGTATTACCTCTAACACCTGGTTCGGTGTGGGCTATCATAAGTTCTACAAAGTTGTCTGGCTCTACGGAGAATGCAGATCCCTTGTAGAAAGATACGGTGACGTTCATATTCTCTTTGACAAAGTGCAAAGCCTCTTCGCATTGGTCATAGTTGAGTGGTACCATATCGTAGGTCTCATTGTCCATGAAGTAGTACAACTCTCCATCATTGTAACTGTACTGCATCTCTTTGCGTTCTATGTGAGCCAACTCATATTTCTCTGATGGGTTGAAAGTTCTCTCAAGTACGCTACCTGTGACTACGTTCTTGATACGTGCTCTAACAAACGCTGCGCCCTTGCCAGGCTTAACGTGTTGAAAATCAACTATTACCATAATGTTGTTATCCATTTCAAAGGTGATGCCTTTACGGAAATCACCAGCCATAATTTGTGCCATAAATACCTCCTAAGTATCTCAATCGTATATATTATACTACATTATTTCAATATAATCAAATCTTTTTTGCATTGTGAGAACAACTCGTAGCCATCTTTTTTCACTAAAACCATATCTTCTATGCGAATTCCACCTTTTTCGGCGATATATACGCCTGGTTCGATAGTAATGACCATACCCTCTCTAAGTACCACGTCTCCACCAGATTTGATAGTGGGTGCTTCGTGTATGTCTAGTCCGACACCGTGTCCTAGTGAGTGTGTGAAGTACTCGGCTAGTCCATTTGACCTCAACGATTCTCTCGCTATCGCATCTAATTCGCCACTAGTGATACCCTCTCTCACAGCGTTCAATGCTAGTCTTTGTGCATTTAGCACGCATTGATATACGCCTCTCATTTCTTCGTCTGCACTTTCGTAGAAAAAGGTGCGTGTCATATCCGACCTGTATCCATCTACCTTTGCTCCAAAATCAATGGTAATCAAATCGCCCTTTTCTAACTTGGTATCACTCACGTGAGCGTGTGGCTTTGAAGTGTTTTTGCCAAAAGCAACAATGCTATCAAAGGCAAGTCCCTCGCTACCGTGCGATATCAACTCCACGTGTAATATGTGTGCCAACTCTCTCTCACTAATACCTAGCCTAACACTCTTGAGAGTAGTTTGAAGAGCCTTGTCGGCTATCGCACCTGCCCTCTTGAGTGAGGATATCTCTTCGTTGTCTTTGATAATGCGAAGTGTACTAATCTCGTCTTGGATATCTATAAGATTGAGTGCACCGTTCGCAATACTTAGATAATCTGCGTGAGATATGCTATTAGCGACGTATCCCAACGAAGTGATTTGCTTAGACGAGAGATAATCTCTGACATATCTCAACCCTTGACCACGTGGTATCTCTACTACCTCTAGTCCGTCGATACTAGACGCCTCAAGAGTGTATCTAGCATCAGTAAAATATATGCTAGCGTCTTTGGTCATTACCAAAATACCGTCATCTCCACAATCATAGCCTGTCAAATAGTATTTGTCGGTAGGATTGGTGATGAGATACGCATCTAATCCACTGTGAACTGTAGTGAAAAATGTATCTAATCTATTCATAACTAAAAACCTTGCATTGTTATTTGCGTAGGCAAGCCATATAACTACTCTTCATAGCCATAGCATCCTCTAGTTGAGTGCCTGCTGATTCGCACACGATAAAAGGACTCATACCGTATTCGTAAAACACGCTCATCAACGGCTCGTAATCCGGTCCATATATCTTGTCCTCAAAGGTCAAATGCTTGACCTCTCCACCTTGCGAATACTCTATCTTGGAAAAGTGTACGTGTATCTTGGACGCTCTATCTTCTCCTATCGCATTATAAACCTTGTCTATCTCTCTCTTGTAATCATCCTTGGTGCATACTCCACCGTGGGTGCGTGCATTGAGATGTCCAAAGTCAATGGTCGGTATGTATACGGAGGATAATTTGCATACCTCTAGTATCTCGTCTACCGTACCTATCTGTCCTATCTTGCCCATTGTCTCTGGACATAGATATATATCACGATATCCTAATTCTTCTACTATCTCTACTAGATGCGCCATACGCTTGACCATTAGACCAACAGCATCTCTCCTCTCCATCTTGCCTTGGGTGGCTGGATGTATGACACAACGCTTGCCTCCCATCTTGACCATAGCGTCTAACGATTGTATGACGTAATTGTATGAGTTGACAGCCTTCTCCTCCTCCGGATTGGCAAAATTGATAAAGTATGGCGCATGCACACTAATCTCGACTCCTGCAGTATCAAAGGCGTTCTTTATATCGCGCGCTGTAGCATCAGTCATACGCACGCCTCTGCCAAAACTATACTCAAACAAATCAAGTCCGTGGTCACGGACAAATTGGGCTGACTCCGTGGTGTGCTTATACCCTGCGTTATAAAAACTGTCACTATTTCCTGATGGACCAAATTTAATCATAATTTAATTCCCTCACTATCATTTCATCTTGGGCTAACCTATCTCTCAACTGTGTAGTAGATGAAAACTTGATATTGTCTCTAATCTTCTCGACAAAAGATACTTTGATACTCTCTCCGTATATATCTTCTTCAAAATCTAGTATATACGTCTCTATAGTGACCTCTTGAGCCAAAAAGGTCGGTCTATCGCTAATAGCCGTCATACCCTTGTACCTCTCGCCCCCTATCTCTACGATAGTAGCGTATACACCTAGAGGAGGCATTACCTTGTCTCCCTCTACCTTTAAGTTGGCAGTAGGGTATCCTAGCGTCCTGCCGACACTATCTCCAGATACTACCTCTCCTATCATATAGTAATCGTAGCCAAGCATAGCGTTCGCCTCACTAATATCTCCTAAGGTGATGGCTTTGCGTACGTACCTAGTACCTATCTTGTGTAGACCTCTGCTCAACAAATCCACTACGTTGAGCGAAATAGAATGAGAGGTGCAAAACTCTCTCAAACTATCTACGTTTCCCTCTCCTCCTACACCGTAGGTGTAGTCCGTGCCTACCGTGATAGACATTATATCCAAAGTGGCTAGTAGAGTATTTAGAAAATCTATAGGTCTCGTAGACAAAAACTCTCTATCAGGAGTCGCTCTAATCACTACGTCTACTCCCATATCTGCTAGCCTATCTACTCTCTCTTCAAAGGTGAGTACTAATGGCTCGTGTTTGCTCACGTTGGCATACAGATTTTGACCAAAAGTAAATACTGCAAGTTGGCAGTCATCTCTCTTGGCCTCTCTGATGAGCGCTTGATGTCCTAGGTGTAGGCTATCAAAAAATCCTAATGCCAAAGATACGGGCTCTCTATAGTGGGTGGCGTATGGTATTATCTTCATATTAATCTAGTCTTAAATCTTATCTTATTTTCTTCAATCTGTCCTATACCTTGTAGAACTTCATCATAGTATACTCTGTATATACCGTCTGCAAGGGAACAAGGTATCGCTATACCATTTGATAGTCTTTGCCTATCCTTGCCGTCTACTACGTCCACTCTATCGTAGTGGGATATAGCATAATCAATAGGTAATATGATACTTTCGTCAATAGTAGAAAAATCTCTAATATCCACGCAACTATCCAAACTAAAAGCACCACTTTTAGTACGTTTTAGCGAAACCATAGTGCCATAAGTACCCAGTTCGTACGCCAAATCTCTAATAATCGACCTCACGTACGTGCCTCCTCCACATTTGATATCTAGATAAGTCTTGCCTCCGTCAAAATATGGTCTCACTCGGTCTATACGCACTCTCTTGGGCTTGAGAGAGACAGTCTCTCCTCTCCTAGCCAAATCGTACGCTCTGATACCGTCTACGTTTTTGGCACTATACATAGGTGGTATCTGGTCAACTTCTCCCTCTAGGGTACGACAAGCCTCCTCCAAAGCATCTATGGTATAGTCGGTATCAGTACTAGTCAAGGTCACTTCACCCATAGAATCTAGAGTGGTAGTCTCGTATCCCAATTCAAATCCTGCTACGTACTCTTTGTCTTTGTCTAGCAAATAGTCAAATAGTCTAGTAGCCCTGCCTATCGCTATAGGTAGCACTCCTTCGGCTAGAGGGTCTAGCGTACCCATATGACCTACGCTAATATCCCTATATCCTAACGTTCTCAAAAAGGCTTTGACTCTACCTACTGATTTGCCACTATATTCTCCAGAAGGCTTGTATACGTTGATAAAGCCTCCTATCATAAAGCAGTCCTCGCGGCGTAGAGCAATTTGTCCATAATCTCATAGATATTGCCAGATAATCTGCAACCACTAGCATTTTTGTGTCCACCACCGCCAAACATACCTGCGACAGCATTGACGTCCAACTCTGCGACACTCCTAAAACTAATCTTGTACCCTCCCTCTGCTTGGGTAATGAGTATAGATATCTGTACGGTATCTATATCTTGAATCATATTGATAAGTCCTTCGGTGTGGGACATGTCGGTAGAGGTATCTTCAAAATCTTGTCTAGTGATGACTGCCATACCTATACGACCATCATCATATAGTCTTGTCTTTGACATGACTACGTTTTTGAGAAGATACTTATTGAAAGGTACGTTTTTGAAAAGTACGGTATATATCTTGTTGGTATTCACTCCCAATTTGTGCAGTTCTCCTGCTACTCGATGAGTATCTGCCGTAGTAGATGGATAATAAAATGCTCCACTATCCGTCAACAATCCTGCATATAGGTGTGATGCTATGAGGGTGTCTATGATATCCTTGTCATACTGGCTCTCGATATACTCAAGTATATCAAAAGTAATCTCGCAAGTAGAAGACGCCTCAGGTATGATGTAATTGTATTTTGCAAAGCATGGATTCGAGATATGATGGTCTATGACGATAGTATCTAGAGCCTTGTCAAACATAACACTCATACTACCCATACGATACGTCTCGGCTATATCTACTGCGATTACCAAATCAAATATCTCGCTAGACGGAATATTTGATATTACCGATTCACCTGATATGAAGTCCAATCTATCTATGCCTGTAGTGGCATCACAGTATATAGACACCTTCTTTTGTAGTTTTTTGAGAAAATAATACAAGGCAAGCCCTGCACCCAAAGTGTCGCCGTCAGGATTGACGTGCGTAATGAGCGCTATACTACTCGCCTTGTCAATTTTGTTGTAAATAATACTCTTATCCATTATTTTTGTCATTGTTGATATCATTTAAAATCTTGGATATTCTGATAGAATGCTCTATAGAATCATCCTTGACAAAATTTAGTTCGGGCACTTGCCTAATACGTAGTCTGCGAGCAAGTTCCTTGCGAATATAACCTTTGGCACGAAGTATCGCATCAAAAGTCGCATCCGTCTCATCAACCTCTCCCATGATACTGATATTGACCTTGCAATGCTTAAGGTCGACGGTAGTGTCAACCCTAAGCACGGTCACTATACCCTTTACTCTGGGATCTTTGAGGTCATAATTGATTATCTTACTGAGTTCGCGTTGAATCTCAGCATTGACCATATCTATATTCATATTACTCCTGCTCCATTACGAAAGATTCGATAATGTCCATCTCTTTGATATCGTTGTATCCAGAGATAGATATACCACATTCGTAGCCTTTGTCAACCTCTTTGACGTCGTCCTTAAATCTCTTGAGCGAGCCTACCTCACCCTCGTAGATAACTACGTTGTCACGAAGTAGTCTCAACTTGGAGTTTCTAGTAATCTTACCGTCTAGGACGTAGCATCCACCTATAGTACCTACTCCACTCACCTTGAAGGTGTTGCGCACCTCGGCGTGTCCTAGGATAGCCTCTCTAAACTTAGGCTCTAGCATACCCTTCATAGCGGCAGATACGTCGTCTATAGCGTCATATATGATGCGATAGCACCTGATATCAACTCCGTCTCTCTCGGCTAGCGCCTTGGCATTTGAGTCAGGGCGTACGTTGAATCCTATAATGATAGCAGAAGAGGTATTGGCTAACATTACGTCGGATTCGTTGATAGCACCTACTCCACCGTGTATAGTCTTGACTACTACCTCGGAGTTGGTCAACTTCTCCAACGATTGCTTGACAGCCTCTACAGAACCTTGAACGTCTGCTTTGACTATGACGTTGAGTTGCTTGAGAGAACCGTCTGATATAGATCCAAACAGGTCGTCTAGCGATATACGCATAGATGCCTTGGCTTGCTCGGACTTCTTCTTGTTCTTGCGCTCTTCGGCTACTTGACGAGAAAGTTTCTCATCCTCAACAACCATCATTTGATCACCAGCATTAGGTACTTCGGTAAATCCTTGTACTTGTACAGGTTTTGATGGTCCTGCACTCTTGACTATCTTGCCATTTTCGTCAGTCATTGCTCTGACTTTACCAAATGCTGTACCTGCTACTAAGAAATCTCCTACTTTGAGAGTACCATTTTGTACTAGAACCGTAGCCACAGGGCCTCTACCCTTGTCTAGTCTAGCCTCTATGATATATCCTCTAGCAGAACGATTTGGATTGCCTTTTAGTTCGTTGACTTCGGCTAGAGTAAGTATACTCTCTAGTAGCAAATCTATGCCCATACCAGTCTTGGCTGATACAGGTACGACCATAGTATCTCCACCCCACTCCTCTGGCAATATCTCATACTCGGTGAGTTGTTGCATAATTCTCTGTGGGTCTGCCTCCAACTTATCCATCTTGTTGATAGCGACGATAATAGGCACTCCTGCTGCTTTGGCATGGTTGATAGCCTCGATAGTCTGTGGCATGATGCCGTCATCTGCTGCTACTACTAGTATAGCGATATCAGTCACTTGCGCTCCTCTCATACGCATAGAGGTAAACGCTTCGTGTCCTGGGGTATCTAAGAAGGTAATCTCTTGTCCATTGAGTCTAGCAGTATACGCACCTATGTGCTGGGTAATACCACCTGCCTCGCCACTAGCAACGCTAGCCTTACGAATATAGTCTAGTATAGAAGTCTTACCGTGGTCAACGTGTCCCATTATGGTGACGATAGGAGGACGTGTGACGTATCCTTCTTCTAGTACGTCTTCGTCGTGCATCTCTACTAGAACCTCTTCGTAGGTCTTCTCCAATTTTTGCTCTAGTTCTACTCCGAATTCGGATGATACTAGTGATGCAGTATCAAAATCTATAGTGCCGTTGATATTAGTCACTATACCTAGATTGAACAAAGTCTTGATAATCTCGGTAGCAGTCTTACCTATCTTCTCGCTGAGCAACTTGACTGTAATATTTTCGGTGGTAATCACAGCCTTCTCTATGACGACAGGAGCAGGATGAAAGTCGTTTTGCTTGGACTTGCTCTTGACAGCCTTGTATCTACGAGAGGTCATACCACCTTCATCATCTAGATACATATTGTCATTGACGTATCCTTTGCGAATAAGCGTACGCTTATTCATACCCTTGCCAGTCCTCTCGGTATCTTGAGGTTTGTCCTTTTGTCTGCTATTGATACGATCGTTGCGCGTATTCGTATTTGGTAGAGGACGCATATCTGCACTACCTACTCCTGCGCCTATACCTATAGGTTTACGGTCGGTAGGTTTGCGATCTCCAAACGGCTTTCTCTCTGGTTGCTTGCCGTCTTGAGAATATGGCTTGCGATCAGTAGGCTTGCGATCGGTAGGTCTACGATCGTTGTCTCTAGGTTGATAAGTACGAGTAGGTCTATCCTGTGGGATATATACTCTGCTACCAGGCATATTTGCATATTCGCCTGTTTGAGAAGTTCTACCTGCTTGAGCAGCAATGTCTCTAAGTCTCTCTTGTCTAATCTGCTCTGCAGTCTTCTTAGGCTTAGGCTCTGGCTTGGTCTCTGGCTTGGATACTTCTTCTACCTTGACCTCAGTCTTGACTTCTACCTTGGCATCTTCTGCGACGCTAGGAGTAGCAGTCTCTATCACCTCTACGGTAGGCTCTACTGTGGTAGATACTACCTCTGGCTCTTTGACCTCAACAGCCTCTACCTGAATTTGAGCCTCTTCTATTTGTCTGGCTTGAGCATCTAGTAGCGCCCTTCTCTTGCTGTCGATAGTTTTTCTAACGTCTGATAGTGTACGGCGATTGTCAGATATAACCTTGGATATATCCTTGAAATCTTCTCTAAATCTATCAGTACTCTTGATGCTCTCTAATACGTTTTTATTTTCACTCATTGTCTCACCGCCTATAATGAACTTATGCAGTCGCTAATCGCTCCTGCTAGACTAGTATCTAGTATCGCTATTGCCTTGACTCCTTGTCGATGTGTGTATCCCTCTAACAAACCATCTTCTAGTTGATAAATAGCACAACCTTTGAAAGTAGCTACCTCTCTAGCCTTGGCTAATGAAGAGTCTGCTAATGATGATGACACTAGGATAAGTGGTATCTTCTTCTTGTAAACAGTCAAATTGTCCACTCCGTACACGACCTTGTTGCTACGCACGGCAAATCCTATATATGCTGATATTTTAGCGTCTATTGTTTGAATATTCGTCTTTGATATAATCATATATCTCCTGCGATACTTCTACTCCAAATACCCTATTGAAGATACGACCTTTGATAGCCTTGTTGACACACGCTTCACTATCGCAGATGTATGCACCTCTGCCGTTTTGCTTGCCCTTAAAGTCTATCTTGAGGTCTCCCTCTGGAGTATGTACTATGCGTAGTAATGATGATTTTGGCATCATTTGTCTACAACTAACGCACATACGCATAGGTACTTTTTTGTCCTTGATTTGTTCCATACGTTGCCTCTTATATCTCGTCGGATATCTCCGCTATGGTTGAATATGGCTTAACGTCTATCTTCCAACCAGTAAGTCTGGCTGCAAGTCTAGCATTTTGTCCCTCTTTGCCGATAGCGAGGGAGAGTTTGTCGTCAGGTACGATAACCTTGGCTGATTTCTCGTCATCATTGACTTGTACCATGAGTACCTTGGCTGGGCTTAATGATCTAGCGATATATTCTAGAGAATCCTCACACCACTCTACTACGTCTATCTTCTCTCCACCTAGTTCGGCTACAATAGCATTGACTCTGACACCTCTAGCACCTATACATGCTCCTACTGGATCTATGCTAGGATCTTCGCTATATACTGCTATCTTGGTACGATATCCTGCCTCTCTGACTATTCCCTTGATAACTACTACACCTTCTCTAATCTCTGGGACTTCTAGTTCGAATAGTTTGCGAACAAAACCAGTAGAACTACGAGATATCACTACTTGCGCACCCTTGGCAGTAGTACGTAGTTTCTTGACAAATACCTTGATCTGGTCTCCTAGGTTGTATCTCTCTCCTCTGACTTGGTCAGATGGCATCATGATACCTTCCATTTGAGTCTGTACCATCTCGGTATATACGTTGCCATTGTCTATACGGCGAACGATAGCGTTCATTATCTCACCCTCACGGTCACTCATCTCGTTGAGAACATGGCTACGGCGAGCCTCGGTGATACGTTGCATAACCACCTGCTTGGCAGTTTGGGCTGCTATACGAGTAAATGAATTGGGAGTGATATCCTCAGTAATGACGTCTCCTATATTGTAGTTGTACTCTCTACCCTCATCCTCGCATATCTCTTTGAGTTCTTCGACTGTGATCTGCTTGTCTGGATCGGTGAGTTCTTCGACTACTTCTCTATATGCCGTGACGGTGACGGTCTTGGTGATAGGGTCTAGTTTGACCTTGACACCTCTGGTCTCACCGTACTCTTTCTTGTAAGCGGACTCTAGTCCCGACTCCAACGCATCTATCAACATAGCGACGTCGATAGTACCGTCTTTTTCCAACTCTTCGAGTGCGTCAAAAAATTCTGCGTAATTTGGTGAATTCTTCTTATCCTTCTTAACCTTTGCCATAGTTTCCTCCTAGAATTTGATGTAAGGCTGACATACCTTAATCAATGCCCTATTTATAATTATCTTTTTATTATTTACCATTAAGGTAATATTTTCACTATCAAAACTTATCAATTTGCCTGCCCACTTTTTCTTTCGTTCGACAAGTGCATTTAGTAATACCTCTATCTCGGTGTCCATAGCCCTCTCGTAATCTCTATCCGTAACGATAGGTCTATCTAGCCCTGGTGATGATACTTGTAATACGTACGATTCTCCATTTGAAGGATCAAGTTCGTCTATAACTGGATCTATCGCACGGTGTACCTTCTCACAATCGTCTAGAGTAACACCTGCTCGACACCAAATATACAATCTCAAAGTCATATCTCCGTCTCTACGCTTGTAGTCGATATCTACTATCTCGTATCCTAATCCCTCTACAATAGGTGTGAGAACGGCGCTAATCTCCTCTAAATTCATAATGCCTCCGACATTTTTGATAAAAAGTAGGAGTGAGTCTGTCAACTCACTCCGTATAGTCCATACTTATTGTATAAGTATTGTAGCACATATATATCATAATATCAAGCGATTTTAACAAGTTTTTAGAGATATTGTGCCAGTTTTTTGAATAATTTGGCTGTTGCCATAGCATCTGCATACGCTCTGTGCGCATTGACTAGAGGTATATCTAGGTGGCTACACAATGCTCCTAGATTGTATTTGGGTAGTCCTGGTATGTATTTCTTAGCCATCTCTATGGTATCCATAGCCTCGTTGTCAAAGTTGTATTGAGCCGTCTTGCCTACCCTCTTGAGTATAGGCAAATCGTATGAAAAAGCATTGTGTCCCAGTATGACAGCGCCCCTAGTGAACTTGTAAAAGTCCGCCATAACCACCTCTACTAGTGGAGCATCATCTAGGTCTTCGCCCTTGATACCCGTCAAATTGGTAATCTCTTCGGGTAGGCTAACCCTTTCGCTACCGTCGGGATATTTGACCACGCATTTGGATGGATAGACAAATGATGAAAAAGTCTCCTTGATGACGCCGTCTACTATCTTAATTCCCGCTATATCGATTATTTCGCAGGTGGCAGTATCTAGTCCAGTAGTCTCTAGGTCAAATACAACGTAGGTCTTGCCATACATCACGTAAGGGATATCTTGACTCTCCAAAAAGTTGTCTTGGCTAATCTCCATGTATGGCTCTGGAGTAATCGCACGATAAGACTTGGGGGTAGGCTTAAACTTGGTCTCTGTACTAGACTTATCTATATTGCATAGGCTAATAGAATTTGTAAAATACTTAAATCCACCTGTCCTCAAATCCTCTTTGAGACTACCTTCGCATACTATATCTTGTCCTTCTCTCAATGCTTGGAACGCTACTATCTGCTCATCCTTCTTGGGGAAGTACATACACGATATAGACGCTGTAGGATCTGTAATCATAAAGACAAAGTAAACTTTATCATTTTTCTTGGAAGTAAATTGTTTGATAGCCCCTAGCGTACCACAAAGCACCATATTGTCTTGCTCTCTATCACAACTAGATATATACTGTGGAGAACGATTAACTTCTCTACCTATATGCTTTTTGACGTTTGAGATAGATATCACCTTGGGGATATATATCTCCTCGTCGTCAGGAGCAAGTACAGTGGTGTCTATGTCGTCTTGATCGAGGTAATTCATCTTGATACTAAATTCTTCATCACAATAACTGCGATATAGCATATTTAGTAAGTCTTGTTCGAACTCTTTGGACTCTAGGTACGTCTTCATTTGCGAAGAAATATTGATAGTCACTACAAATTCGTCCTTTTTCTCCACGCTAACGCTACTTTTCTTGAGTTCTCCTGCGATAGATATGTATTTATTACGTATGAAGTCGTATATCTTATCTAGTACTACCTCAACGTCGGCGTGAGATTTCTTGAGGACTATCTCGACTTTGAAGTATGGTGTCAATTGTTGAACGTAGTCGCTCAAAGCGGACATATACTCATCAGAGTATACTTGGTCGTATATCTCTGCCTTGATGAGAAAGGTGTACTTCGCCTTCTTCTCATATCTATATATATCCAACCCCTCTAGTTTGAGATAAGTGTACTTATCTCCACTAATCGAATTGAGTTTTTGAATAAATTGTTCGCTCATTTGTCGCTCAACCTCTCATCTATCATCTTGACTAACGTATCGTACAAATTCTCGTTATCTACGGTGGCAATTATCTCTCCACCTGCAAATATAGCAGACTTGTCCTTGCCTCCAGCACAACCTATATCGCTATCTTTGCCCTCTCCTATACCATTGACCACACAGCCCATAACTGCTACTTTGAGTGGCTTGCGAACAGTAGCATATCTCTCCTTGAGACGGGCTACTATCTGCTCACAATTTATCTCCGTGCGAGCACAGGTAGGACACGAGACTATCTCTACGTACTGCTTGTCTACTCCACAGGCTCTCAATATCTGTCGTGCAGAATATATCTCTTGGATAGGATCTCCAGTCATAGACACTCTCATAGTGTCTCCTATACCATCTACTATCAGCGAGCCTAATGCGACTGAACTCTTGACAAGGGAGTCTTCCCCTAAACCTGCCTCTGTGACACCTATATGTAGAGGATAATCGCAACGCTTGGCTAGTATTCTATTTGCCTCTATGGTACGCTTGGTATCGGACGCTTTGACTGATATGACTACGTCATAAAATCCGTATCTCTCTAGTATCTCCACGTGTCGAAGGGCGCTATTCACCAATGCCTCGGCACTATTGCCATACTGGGCAGATATATCCTTGTCAATAGATCCACTATTCACACCGATACGGATAGGTACGGAGTGCATCTTGGCGCAATCTATTACTGCCTTTACTCTACTCTCATCACCTATATTACCTGGATTTATACGCACCTTGGATATACCGTTTTCCATAGCGGTAATGGCTAATTTGTAGTCAAAATGGATATCTGCAACCGTAGGGATATCTACTCTATCCACTATATCTCTCACAGCAGAGGCAGATTGAGAATTGTTGACGGCAAACCTAACGATATCGCATCCAGCCTCGGCTAATGCATTGATTTGCTCAACGGTAGCGCGTACGTCGTGAGTAGGGGTATTGGTCATAGATTGGATAGAGATAGGCGCACCTCCACCGATATATATATCCCCAACTTTAATCCTACGAGTCATATCTCCTCCACTCAAATAACTTTAATCAAATCTACTAATATCGCAAATGCAAATAGTAGCACTAATCCTGCAAAATGTATAATACCCTCAACTTTGCGATTGACAGGCTTGCCCCTCAGCCACTCTATCGTGACGAATACCATACGAGAACCGTCTAGCGCTGGTAATGGTAGCAAATTCATAACTGCCAAGTTGGCTGATATCAGGCACACTATATACATAAAAGTACCTATACCACTACTGAGGCTCTCGCCCATCATAGTGATGACTGTGACAGGACCTCCCATATCCTCTATAGAGGTGTCTTTGGTAAACAGTCCACCTACACTCTCTAGTATCAACCCTACTAATCTAAAACAAGTGCCAAATCCTCTACCAAAAGATTCGAAAAATGATAATCTAACAGGCTCGTAATATAGATAAAATCCACTAGACTCCCCTGTAGAATTATCCTGAGATGGCAGAGTGCGAACTATATCAAATCTCTCTCCGTCACGAAGGACGCTATACGTCCTCTCCTCTTGACCTTGCCTAACTGCAGGGGCAGGTTGCACAAAACTAAGTTGCACTCCATCTACTGCGTAGATGACGTCGCCTAATTCAAAGCCTACCTCTCCAGCGCCTTGCTCCATAGACTGCTCGGTGACTACCAGCATACGGTCTCCGTAAAAAGTAAAAGTCAACGAGATAATAAGTATAGCACTCATAAAATTGAAAAATGCACCTGCAAATAAAACTAATAGTCTCTGCCAAGGTTTTTTATTATTAAAAGCATCAGGATTGGCACTATCATCATCCTCTCCTTCAAACGCACAAAATCCACCTAGGGGGATAGGTCTCAGAGAGAATACCGTGCCGGATTTCATATTTTTCTTAAAAATACTAGGTCCAAATCCTATAGCAAATTCGTTAATCTTGAATCCGAATAATCTACCTACGATAAAATGTCCAAATTCGTGTATGACGACCATAAATAGCAAAGCAATAATCGCTACTGCTATCCCGAGCACAGTATCTAATACTCCTGTCGTCGCTAAAGTCATGTGGGCAAAATTCATATTACTCCTAATTGAAGTCGGCTAGTATCTGCATAGACACTTGGCTATCAACCTCTAAAACTTGTGTCAAGGTATAATCTTGTACGTTATGATAATGCTCCACAACGTCCAATACTATACGGTATATATCCAAATATCCTATCTTTTTCTCTAGATATAGCCCTACTGCAGTAGTGTTGGCGCTATTGAGTACAGCAGGCAATATACCTCCCTCTCTAGCCACGTCTCTAGCTAGGCGCAGACAAGGAAATCTGTCGTAATCTGGCTTGAAAAAGTGTAGAGAACCTATCTCGCTAAAATCTAAAGATTTTAGACCTGCGTATTCTCTCCTAGGATAAGTGAGCGCGTATTGTATAGGCAATTCCATACTAGGATTAGCCATTTGTGCTATGACTGCACCATCATTGTATGCTACCATTGAGTGAATTATACTCTCAGGGTGTATGACGATATCTATCTTATCCTCCGTCATATCAAATAGCCACATAGCCTCCATTAACTCCAATCCCTTGTTCATAAGAGTAGAACAGTCTACGGTAATCTTAGCACCCATATTCCAGTTTGGATGCTTGAGGCTATCCTCAAGTGTCACTTGGGCTAGTTGATCTAGAGTGTATTCTCTAAAAGGTCCTCCACTAGCCGTGAGTATAAGTCTAGATATATCTCGCACGTCATTTTGAGATATGCTTTGCCATATAGCAGAGTGTTCGCTATCTAATGGCAACAATGAGGCAGTAGGATTTAGCGCCAAAGCCTCTTTGACTAATTTGCCACCGGATACCAAAGTCTCCTTGTTGGCTAGGGCTACCCTCTTGCCTCTCTTGATAGCCTCAATAGTAGGCATCAAGCCGTGTATACCCGTCAATGCTACCACTAGTATATCATAATCTACCTCTCTAGCGATATCAATATTGGTACTATAAACGGTACAATTAGACAAATTTGTCCCTTCGATACCTGTGACGGCTACCGCAGGGACATTAAATTCGGCTATTTGAGTAGTGAGCAAGTCTACAGAACGGTAGGTGCTGAGGGCTACCACTTTGTACAAATCTGGGTAGCGACGGCATATATTTAGCGTCTGCGTACCTATCGATCCTGTAGAACCTAGTATGGCTATATTCATCATAGTATCACCAAATACATAACTAGTACTAGAGGTATGACGAACATCATACCGTCTATTCTGTCCATTATACCACCATGCCCTGGTAGTATATGTCCGAAATCTTTGACTCCGTATATTCTCTTGATACGGCTAGCGACCAAATCACCTACCGTGTCAAGTACTGCACCTACTAGACCACATAGAATAACGAATATATGCATACCTACGTCCGTCACGTCTCCTATAAGCACATAGGTAATAGGTAGCAAATCTAGTACGTAAGTAGATAAATACGCACCTACTACTCCTCCTACTAGACCTCCTACGAAACCTGATATAGTCTTCTTGGGGGATATGGTGGGACATAGTTTTGGACCTTTGAGGCTAACGCCTACGAAGTATGCAAAAGTGTCTGTAAGCATAGATATCAGTAGCAAAGATGCTAATGCTCTCACCTCGCCTATATGTACTAAGTGCAATCCACACACTAGCAACAAAGTGGGATACATCATAACGAATAACGTATTTAACACCTCGAGTATAACTACGTCTGCCTTAAACGTAAAATATGCAAGTTCTAATACGATAGAGAATATAATCGCAAATATACAACCTGTGACACCACTAAAAAACCACCCTATAAGTATGGCAAAGTAGGTAAAAATCAATGCCCAAATGGTGACGGGTGTGCCTGCTCGAGATATACATTTGGCTACCTCGTACATAGATACTCCTATGATGAGTGCCATAAATATCTCTAGAGGAAGTCTAGATTGGATAGCGATAGCCAACAAGCACGTGCCTATCAATATAATCGCAATGGCTATACCTGTGATAATTCTCTTAAACATTATAATGCTCCAAATTTTCTATGACGAGTATTGTACTCTTCTATGATAGTATTGACGTCATCTTCCTTCATATCTGGCCAATATTTGTCCAAGAATATAAATTCGGAATACGCTAATTGGTACAACATAAAGTTGCTAACTCTCATCTCTCCAGCAGTACGCACTATGACGTCTGGATCTGGCAATCCTGCTGTGTCTAGATAACTAGATAGTGTCTGCTCATCTACGTGATCAATGCCTGCTGATATCATCTTGTTGACGGCTCGACATATCTCGTCTCTACCACCATAATTGATACCTATATTGACCACGTATTCTTCGACGTCGGCAGTATCTCGCATACACTTAATCATACCTTCTTTCACGTCGGAGGGTAATGCATCTATGTCACCCATATAATTCACTCTAAAAGGTTTATTACACAAGTGTAATAAATCTCTAGTGAAAAAGGTCTTGAGCAACCTAAACAACTCCTTGACTTCTTTCTCTGGGCGTTTCCAGTTTTCTGAAGAAAAAGCGTAAAGGGATATAACCTTCACGCCGTACTTCATACAACCATTGATGACTCTCTTGAGTGCTTTGACTCCTTCGCTATGTCCCGCGTTGCGTGGGAGAAGTCTAGAGGTTGCCCAACGGCCGTTGCCGTCCATAATAAAGGCTATGTGATTGGGTATCTGCATTAGACACTCATTACGTCTTGCTCTTTGGCCTTGATAACACTATCTACGGTGTCGGTAAACTTGGCTAGATCCTTGTCTATATCCTTCTCTATAGTGCTCAAATCATCCTCGGTAATTACGTTGTCTTTCTTGAGTTTCTTGGCAGTATCCAACGCCTCTCTTCTGTGATTACGCAAAGAAACTTTGCTATCCTCACCGAGTTTCTTGACTTGCTTGACTATATCACGACGTCTCTCCTCAGTAATCTCTGGGAATATTAGTCTGATTACCTTGCCGTCATTGTTGGGGGTGAGTCCTATGTTGGCTGCTAGTATAGCCTTCTCAACAGACTTAATAGCGCTCATATCGTAGACTGATACGACTAGTATACGTCCTTCACTCACGGATACGTTTGCCATTTGGTTGAGTGGAGTAGGTGCTCCCCAGTAGTCTACCATTACCTTGTCTAGGACGTGTGGGTTGGCTCTACCAGCTCTGATACCTGCTAACTCACTCTTGAGTGCATTGATAGTGTTGTTGCATTTCGTATCGAAGTTGTCAAACAACTCCAAAATTTCCATACTTTCTGTCTGCATAATTTCTCCTATATGATGTTTTGCTTTTTGTAGATTATGTTATTTTAACATAATTTTGTCTATTTGTCGATAAATTTCTACTAATTGATGAGAGTTCCTATTTTCTCACCTTGAACTGCTCTCATGATAGAGTGGTCCTCTTTGAGTCCAAAGGCTATGATAGGTATACCATTTTCTTTGCACAAGGTAATGGCTGTAGCATCCATAGCGTTTAGTCCACGGTTGATTACCTCGATATAAGATATCTCGTCAAATTTCTTGGCATCAGGATTGAGTTTGGGATCGCTATCATAGATACCGTCTACGTTTTTGGCTAGCAAGATAGCGTCTGCATTTATCTCTGCGGCTCTCAAGGCTGCAGCTGTATCGGTGGAGAAGAAAGGATTGCCTGTGCCAGCGGCAAATATAACTACTCTACCCTTCTCAAAATGTCTCAAAGCCTTGCGTAGTATGTATGGCTCGGCTACTCTAGTGATAGTCAATGCACTCTGTACTCTCACCGCTATACCTCGACTCTCCAATGCGTCTTGCATAGCAAGGGAGTTGATAACAGTCGCTAGCATACCCATATGGTCGGCAGTCGTTCTGTCCATATCAGTACCTTGTCTACCTCTCCAGAAGTTGCCTGCACCTATGATGATACCTACCTCGACTCCTAGTTTGACTACGTCGGTAATTTGGTCAACTACTGCACTAATAGTCTCGTTGTCTAGTCCAAATCCTTTTGGTCCACTAAGAGCTTCTCCACTAAGTTTTAGCAATATTCTCTTGTACATACTTCGCCTCCGTATACTTTTTATAAAAATGAGGGAACACGTGGTGCTCCCTCAAAAATTTGCGTTATTTTTGTAGTTTGTTAACTTGAGCCATAACCTCATCTGCAAAGTTGTCTTCTCTCTTAGCAAGGCCCTCGCCCATCTCGTAACGAACAAATCTTCTGATAGAGATTTTTTCACCGATAGTTGCTATAGACTCGGTAAGCAAGTCTCTGATAGACTTGGATGGATCTCTAACGTACATTTGATCCATTAGGCAAACGTCTTTGAAGAACTTGGCTATCTTGCCCTCTACCATCTTCTCGATAATTTGAGCAGGCTTATTAGCCATCTTCTCGTCATTGGCTATCTGTGCACGAGTAATCTCTTTCTCCTTCTCTACTACGTCGGCAGGAACTTCTGCGTCGGTGATGTATTGAGGATTGGCTGCTGCTATGTGCATAGCTACGTTGTGAACGAACTCCTTGAATTGTGGTGACTTAGCAACGAAGTCGGTCTCACAGTTAACCTCTAGCAATACACCGATCTTGCCACCCATGTGGATGTAAGAATCTACTATACCTTGGGATGCGATACGTCCTTCTTTCTTGGCGGCTGTGGCTTTGCCCTTCTCACGAAGTATCTCGATAGCCTTGTCCATATTGCCGTCAGCCTCGATAAGAGCCTTCTTGCAATCCATAACTCCTACACCGGTACGGTCTCTCAAAGTCATAACGTCTTGTGCTGTAAATGCCATAATCTAATCCTCCTAAATAGTCAATTAAGCCTCGGTTGGTGCTTCGACTGGCTCTGCTACCTTCTTGGCACGTGGCTTGCGAGCAGGTTTCTTCTCCTCTACTGGAGTCTCCTCTACAGGCTTAGCCTCTAGGGTCTCTACCAACTCTGCCATAGACTCTGCACTAGCCTCTTCTACTACTGCTGGTGCTAGTTGCTCACCTTGATTTGCTTCGATAACTGCATCTGCGATAACTCCTGCTATGAGGGCTACTGCTCTGATAGCGTCGTCGTTACCAGGGATAACGTAATCTACTTGGTCTGGATCGCAGTTGGTATCTACGATACCTACTACAGGTATACCTAGGATGTGTGCCTCTTTGATAGCGATCTCCTCTTTCTTGAGGTCTACTACGAACATAGCACCAGGTAGTCCCTTCATATTCTTGATACCGCCTAGGTTCTTCTCTAGTTCTTCTCTCTCTGCCTTGAGATTGATAACCTCTTTCTTAGGGAGGAGTTCGAACTCACCACTCTCTTCCATAGCGTTGATCTTGTTGAGACGATCGATACGGGTACGGATAGTCTTGAAGTTGGTGAGAGTACCACCTAGCCATCTTTGGTTCATATAGAACATACCACATCTCTCTGCCTCAGACTTGATAGCGTCTTGGGCTTGTTTCTTAGTTCCTACGAACAAGATGTCCTTGCCTGCTGCTGCTACACTCTTAACGAAAGCGTAAGCCTCTTCAATCTTGTCTACAGACATCTGTAGGTCAATGATGTGAATATCGTTACGTGCTGCGTAGATGTACTTGCCCATCTTAGGGTTCCATCTCTTGGTCTGGTGTCCAAAGTGAACACCTGCTTCTAAAAGTTGTTTCATCGAAATGACTGACATAATAATTACCTCCTGTTTATATCTTCCTCACGCCTAAAATCTCCCTAAACCGATATCTTCGGCAACAGTCGGAGACCATATCGACTATGAGTGTGTCATTTAACTGCGGTTATTATAGCATAACGCTAAAATATTGGCAAACATTTTGAGGGGATAAACAAGCATTTTTGATAGGTTTTTTGCAAAAAAATTAAAATACTTGTACTAATTTTTGGCAAACGTCACCCTATGTGGCTCTACTCACTCCAAAAGAACACTCGCAAAAACAACCGAATAGTATATAGTAATTGAATAATTTTTTTGGGAGGTATTATGAAAAAAATCATATCTTGTATATCTCTAATAGCACTCACATTTAGCACAATGCTAGTGGGTGCTTGCACTCCTCGTGACAACCTGGTGAGAGTAAACGAAGTGACTCATTCGGTATTTTACGCACCATTTTATATAGCGATAGAAAACGGCTATTTTGAAGAGGTAGGCATAGAGATAGAATTGACTAACGGAGGTGGCTCGGACGCCTCTATGACTGCACTTATCTCGGGTGGCGCAGATATAGGTCTGATGGGCCCAGAGACTAGTGTGTACGTATACAACGAAGGTAGGCAAGACTATGCTATTATATTTGGTCAACTAACTCGCAAAGACGGTTCGTTCTTGGTAGGTAGAGAGCCTATAGAAAATTTTAGTTGGTCTATGCTAGAAAACAAAGAAATCATAGGTGGCAGAAAGGGTGGCTCTCCCGCTATGGCGCTAGAGTATGCTCTAAAGAAAAATAACCTCATAGATAAGTCAAACGTCACTATCAACTACGACGTAAAATACGACCTAATAACTGCTGCATTTGAGGGTGGCACGGGAGACTTTTGCACTATGTTTGAGCCTGCAGCAAGCAACTTCCAGGCGCAAGGTAAAGGCTATATAATAGCCTCCGTCGGCGAAGAAAGTGGGGATATGCCATTTACTTGTTTTATGGCAACCAAGAGTTATCTAAATGCTAATTCTCAAAAAGTCCAAAACTTCCTCTCTGCCATACAAAAAGGTATGGATTTCCTATGGCAAAACAATGCCGTGGTAGTCGCTAATGCTATCAAAAATCAATTTGCTGACACCTCGGTAGAGATGCTATCTGACGCCATACAAAACTACAAGAATATCAATGCTTATATGACGAATCCTTATATGAAAGAAGAGGATTTTGAACACCTACAAGACGTCATAATAGATGCTGGCGTAATGACAAAACGTGCTAGTTATTCTCATATAGTAGACAACTCGTTTGCTCTAAATCTACTAGGCTAATTATGAAAAAAGTACTCACCCTAAACGACGTCTGTCTAACGTATCATACTCTTCAAGGAGAAACTGACGCTTTGAGCCATCTCAACCTTGAGGTTGAAGAAGGTGAATTTGTAGGTATCGTAGGACCTAGTGGGTGTGGTAAGACTACTATATTGTCTCTAATAGCAGGTATCCTCTCCCCTTCTAGTGGTAGCATACTACTAGAGGGTGGGGATACCAATTCGCTAAAGTGTGGATATATGCTACAAAAAGATCATCTGCTAGACTGGCGTACCATATATAAAAACATATTGCTCGGACTAGAGATACAAGGGCGTATATCTAACGATTCGCTTGACTACGTAGCCGATTTGTTAAATAAATATGGATTGAAGGAGTTTAGGAACTCTTATCCACACCAACTATCTGGTGGTATGCGTCAACGTGTAGCACTCATACGAACTCTGGCTCTCAAGCCAAGCATACTGCTACTCGACGAACCATTTTCGGCTCTAGATTACGTGACTAGACTATCGGTATGCGACGACGTACACCGTATAATCAAGCAAGAGAAAAAAACTGCTATACTAGTCACTCACGATATATCAGAGGCTATAAGCCTCTGCGACCGTGTAGTAGTACTCTCTCATAGACCTGCGACGGTCAAGTATATTCATCATATACTCATAGAAGGCGAGCCTCTAGTGAGGAGAAAATCTCCTGATTTTGCTATAACTTTTGATAAAATATGGAAGGAGTTGGATATAAAACTATGAAATACTCACTCGAACACGAAAAATACCTAAATAATATACGCAAAAAGAAAATATGGATAATTATATCTCAATGGGGAGTATTGATAGTGCTATTGCTCTCATGGGAGTTAATGGCACTAACGGGTGTGATAGATGCTTTTATATTTAGCAGTCCATCTAGGATAATATCCACTCTCTTCACGTTGTGGACAGACTCAAATCTGCTATTGCACGTAGGCGTCACTCTGTATGAGACGGTGGCAGGATTTTTGATAGCCACAGCCGTGGGTACTCTAGTAGCAATAGGTCTATGGTGGTGCGAAAACTTGCGAAGAATATTTGAGCCGTACCTAGTTATACTCAATTCGTTGCCAAAAGTAGCTCTCGGTCCTATCATAATAATATGGGCAGGAGCAGGCACAAAAGCAATAATCACTATGGCCGTGCTAATATGCATAATAATCACTACTATAAATATGCTAAACGGTTTCGTAGAGGTAGACAAAGACAAAATATTGCTAATGAAAACTCTAGGCGCAAACAAATTGCAAGTGCTCACAAAACTGATATTGCCTGCCAACGTAGGTACTTTGCTCGCTACTCTCAAGATAAACGTAGGACTTAGTTGGGTAGGCTCGATAATGGGAGAATACCTAGTGTCAAAAGCAGGTCTAGGGTATCTAATCGTGTACGGAGGACAAATATTTAAGTTGGACCTAGTGATGGCTAGCACCGTCGTACTATGCTTACTAGCAGGACTAATGTACTATCTAGTGGCTCTACTTGAAAAAAAGTTGAATAAAAAATAAAAAATAACCACCGACTAGTCGGTGGTTATCTATATATATCATATCTATCAAATACTCTTGATATACTTGGTAGGATTCATGCCTTTGGAGGCTTTGAACTGCTTAGAAAAATACAATGCGTCGTTGTAGCCACATAGCAAGGATACCTCTTGCACAGATGCGAAAGTGGCTGGAGATATGCTATGGCCTACTCACCACCTAGGTACTCCAGATATACCAACTAGCGTGTGGGAGGACCTACAAAAGAAATGGCAAGAATACTCCAAGCAAGAGATAGAAAGCCTAAAATAAAAAAAAGAATACCACTCGTAGAGTGGTATTTTTTTTGCAAGTGAAGAGATAAATCTGTCATAATAAGTAAATATCAACATATACTATGTATATGAAGAAATACCTTCCTTATATAATATCTATACTGATAGCACTAGGGGTGGGTGGAGTGTCTGCACTCATAACTGCCCCAAATATGGACATATATGAGACTATCGTCTCTCCTCCTCTCGCTCCTCCTGGGTGGCTATTTCCAGTAGTGTGGACTATCCTATATATACTAATGGGTGTGAGTAGCGCTATGATATTCACTAGCACTTCGCCTAATAAAGACGACGCGTTATTTGTCTATGCAATCAGCCTAGTGCTTAATTTCGCTTGGAGTATATTTTTCTTTAATATGCAGGCATTTTGGATATCACTAGCGATACTAGTGGCTCTATGGCTATGCGTACTAATCACTATGCTCAAATACCTAAAAATCAACAAAACTGCCTCCTGGCTACAACTACCCTATCTGGCGTGGGTGACATTTGCTGGATATCTAAATATAGCCATAGCGATACTAAATTGAAAATATCCCTCAACATACTTGTCTACTATATGAAAACTAGCAGTCCGAGATGGACTGCTAGTTTTTATGTGGTGCGGACGACAGGATTTGCTCGTCGTCGATACTGTGCATCTCCTCGACACGCCGAGGTGGCGACATCTCCACTGGAGATATCGGTCTGTCGACTTCCCACCTGTTCAAATCCCTCAAAATACTTGTCTACTATATAAAAACTAGCAGTCCGAGATGGACTGCTAGTTTTTATGTGGTGCGGACGACAGGATTTGAACCTGCACGGTTTCCCACTAGAACCTGAATCTAGCGCGTCTGCCAGTTTCGCCACGTCCGCAAATCACAGTTATTTTAATATTTTTGGTATACTATGTCAATCGTTTCAAATTGTTTTTTATATTTTGTCCAAAATGGTTGACATTTTTTTATTTATATTCTATTATATCTAGGCAATAGATTTTGCGGTCATGGCGGAATTGGCAGACGCGTACGTTTGAGGGGCGTATGGGCGACCATCCGGGTTCAAGTCCCGGTGACCGCACCAACAAAAAGAACTTTTGGTAAGCAAAAGTTTTTTTTATCTATTGCAAAATAGTAAAAATACGTAAAAGCAAGCAAATCTCCACTAAAAAAGCACTACTCCCTGTCAAGACGTAGTGCTTTTTGTAATTATAGTCTATGTTGTCTGATAAAAACCTTGGTATCATTTAGAAGTCTGATATCCTCTGCTGTCAATGAAACGCTATCGTCAATCTCAAGAAGATATCTAGGGTCGAGATGAAGTATTTGGCAAATCCTACGCAACTGCTCTATGCTTGGCTCTTGCAAATTCCTCTCAATTTTGGAATAATTGGACTGATTCATAGGAATCATAGTAGCCATTTCTCTTTGTGATAAATCCATATCTTCACGTGCATTTTTTATTTTATCACCGATATTCATCTTTTCACCACCTATCTATTTTAAACATTATAACATTTTTAACTCAAAGCATTGACATATAGTGTAAAATACTATACAATAATTTTAATATAGTTATTTTTTAACTAAAAATAACGTTTTGAGTTTGCATGGTTAATTTTTTTAATATATAGGAGGCACATATGGATAAAATAGCTGAAATCATAAAATATGAAGGCGACAATTCCACTTTTATATGGAAACACCCCTGCGAAGACTTTAATTCGCTAACGCAGTTAATCGTGCACGAATCGCAGGAAGCGATTTTTATGATGAATGGACAGGCATTAGATTTGTTTGGAGCAGGTCGCTATACGCTAGAAACACAAAATATCCCAAAACTCGGTAAAATATTGAACCGAGCAACTGGCGACAAAACACCATTTCATTGCGAAGTTTATTTTATCAACAAAACAGAACAGATGGCAATCAAATGGGGAACGGACAGCAAAGTGCAATATATTGAGCCTACCTATGGTTTTCCAATTTCTATCGGTGCAAGTGGTGAAATGGCTCTCCGAGCGGACGATTCAAGAAAGCTTTTATTGAAACTCGTAGGTACTGAAGACAATTTGTCACAGGCAAAACTCGTTCAATATTTCCGCGCTTTCTTGATGACGAAAGTAAAAAGTTATCTTGCACAAACTATAAAAGCTCAAAAAATCAATATTTTTGAAATCGATGAAAAGTTGCAAGAACTTTCTACAAAATTAAATGAAATGCTTTGCCCCGATTTTGAAGATTATGGCGTAGCTCTTGAAAGATTTTTCGTTACGACTATTGTAAAACCAGATGGCGACGCTCAATATGAAAGATTTAAGTCTTTACACTTCCGTCAATACGCCGATATAGCCGAAGCTAAAATAAAACAACAAACAGACATTATTTATGCTCAAACAGAAGCGCAAAAAGTAGTTATTGACTCACAAGCACAAGCAACCAAGCGAGCACAAGAAGGCTACACGTATCAACAAGAACGTGGATTTGACGTAGCCGAAAGTTTTGCAAACAATGAAAGCACAGGTCAATTTACAAATATGGGCGTAGGACTAGGAATGATGGTAGGCGTTGGTAGCACAATGGCGGGTGTCGTTGGTGGTGCTATGAATGATGCTCTAAACGTCTCTCCTACTAGCCAAACCAAATGTGCTAAATGCGGTGCAATTCTTCCAAATAACGCAAAATTTTGTTTGGAATGTGGCGAAAAGGTTATGCAAAGCAATACCATTGTTTGTCCCGAATGCGGAAAAACAGTAATAAAAGGCAAGTTTTGCCCCGAATGTGGTCACAAATTCGTAAATGTTTGCCCTAAATGTGGTGCAGATACAAAAGGCGGAAAATTCTGTCTCGAATGTGGCGAAAAACTATAAGGAGTCAAAAGATGAAAAAGAATTTTAAGTACTTTGGTATTATTTGGATAATTGGATTTGTTCTCTTTAACGCAGTTACGTTTTTAATTCCTAACGAAATATTTGGTATTACTCGCTTTGATAAAGGTATTTTTTGGATAGCGTATGCACTCATCACCCTATCTTTTATCACGCAACTAATTACGGCGTACAAATTTATCAAAGATGATAGTAATGAAAAAATGTTCTTAAATATACCATTATTAAGAACTGGATATATAGCGATTATCGTTTCTATGCTTGTCGGACTTATCTTTATGATATTCCCTATTCTCCCTACCTGGATAGGTGCTATCGTATGTTTGCTAATCGCAGGATATTTCACACTTGCTTGCGTGAACGCAGGAACAGTGGCAAACGTAGTAGCAGAAATCGACGAGAAAGTAAAAACGAAAACGGCTTTTGTACGAATGGCTATCGTAGAAGCAGAAAACATTTTGGCGCGTGCAACAACGACGGAGATAAAATCGGAAGTAAAAAAGGTTTATGAAGCGTTGAAATATAGCGACCCTATGTCAAACCCTGCACTTGATGATATAGAGCAAGAAATAAATAACCAATTAAAAGAATTAAAGAAATCCGTCGTGGAAAACGACCGAGTAAAAGTTTTGGAAATTACAACGAATGTATTATTGAGCATTAAAGAAAGAAATAGTAAATACAAGGCATTGAAGTGAGGTGTATTATGGCAGATATGGGAACAAAAGAAGCGAGCGAAAAATGGGGCTATTCACAAGCGACAATCAGTAAATGGTGTAGAGAAGGATTGATTCCTAATGCTACACAGGATAAGCCTAATAGCCCTTGGCATATACCTAAGGACTCGCAATGTCCAAGAAAAATAAAAGGAGCGTAAAATATGTGGGTAGAGGAGTTAAAAAACAAATTAACAAAAATAGTAGAGGTACAAGTAGAAATTTTTAGGGATGTATGTCATACCTCAAAATATAATTATTTAGCTCTGCATAGTGAGAATTTAACACATGAAGAGAAAGAAATAAAAAATCTTTGTGTTGAATGTGTATTAAAACGTAATAGAATATGGATAGATTTAGAAACTCTTGCAGACACCGCTGTTTACAATAGTAACAAAGAAAATATCAATAGTGAAATACATGACTTGGAAATTATTCTTAATAAAATCAACGAGCTCAAGAAAAAAATAAATTGGAATTAAAGGAGAAATAAACAAATGAAACAACTAACTTGCGAAATGTGTGGCAGCACGGATTTAGTAAAACAAGACGGCTTCTTTGTATGCCAAACCTGCGGATGCAAATATTCCACTGAAGAAGCAAAAAAGATGATGGTAGAAGGTACTGTTGAGGTGCAAGGAACAGTAAAGGTTGATAGAACCAGTGAGACATCTTCTTTAATCAAGAGGGCTTATTCCTTTTTGGAAGAGCGTAAATATGAAGAAGTAAAAAAGTATTGCGAAAAAATTTTGGATATAGATGCAGAATGCGCAGAAGCATATCTAATACAAATGTTAGTAGATTTTAGTTTCACTAAAATAGAAGATTTGAAAAGTCTTTTAGTTCCATTTGATTGTCATCCCCTTTATGAAAAAATTATAAAATTCGCAGATGAAGGGCTAAAAAAAATATTGTTAGAATATTTAGAAGATATTAACGATATTATTAAAAATGGCCTACCAAAAAATGTATACAACTTTTTAATCCCTGACAATCTAAAAAGCCATTTAAAAAATTTAATCATCCCATATGGTGTAAAGGCTATAAGAAACCATGCATTAGAAGGTTGCAATTCATTGGAAAGTGTCGTAATCCCAAATAGTGTGATGACTATAGGAGAATCTGCGTTCCGTGATTGCGATGAATTGACTAGTATAACTATTCCAGATAGCGTGACGTGTATATATTCTCATGCGTTCGAAGGTTGCAGTTCACTCACCAGTATCGTAATCCCAGACGGAGTGACTAGTATAGGTGACAATGCGTTCAAATGTTGCAGTTCACTCACCAGTATCGTAATCCCAGATAGCGTGACGAGTATAGGCAATTATGCGTTCTATTATTGCACTTCATTAACAAGCATAGTAATACCAGATAGCGTAACACGTATAGGTGATCATGCGTTTGATGATTGCAGCTCATT
>JAGBSX010000009.1 GCA_017631635.1 Clostridia bacterium | reverse complement strand
ATCACCGGTGCTGCTCAAATGGACGGTGCTATACTTGTAGTTGCTTCTACTGATGGTCCTATGCCTCAGACTAGAGAGCACATCTTGCTAGCTCGTCAGGTTGGTGTACCATACATCGTAGTATTTATGAATAAGGTTGATCAAGTAGACGATCCAGAGCTACTTGAGCTAGTAGAGATGTCTATCAGAGAGCTACTATCCGAGTACGGATTCCCTGGTGATGACACTCCTGTTGTACAAGGTTCTGCTCTAAAGGCTCTAGAGGCTGCTACTGCTGGTGATATCACCAATCCTGCTTGCGCTTGCATCGACGAGCTAATGGCAGCTGTTGATAGCTACATTCCATCTCCTGAGCGTGATGATGCTAAGCCTTTCATCATGCCTGTTGAGGACGTATTCACCATTACTGGTCGTGGTACTGTTGCTACTGGTCGTGTAGAGAGAGGTGTCCTCAATCTAAACGATAAGGTAGAGATCGTAGGTATCAAGGATACCGTTGAGACTACCGTTACTGGTATCGAGATGTTCCGTAAACTTCTTGACAACGCTATGGCTGGTGACAATATCGGTGCTCTTCTTCGTGGTGTACAAAGAACTGACATCGAGCGTGGACAAGTTCTTGCTAAGCCAGGTTCTATCAAGCCACACACCCACTTCACTTCTGAGGTTTACGTATTGACCAAGGATGAGGGTGGTCGTCATACTCCTTTCTTCAACGGATATCGTCCACAGTTCTACTTCAGAACTACCGACGTTACTGGTAACATCAAGCTACCAGATGGTGTTGAGATGGTTATGCCTGGTGACAATATCGCTATGGAAGTTACCCTTATCACTCCTATCGCTATCGAAGAGGGACTACGTTTCGCTATCCGTGAGGGTGGACGTACCGTTGGTTCTGGTGTCGTAGCTAAGGTTATAGAGTAATCTATACGCACTAACAAAAACCTTGACTTCGGTCAAGGTTTTTTTGTGCTATCAAATAGCCAAAATCCGTATTTTGCGTAGATAAAATTGCATTTTCTCCAAAAGAACATTGACTTTAGGTGGTTTGTGATGTGTACTGTTAACATTATATAGTATATTTTACGATATGCTACATGTATTTACTGCGAGGTGTTTTAATGCAATACGGTTATTTTGATGATGCTACTAGAGAATACGTAGTCACTCGCCCCGACACCCCTACCCCTTGGTTCAATTATCTAGGTAGTGGTGGATTTAGTTCGATTATCTCCAACAATGCAGGTGGTCTTGTATTTGATGGTGATCCTGGCAAGAAGAGGCTCACTAGATACAAATACAATCAATTACCTGCCGATAGGCAAGGACATTTTCTATATGTTCGAGATATGGAGACAGGCGAATACTGGTCTCCTACTTGGCAACCTGTACTCAAAGATTTGGACAGTTATGAGTGTCGCCATGGTCTAGGATACACCGTCATCAAGAGCAGTTATCAAGGTATCGAGGTAGAGATTACCTACTTTATACCTGCTGGCAAAAAACACGAGATTTGGCTAGGCAAGATAACCAACAAGTCCTCTAGACCTCGCAATTTGAAGTTGTTTAGTTATATGGAGTTTTCGCACCCTATCGTTACCAACGACGTCAATGCAGAGTGGGCTCGCTATTTCATGACTTGCACATGTGACGAGGGTGTCATCACCTTTGACTCCTCCTCGGAGAGATTTACCTCTACTGGACTATATCCAGTTTTTGGCACTAGCCTAGAGGTAGACGGATACGATTGCTGGAGAGATGCTTTTATCGGTGCATATAGAGGAGAGCATAATCCTATCGCTGTAGAGAGAGGATATTGCTCAAATAGTACTATCAATGCAGACCACGCGTGCGCATCTCTATCCTCTACCGTGATGCTAGAGGAGGGAGAGAGCAGAGATTTTATATACACTATCGGTGTAGTCGCTGACAAATATGATGCTAAGGCATTGGTCAAGGAGGCTACTGACTTTGATAGCGCGAGAGAGGGACTATCGCATATCAAGAGAGATTGGGCAATCACCTAGAGTTTTTGCAAGTCAAGACTCCAGACCCACTCATCAATACCTTCCTCAACGTATGGCATCAATATCAATGCAAAATGACCTTTAACTGGTCTAGATTTATATCATACTACGAGAGAGGCACGGATAGAGGCTGGGGCTTTAGAGACAGTATGCAAGACATACTAGGCGTTGTACACGCTATGCCTAGCGAGGTCAAGGCTCGTATCAAGACACTACTCAAGATTCAAAAGCAAGACGGTAATGCTAGATCAGTATATTATCCAGGATCGGGAGAGTCTGTCGGTGGTGGTCGTTCAGATGACCATATATGGTCTATATTCTCGGTATGTACCTATATCAAAGAGACTGGAGATGTTGCATTTTTGGAGGAGATAGTTCCTTATGTAGACGGTGGCGAGGGTACGGTGCTAGACCACCTTATCAGAGGTCTCGAGTTCACTCGTGAGCATCTAGGCGAACACGGTATACCACTATTTCTAAAGAGCGACTGGAACGATACCCTATCGCCTATAGGCCAAGATGGCAAGGCTGAGAGTACTTTCGTATTTTTCCACACGGCACACGCTATCTACGAACTCATCCAACTATTTGAGTATCTAGGAGACAGCGAGCATCTAAAGTGGGCTAGAGAATACTACGAGTGGTGTCAAGACACCTATCCTAGACTTTGGGACGGCAAGTGGTTCATCAGAGCCTATACCGACAAGGTGAGAAGTACGGTACGGATGAGGATGAGTACAACAAGATATTCCTCAATCCTCAATCGTGGGCAGTACTCTCTAGACTACCTAGCCTAGAGCAAGGCAATATAGCATTTGACAACGTCAACAAATATCTATTTTGTGAATTTGGTTGTATATCGCACTATCCTGCGTCATAAGGTAGATGGAGAGATGATAGAGGGCAACTTCGTACCACTATCTATGATAGAGGGCAAAGACAAGGTAGAGATAGAGGTAATATTCTAAACAAACCAAAACTACATAATCTACAAAAACACTTAAAAAAGCATTTCGTTACGAAATGCTTTTTTGTACAAATTATCAGTTTAGGGGCTTTAATAAATATGTTATATTTATTAATCGTGTAGGTGATTACCGTTGGTGCGTATCACCTCGGAGTACCACTTGGCGCTATCTTTGAGGGTACGCTTTTGGGTGCTGTAGTCTACTCTGATGATGCCAAATCTAGGTCTATATCCATACTCCCACTCAAAGTTGTCTAGTATCGACCAGTAGAAATATCCTGCGCAATCATACCCCTCGTCGATAGCCCTCTCTACTTGTAGTAGATACTTTTTGACAAATGTGATACGACTACCGTCGTGTATTTCACCGTCTACGTCTACTATATCCGTGGCAGGGAAGCCATTTTCGGTGATAATGACAGGTAGGTGATACTTGTTGTGAAAGTGTCGAATTGCGTAGTACATTACCTCTGGTATGACAGGCCAACCCATATTGTTGCGTTCTCCGTCGCTAGGAAAATCTACGAACTCCCACTTGCCGTCGCCTAGACTTCTCACGTATTGAGATGAGTATAGGTTGACACCATAGAAGTCTAGAGGTTGAGATATGAGAGCCATATCGTCCTCTGTGTACAAGTCCTTTAGCCCTGGCATATGTAGGTCTATATCGTCAGGGAATTTGCCTAGGTATATAGGGTCTGCCCACATAGCGTCAGCATCTCTATGCCTTTCTCATTTGGTCTAGAGATATCTCCGTCTGGAAACATACGAGACCAAGACAATGACAATCGGTAGGAGTGTACTCCTAGTTTTTTCGTAAGGGAGATATCTTCTTTGTACCTATGGTAGTGGTCACAAGCAACGCTAGCATCTGCGTGGTCTAGTATCGCGTCGTGACGAGTACAATAGGTGTCTCATACGGACGGACCTCTGCTGTCTATATTCGTTGCTCCTTCTATCTGGTGCGCCGCTGCGGCGACTCCCCACAAAAAGTCTGATTTGAACATAAATTTCTCCTGAGATTTTATACTAAAATTATAACATTTCATACTATTTATAGCAAGTGTTTTGTAAAAATATCGGCAACTTTTAACGCCTCTACTTCCAAGTATGTATAGAGCAGTTATATTAAATAATTTCTCATATTTATTTGACAAATTGGGTAAAAGGATAGTATAATAATTAAAAATCGCAGGTAGATGCTAGACAAGTATTCTATATAGGTAGTGCACAGAGAGCCTCGGGTGCTGAGATGAGGTCACGAATATCTAGGAGAAACCACTAGTGGACTGCGTCGTATCGACTGCGTGACGTCAATGAGAGGTTGATTATTCAACGAACGAAGGTGGAACCACGGTAATTTATCGTCCTTTACAACATAGTTGTAGAGGGTTTTTTATTAGGAGGATATATATGGAAAGAGACGTATCTATGTTTAGACACAGTATGGCACACGTGCTAGCCAAAGCACTAGAGAAGATATATGGTGACAAACTCAAGTTGACCATAGGACCTAGTATAGACAATGGTTTTTATTATGATATCGATATGGAGGAGTCTATCACGCCAGACGATTTCAAGAGGATAGAAGAGGAGATGGACGCAGTGCTTAGGTCAAATGCCGACTTTACTCGCAAGGAGATCAGTAAGAGCGAGGCGCTAGAACTCTTCAAGGGCAACGAGTACAAGGTGGAACTCATAGAAAATCTACCCGAAGATGAGATAATATCCGTGTATTATCTAGGAGACGACTTCGTAGACCTATGTCGTGGACCTCACGTAGAGAATACCAAATTCCTAAGGGGATTTGCATACAAACTCAACAAGGTAAGTGGTGCTTATTGGAGAGGTGACGAGAAGAATAAAATGCTCCAGAGAGTATACGTATATGGATTTTTGGACAAAAATGAACTCAAAGATTATATGCGTATGATAGAGGAGGCTAAGAAGAGAGACCATCGCAAACTAGGTCGCGAACTAGACTTATTCTTCATGACGGACTATGCTCCAGGTATGCCTTTCTTTATGCCAAACGGACTCACCGTCATCAACAAACTCACAGAGTACTGGAGAGAGATACACAAGAGAGCCGGCTACGTAGAGATTACTACCCCTATGGCTATGAATCGTACCCTATGGGAGACTAGTGGACATTGGGACCACTACTCCAAGAATATGTACACCTTCTCCTGCGAGGAGCAGACTTTCGCTATCAAGCCTATGAACTGTCCGGGTGGTATGCTATATTACCAACAAGATATGCACTCCTACAAGGATTTTCCTCTACGAGTGGGCGAACTAGGCAAGGTACATCGTCACGAGGCTAGTGGTACTTTGCACGGGCTATTTAGAGTCAGATGCTTTACCCAAGACGACGCGCATATATTTATGACTCCCGATCAGATAGAGAGTGAGGTGGCTAGCGTACTAGCGCTAGTAGACGAGGCGTATTCTACCTTTGGACTCAATTATCATCTCGAACTCTCCACTATGCCAGAGGACCATATGGGAGATATCAAGGACTGGCAACACGCAGAGACCTGTCTAGCCAATGCTCTCAAGAAACTAGGCAGAGATTACGTCATCAATGAGGGGGACGGTGCTTTCTACGGACCAAAGATAGATATACATATCGAGGACGCGCTCAAGCGTACTTGGCAATGTGGTACTATCCAACTAGATATGCAACTACCCAAGAGATTTAATCTAGAGTACACCGATAGCGATGGTTCGAAGAAAGAGCCTATCATGATACACCGTGTAGTACTAGGCTCGATAGAGAGATTTTTTGGTATACTCACCGAGCATTTTGCAGGAGCATTTCCTACTTGGCTAGCCCCTGTACAAGTCAAGGTGGCTATCATCAATGACAAGGCGCTAGACTATGCTAATAGCGTAGTAGATAATCTTCGCAAGGCAGGTATCAGGGCAGAGATAGATGATAGAAACGAGTCTATCGGCAAGAAGATAAGAGAGGCTCAACTCAAGAAGATACCATACACTCTAGTCATAGGCGAGCAAGAGGTTGAAAATGGTACTGTGGCTGTTCGCAAGAGAAGTGTGGGTGACCAAGGTATAGTATCACTAGACGAGTTTATCGCTAGGATAGTAGGAGAGGTAGAGAGCAAGACTCTAGACTAAAAAACAACGAAAAAACACCAAATCTAATTTGGTGTTTTTTTATTAGAGAAAGTGCTAGGATATTATATCACTTGACTAAACACCTCTATATTTGATAAAATACTAGGGAATTATTGTTAGGAGATATTTATGGAAGTTAAGAAAAACGGTTTTGCCTCCAAGATAGGATTTATACTAGCAGGTGCAGGCTCGGCTATAGGACTAGGCAATCTATGGAGTTTTCCATACAAAGTGTACGCCAACGGTGGTGCTGCATTTGTAGTAGCGTATATACTCTCTATATTGCTCATAGGACTAGTGGCTATGGTAGCCGAACTATATATAGGTAGACGTGCTTCGGCAAATACGGTCACTTCGTACTCAAAGATTAACAAGAAGTTGGGTTGGGTAGGACTACTAGTAGTACTTATACCATTTTTGATTACTTGCTATTACGTAGTGCTAGGTGGCTGGACTCTCAAATTCGCAGTCAACTCTATCCCTGTATTAGGTGGTGGAGACAACGTATCTATATTTGGAGAATTTATCTCCGACCCTGTACAGACAGTCGTATTTGGACTGATTTTCTTGGGACTAGCAGTCGCTATCATCATGGGTGGTGTCAAGGCTGGTATAGAGAAGATGTCCAAGATATTGATGCCTATGCTATTTGTTATCATCATATTCATAGCGATATACTGTCTATGTCTAGGAGAGGGCGTCAGCGATGGATTGGCATTTTATCTAATGCCTGACTTTAACAAATTGGGACTAGACGGCGTGATAGCCGCTATGGGACAGGCATTTTATTCTATGTCGCTAGGTATGGGTATTATGGTCAGCTACGGCTCGTACACAGGCAAAGAGATCAAACTAGGTCAATCTGCTATGATGATAGCGATATTTGATACCTGTGTAGCGCTAATAGCAGGACTAGGTATATTCTCTGCCATAGGTGCGCTAAGCCCTGAGATACTAGCCAACAATACTATCGAGGCAGGACCTACCTTGATGTTTGTCATACTACCACAAGTATTTGCAGATATGGGAGTATTTGGATACGTGATATCCTTCTTGTTCTTTGCTATGGTGGCTATAGCAGCAGTCACCTCCGTCATATCTCTACTAGAGGTAGTATCTCAATACGTCATACAGAGATTTAAGATAAATAGAAAGAAGGCTTCGCTAATCATAGGACTGATTATGTTCGCGATATCTATACCTATTGCTTGGAGTGTAGGAGGAGCATTTGACGGTGCTATCAAGGTAGCAGGGTATGACTTGCTGACATTGTTTGATGAAGCGACCAATACCGTGCTTATGCCTATAGGCGCATTTATCAGTTGTATGGCAGTAGGTTGGTTTATAGACAAAAATATCACGCCAAATCCTATGGCAACTCTATCTACTCTCAAGGCAGACGGATTGGAACTAAATCCTACTATATCTATGATATTCTCGGTAATGGTCAAATACGTGACTCCTGCCTTGATACTACTAGTAGAGATAGCAGGTCTCATAGGCAAGTTTACAGATGCCGACTATATCTCTATGGGTGGATATATATATCCAGTCATAGTAGGAGGATTGATGGTGGTGGCTAGCATAGTGATATTCTACGCCTACCTCAAGAACAAAACTCTAGGCACAAATGCCGACGAAGAGATAATAGACAAAACAACTGCATAATAGACGTGCAAACGAAAATAGCCACTACGTGTCGTAGTGGCTATTAAAATGCAAAAAAATCCACTAATTTATAGTGTAAAAAGTGCAAAATAAGAAATTTTTATTAAGTTTTTGGGCAAAAAAGGATATTTTTATCAGTTTTACCAAAATGATTGGTATGTATGCTAATGTACCACAAACTTTGGTATACTATAAAAGATATGGGTGGAATAAATTTTGCAACTAACTTAAAAACACTTCGCAAGTCTGCGTCTATGACTCAAAAGCAACTAGCAGATATTCTCAAAGTGGACCAACGCACAGTCTCTGCTTGGGAAAATGAGATATGCGAGCCATCATTTAATATGCTCCGCAAGTTGTGTGAGATATTTGATGAGAGTTTTGACGATATATTGACTTGATGGTACTATGCTAGGCGTATAGTCGATAGTAGTACGTAGGGGGGGAGTATTGCCTTTTTTCGGAGTGGTAGTCTTTGACCGTTTCTTTTTAGCACCTAAGAGGGTGCTTTTTTCATATGAAAAAATCAAAATAACTTATTCGTTGTACATGCCAGGCAACTACTGGATAAGTAATGCGGAGTACGAGGAGGATTATGCTGAGGCTAATTACATCTACACCAATATAGAGATAACTCTCTCTGACAACGTAATCACTAGTATCGAGTGGGATATGACTTACGAGCAAATAGGCTATCAGCCAAATACCTACCACTTCACACTCACAGTAGGTCAAGGAGACTTTACACTACCCAACGTATAAAGCCGAGTCCTATTAGGGATTCGGGGGCTAAATAAATCCTAAACGGATTTGTGATATTCGTCTAACGACGAGTGATATTGCCTATCGGCAGTGTTGCCGAGCAACTTTAGTTGCGAACGCCAACTGCCTTGGCAGTTATATTTGCCTATCGGCAAGTTATATTGCTTACGCAGTTATATTTTGCTAACGCAAAGTTTTATTTTCCCTTTCGGAAAAGTTGTGGCAAATATAATATAACTGCGACTGCAAGTCGCAATCTAACGCAAAACTTATGTGCATAGCACTTTTAGCCACAAGGCTAAAAATATAACTTATTAAACTTAATCTTTTGTGGATAATAAAAGCCCACCATATTTCGCTTTTTGCGAAGTATAGTGGGCTACACTTTTGTATTAAATTAAAATTCCATTATAGGAACGCCCTAATAGCGTGTTTTTTTGTTAGAATTTTGGTCGCAATTTCTTAACTGATGAAAGATATTATCTTGTCTAGTATATCGTCCTTTTCGCATACGGAGGTGTGTACAAAAGGCTTTGTTTTGAGAGCAGATATCTGCTCAGGTATATCCATAGCAGTATATTCGTATAGAGCCTCGCTAGCCTCAAATGCGTCGTCTATTTGTTCGCCTGTCATAGCCATATATACTGCTCGAGGGAACTTGTATGGACTAGCAGTAGATACTACTACCATAGGTCTATCATCCCCGCTAGTAGAGATATAATTCTCGCTCACGGACATAGCCACGGCTGTATGAGTATCCATAGGATAGTCGTACTCATCTTCTATCTCGGCGATAGTATCCATAGCCTGCTCATCATCACACCAGCCTGCCCACATCAAATCTTGTAGGCTAGTTAGTTCGTCTAGGGATATGCTATATGACTTATTATCCTTTAGACTTTGCATACGACTAGCGGTGAGAGACGCATCTCTGCCAGATAGTTCGAATATCAATCTCTCGAGATTGGAGGAGATGAGTATATCCATAGATGGAGACTCCGTCTTGAAGAACTGTCTATCGGATATGTCATAAGTACCCGTAGTGATGAAGTCTGTGAGCACCTTGTTTGAGTTTGATGCGCACACCATCTTGCCTACTGGTAGTCCCATGCGCTTGGCGTAGTAGCAAGCCAGTATATTGCCAAAATTGCCTGTAGGCACGGTGTAGTTGACCTCTTCGCCTAGACTAATGACACCACTATCTACGAGGTCTACGTAGGCAGATATATAGTATACTATCTGTGGTACTAGTCTGCCCCAGTTGATAGAGTTGGCACTACTGAGTTCGTATCCACACTCACGTATCTTGGCTACGGCGTCTGTACTATTGAATATGTGCTTGACTGCGCTTTGGGCATCGTCAAAGTTGCCTATTATCGAAGATGCGTGCTCGTTAGCACCCTCCTGGGTACGCATTTGAGCCTCTTGCATACGGCTAACTCCACCAGAAGGGAAGAGTACTATTATCTCCGTACCCTCTACGTCCTTAAATCCCTCCATAGCAGCCTTGCCAGTATCTCCGGAGGTGGCTACTAGTATCAAGGTCTTGGTATCTACGCCGTTCTTCTTCTTGGAGGCGGTGAGTAGATAGGGTAGTAGAGTGAGAGCCATATCCTTAAATGCTAGGGTAGGACCGTGGTACAACTCTAGGGCATATACTCCCTCTTTGACCATAGATAGAGGAGCAGGTTCTCCGTCAAATCTAGAGTAGGCTTGAGTAGTGTAGGAGAGTAATTCTTCTACCTCAAACTCGTCTAGGTATTTGCCTATCACGTAAGCGGCGCGCTCTGGGTAGGACATTTGTTGCATTTTGCTGATTTCTTCTAGGGTGATAATAGGAAAAGATGATGGGACGTACAAGCCACCATCATCTGCAATTCCACTAACTATCGCCTGAGAAGCCGTGACACTCACGTTTGCATTTCTCGTGCTGATAAATTTCATAGATAATATATCCTTATTAGATGTATTTCTTCATAAAGTCAGGCAAATCCTCTAGAGGAGCGGACACCGTCAAGGTGAAGTTGACGTCGTTGTCTATCGACATAAACTCTAGTTGACTATAAAAGTCCGACATACTTGCTAAATCTTCGCGAGTGATACGTTGAGCACCGTCTATATACACGGACTTGATATCGTGGTTGGCGGCTATCATGCCTTCGATAAAGGACTCTAGGGTTAGTTTGCCGGTCACGTGATATTGAGTCACGTCTATCATACGTACAGACAAGTCTAATTGAGTAGAGTATTTGCTAGTGTCTGTCAAGAACACTACAGTACCGCTACTAGTGCGTGCGTCGTCGTTGCATTTTGCCAAGATTGTCTTGGTTTTGCCTGTGCCTTTAGCCCCATAAATAATAGTTATCATAAAGATATCCTCCTTACCTTTTCTTTATTATACTATCGCGTATAGTCAAAAGTCAACGAAGATTTTTATTTTTTTTCAAAAATTTTATCTACGGGGTTTTGTTGCTAGATGTTGGTATTAGTATTGAATTTTTTCTCTTACGTACTCTACTAGGTCGCTGATAGCGATACGTTCTTGAGCCATAGTGTCTCTATCACGTACGGTGACAGTACCGTCTTCGATAGTGTCAAAGTCTATGGTGACGCAGTATGGAGTACCTATTTCGTCTTGGCGACGGTATCTCTTGCCTATGCTACCAGTCTCGTCGTAAGTGACCATAAACTCCTTGGATAGCATAGCATATACTTCGTCTGCTTTGTCAGAGAGTTTCTTTTGTAGAGGGAGTATAGCCACCTTGTATGGTGCTAGGGTAGGATGTAGGTGCATGACTACTCTCACGTCTCCACCCTCTAGTTCTTCTTCTTCGTATGCGTTGCATAGTAGCGCTAGAGTAGCACGGTCAGCGCCTAGAGATGGCTCTATACAATATGGTACGTACTTCTCGTTGGTGACGGGATCGGTGTACTCCATATTCTCGCCACTAAACTTGGCGTGTTGACCTAGGTCGTAGTCAGTTCTATCGGCTATGCCCCATAGTTCGCCCCAACCAAAGGGGAAGAGGTACTCAAAGTCGGTAGTAGCGCGTGAATAAAATGCCAACTCTTCTGGATCGTGGTCTCTGAGGCGTAGTCTCTCCTCTGGGATACCTAGAGAGAGTAGCCAGTTTTTGCAAAACTCTTTCCAGTAGTTAAACCACTCTAGGTCAGTACCAGGTTTGCAGAAGAATTCTAGTTCCATTTGCTCAAACTCACGTGTACGGAAAGTGAAGTTGCCTGGAGTTATCTCATTTCTAAAACTCTTGCCCACTTGACCTATACCAAATGGTATCTTCTTACGAGAACTGCGTTGGACGTTTTTGAAGTTAACGAATATACCTTGAGCAGTCTCTGGGCGAAGATATACGGTGTTGGCAGTATCTTCGGTGACACCTTGGAAAGTCTTGAACATTAGGTTAAACTTGCGTACGCCTGTGAAATCGCTCTTGCCACATACTGGGCATACTATCTTGTTGTCAGCGATATATTGCTCCATCTTGTCGTTTGACCAACCTGCGATATTTTCGCTGATGCCTTTTTTGGACATGTAGTCTTCTATGAGATTGTCTGCTCTATGGCGTGCGTGACAGCCCTTGCAATCCATAAGGGGATCGCTAAATCCACCTATATGACCACTAGCCTCCCACACTCTAGAATTCATGAGTATAGCACAGTCTACGCCTACGTTGAGGGGAGACTCTTGGATGAATTTCTTCCACCAAGCGCGCTTGACGTTATTCTTGAGTTCGACACCTAGAGGACCGTAATCCCAGGTGTTGGCTAGACCGCCGTATATCTCGCTACCAGCGAATATATAGCCTCTACCTTTGCATAGTGCTACCAACTTGTCCATAGTTAATTTTGCCATTATATTACCTCTCTCTTTAGGATATTATCCTAAATAATATTTAAGTACTCATAAATTATATAATACCCGACACCGTTTGTCAACCTATAATCGTCCAAAATTGAGAGGAGAGTGTATCTAAACACTCAATTTTCTTTACAAAGGGGGAGTGGATAGGATATAATGATTAGGAAAATATCTATATGGAGGCAAATATGAGAGCATTAGCATTTGATTTTGGAGCATCTAGTGGTAGAGCAATGATAGGATACATAGAGGGTGGAGATATCAAGATAGATGAGATACACCGTTTTTCTAATGATCCTGTGGAGATAAACGGCACGGTATACTGGGACATATTGAGACTTATCCACGAGGTAAGGACAGGTATCACCGAGGCGAAGAATCAAGGTGGATTTGACTCTATAGGCGTAGATACTTGGGGAGTGGACTTTGCTCTCATAGACAAGGATGGCAATCTCATAGACAACCCTGTGCATTATAGAGACTCTCGTACCGAGGGTATGCCCAAGGAGATAGATGATTTGCTAGGAGAGGGAGTACTATATACTCATACGGGACTACAAGTCAACAATTTTAATACAATTTACCAATTGTATTATCTAGCCAAGTATCGCCCAGACCTACTAGATAGAGCAGACAAGATACTCTTTATGCCAGATTTCGTGATGTATTACCTCACTGGCAATAAGCGTGCAGAGTACACCATAGCCTCTACCTCAGGACTACTCAATCAATATACCAACGAGTGGAACGTAGAGTTGATGGACATACTAGGTATACCATCTCGACTAATGCCAGATATCATCATGCCTGGCGAGAAATATGGTGATTTGAGAGAGGATTTGGCTCGAGAACTACAAGTACCCCAAGTACCAGTCATAGCAGTATGTACTCACGACACAGCCTCTGCAGTAGTGGCAGTACCATTTGCTACGGAGAACTCTATGTTTATCTCTAGTGGTACTTGGTCACTCATGGGTATGGAACTAAAATCTCCAGATATGTCCAAGGCGTCAGAGATAGCAGGTTTTTCAAATGAGAGAGGATATGATGGTACGGTTCGATATCTACGCAACATAATGGGACTATGGATTATCAACGAGTGCCGTCGTCAATGGATAAGGGAGGGTATGGATATATCCTACGCTGATATAGCCAGCCTAGCCGAGGAGGCAGAGCCATTTAGATGCTTTATCGACGTAGATAATCAAGAGTTTAGCCCTATGGGAGATATGCCTAGTCGTATCAAAGAATTTTGCAAGCGCACCACGCAGAGAGTGCCCAGTAGCGTAGGCGAAGTGGCTAGATGTGTATACGAGAGCCTAGCGCTCAAGTATCGCAAGAGCCTCAACGATATGAGAGAGACAGGCAGAGTGGTAGACGGACTAAATATAGTAGGTGGAGGTATCAACGCCAAGATACTATGCAAGTTCACCTCTAGCGCATGCAATCTCACAGTTCCCACAGGACCTGTGGAGGGTACTGTCATAGGTAATATATCCGTCCAACTCATAGCAGGTGGAGAGATACAGTCTTTGAGTGAGGCTAGGCGTATGATAGCCAAGAGTTTTGACGCCAAGGTATACGAGCCTACGGATAGAGAGGCTTGGGACGAGGCTTACCTAAGATATTTGGAGGTAGTAGGCAAATAATGCAGAGCGATACCAATTTTGCCAAAGTGTTTGTCAACAAAAACAAATTAATATTCACGGCATTGATGGAGGTGTGCGCATTTGTAGTGTCCTACAATCTCTACGTGAGCGCCCTAAATACTATCACGGGCGCTAGCATAGTGGTGTTGCTATTGCCTTTGCTATACTTATTTTTGAGTAAAAATGCTCTAGCGATAGCGTATTTTGATAGCGAAGGAGTGACTGTTAAGAAATTTAACAAAGTCATAGCCACACACGAGTGGGATAGTAGTGAGGTGGGAGTATATTCGAAGAAAAATGGTAAAAAATACGACTACTATATCTACGTGTCTCGCCCTCACCCTACCTTGACCGTCAGTGATTACAAGCACGTAATACCATTTACTATCAATGATGAGAGTGTGCTAGCCTTCGTCACCTATTACGCAGGCGAATACGTAGGCTACGAGGTGCTAGAGGATAGGCATAGAGAGATATTTGATAGAGCCAAACGAGCCATACATACGGTAGTAGAGAGGAGACAAGAGAAAGACAAGCAGGCACAACTAGCGCATACCGAAGAAGAGCGAAAGCGCAAGAGAGCACGCAAGAAAAAATAAAATATTAAAAAAGCAAGTCCACTTGAGTTAGACTTGCTTTTTTGATTACTTTGTATTTGATAGGTAGTATCTGAGCGCTACTATAGTCTTGGCGTCTCGTATCTCTCCACTATCTAGCATGTCCTTGACGGTGGATAGTGGTAGAGTGATTACTCCCAAAAATTCATCTTCGTCTAGGTGCTGAGTGCCTTGGACGAAGTCTCGGGCTAGATATACGTATATCACCTCGTCGGTGTAGCCGGGTGAGGGATATAGTTTGGTGATGAGGTCGACGTCAGTCGCCTTCAGCCCTGTCTCTTCTTCTAGTTCTCTAATGGCACAACTCTTGGGGTCTTCACCTTCGTTTAGTTTGCCTGCAGGCAATTCTAATAGTTCGTCGTGGTAGGCATATCTATACTGACGTACGAAATATACCATATCATCTTTGACTGCGAGTACTGTAGCGCCACCGTTGTGATGAACTATCTCTCTATAGGCACTCTCTCCGTTTGGCAGAGATACTTGGTCTCTTATGACCTTGATTACCTTGCCGTCATAGATAGTGGTAGAGGATAGAGTTTTTTCTATCAAATCCATATTATACCTCTTCGCCTAGCATCTTTGATATCAGGTCGTATCCGTGAGGTAGTACGTTGAGGGTAGAGGTGGCGCTATATTCGTCATACTTTAGCCCCGTGTCTATCTCTACGTCGCTACGATATATGATATAAGGTATAGCATCTGCGCTATGCGTACGTATTGATATAGGAGTAGGGTGGTCTGGACATACTAGTATAGTATAAGGTGCAGGTTGGGAGGATAGATACTTGAGTATAGGAGCGACTATCTTGTCGTCTATGAGTTCTATCGACTTGATTTTGCCCTCTAGATCTCCTTGGTGACCACACTCGTCTGGTGCTTCTAGGTGCATATATACGTAGTCGTGTCCACTCTCAAAGGCATCTATACAAGCATTTGCCTTGCCATCAAAGTTGGTGTGTATAGTACCTGTAGCCCCCTCTACGTCATAGACCGTCATACCGCTGACTTTGCCTATACCTTTGAGTAGGTCTACTGCAGATATCATAGCGCCCTTTAGTCCTGTCTTTTGAGCAAATTCGGTGAGGTTGGGCTTGCGACCTTCGCCCCATAGCCATATACAGTTGGCAGGATTCTTGCCTAGTCGTACTCTCTCTTTGTTGATAGGGTGGGACTCGAGGATTGCACGAGCCTTGCGCATCAAATCGTATAGCAGTTCGCTATTAGTACCGTCTGGTAGATACTCTGCTACTTTTTTGCCTGTGATATCGTGAGGAGGGGTGAGTATAGCCCCTTCTTTGGCTTTGCGCAGTAGTAGACAATGGCGATAACTCACACCTCTATAAAAAGCCAAGGTGTCGCTATCAAACGCATCTTTGAGAGATTGTATCAGGCTCTCTGCCTCCTCGGTAGATATCTCGCCGGCGCTGTAATCTACTAGCGTAGTGTCTTTGATATCAGGCTCTGAGGATATAGTCACTAGATTGCACCTATACGTGACGTCGATAGGCGAAAAGTCTACGCCTATGCTCATAGCCTCTAGAGGACTACGACCTGTGTAATACACTAGAGGGTCGTATCCTATCACGGACAAATTCGCTACGTCGCTACCAGGTTTCATACCATCTGGGATAGTGTGGCACAATCCTATCTCTCCGTGAGATGCTAGCCAGTCTATATTTGGTTTGTTGGCTACCATTAGTGGAGTCATGCCGTCTAGAGAGTCTAGAGGTCTGTCTGCCATGCCGTCGCCTAGTATAACTAAATATTTTCTATTCATATATTTCTCCTTGTCGAGTAATCTTGATTATATTATTAAAATGGCATTTTGTCAATTATTTGGGGAGTTTTAATTTTTTGACTATATTGGAGAGGTCAATCTACTTGTAATATTGATGATTATGTGCTAAAATGTTAGATATGGAAATACTGTCTTTGACAAATGTAAAATACTCTTACACTTCGCAAACCGAAGTCAACGAGGCACTAAAGGGAGTGTCTTTTTCGGTATGCGAGGGAGAATTCGTCACTATACTTGGCAAAAATGGTAGTGGCAAGAGTACCCTAGCCAAGACTCTCAACGGTTTGATAATCCCTCAAGAGGGAGAGGTCAGGGTGTACGGAGTATCTACACGTGAGGCTGATGAGGATAGCAAATCTCACGGCACTTTACTCTACGATATTCGTAGCAAAGTAGGTATGGTATTTCAAAATCCAGACAATCAAATGGTCGCAGGAGTAGTAGAGGACGATATTGCCTTTGGACCGGAGAATCTAGGTGTAGAGAGAGAGGAGATAGAGAGACGTATAGACTGGTCGCTAGAGGCTGTGGGTATGGCTGGCTATCGCAAGGCAGACCCCTCTAGACTCAGCGGTGGTCAAAAGCAACGTATCGCTATAGCAGGCGCATTGGCTCTCAATCCACGCATATTGGTCCTAGACGAATCTACTGCTATGCTAGATCCTATGGGCCGTAGTGAGATTATGGAACTACTACTTCGCCTAAATCGAGAGGAGGGTATCACTATCATACTAGTCACCCACTATATGGAGGAGGCTCTCATGTCCTCTAGAGTGATAGTCATGGAGGACGGTAGGGTGCGTCTAGACGGTGTGCCTAGAGAGGTATTTGCCGATAGAGAGGTGCTATCTAGATATTCGTTGTCGCTACCTCCTATACTCGCTATCCAAGATATGCTCTGCGAAAAAGGTATATCCTTGCCTATATCGTATGACGTAGACACTTTGGCAGACCATATAGTAGAGGTGGTAGGCAAGAGGACTGTGTCTAGGGTGGATATGCCTAGCGCCACTTATACCAAGACGCCTATCGTGGATATGAAGGGAGTGTCATTTGCTTATATGCCCAAGACTCCTTTTGAGACCAAAGCATTGAAAAATATCAATCTCACCGTCAGGGACGGAGAATTACTCGGTATCATAGGACATACTGGTAGTGGCAAGTCCACTCTTATCCAACATTTCAACGGACTCATCAAGGTGCAAGAGGGAGAGATGAGTGTATGTGGTTATCCTCTACACGTCAAGAAACCCGAATATAGAGCCTTGCGTAGAGAGGTTGGTATGGTATTTCAGTATCCTGAGCATCAACTATTTGCAGAGACTGTGTATGAGGACGTGGCATTTGGTCCACGCAATCTAGCAGTACCTACCCAAGAGATAGAGACTCGTGTCAGAGAGGCTATCGAGATGGTAGGACTAGATTATGATGCTATCAAGGACAGGAGTCCATTTGAACTCAGCGGTGGTCAAAAGAGACGAGTGGCGATAGCAGGAGTAATCGCTATGAGACCTCGTATGCTCATACTCGACGAGCCTACTGCAGGACTAGACCCTGCTGGCAAGAGAGATATACTATCTCTAGTACTCAAATTGCACCAAAAGTGTTCGCCTACTATCATAATCATATCTCACAATATGGATGAGGTAGCCGACATCACGGACCGTATCGCCGTACTCAAAGACGGAGTGGTAGAGGCAGTAGACACGGTCAGCGCGATATTTGGCGACCGTGATTTGGTACAGAGATGTCGATTGGAGTTGCCTATGGCGTCTAGGGTGGCGCTTGCGCTCAAAGATAGAGGACTAGATATAGGTTATATGCCTGTACGCAAGTCTGCCTTGACGGATACTCTAGTATCTATATGTGGAGGTGGACTATGAGACAAAACGTGACGTTTGGTCAATATTATCCTACCGGCTCTATCATACACAGGCTAGACCCTAGACTAAAGATATTGCTATCGGTGGCTATGATAGTCGAGGTGTTTTTGATACAGACCTACGTGGGATTTGCCATACTGGGTGCCTATCTACTGCTCACTATCCTACTATCCAAGATACCTCTCACTACCCTCCTCAAGACCGTGAGGGGAGTGCTATTCTTGGTGCTATTTACTGCTATTTGCAATTTGTTTTTGTACAATCCCGTAGATGCAGGCAACGAATATACCTGGTGGATATTTAGAGTTAGCGACGCATCTATAGACTACGCCGTGCGTATGGCGTTGAGACTAGTTATGCTAGTGATGAGCGCGTCTATGCTCACGCTAGTGACTACTCCTATCGAACTCACGGACGGTATAGAGAGCCTACTATCTCCACTCAAGGTGTTCAAATTCCCTACCCACGACCTAGCATTGATTATGTCTATCGCGCTACGATTCGTGCCTACTCTCATGGATGAGACTGACAAGATAATGATGGCGCAAAAAAGTAGGGGAGCAGACTTTGAGAGTGGTGGACTCATATCTAGGGCAAAGGCTCTAGTACCTATACTCATACCACTACTAGTGAGCGCATTTAGGCGAGCAGAAGAACTAGCAGAGGCTATGGATAGCAGATGCTACAATACCACTACTGCTCGTACCAGGCGCAAGGTATTTAGGATAGGTTATGCTGACGTGATAGCCATCATGTCAAATGCATTGTTGCTACTATTAATCATTAGTGCAAACGTGATATTTTGAGGTGGATTATGAGAAATTATATGTTCACTATCGAATATAACGGACGAAATTACGTAGGGTGGCAGAGACAAAAGGATTTGCCCTCTATCCAAGAGAAGATAGAGGATGCTCTATCCTCACTAGTAGGGCACACGGTATCGCTGACGGGTAGTGGCAGGACGGATAGTGGAGTGCACGCTATATGCCAAGTCGCATCTTGCGCGTTGGACACTACTATATCTACGGACAAATTGCCATTTGCTATCAACGCTATATTGCCCGAAGATATCAGGATAACTAGTAGCAGGGTGGTCGTGGATGACTTCAATGCTAGGTATAGCGCCAAGCGAAAGACTTATCTATACAAGATATATACCTCTCGCCATATCTCTCCTCTGAGAGACGATACTCATATGAGAGTGAGTGTACCACTAGATATAGAGAGTATGCAGGATGCTTGTACTTATCTCATAGGGGAGCATGATTTTAGGTGTTTTTTGGCATCAGGCTCTCAAGTCAAGGATACCGTGAGGACTATATATAGCGCCAAGGTGTATAGCGTAGGAGACGACGAGATACACTTTGAGATAGAGGGAAATGGATTTTTGTACAATATGGTGCGTATCATAGTAGGTACTCTCGTGGCTATAGGCTCTCACAAATATCCCCCCTCGCATATGGAAGATATCATAGCATCTAGGGATAGGAGCAAGGCTTCGCCTACAGCACCTGCCCACGCATTGTATCTCAAGAGTGTAGAATATCCAAATAATATATATTTGGACTAATTTGGTTGAAAAAATCCAAAAAACCCTATCAAAACGTTTGACAATAGGGGTAAAATTTACTAAAATAATTAGGCTTATGCAGTTAAGTGGCGAATTAGCCCTCGTCCCTGACGATATAGGCTACTTATTAAAAATTATGGAGGGTTATATACCTATGAAGACTTATATGGCTAAAGCCGAAGAAGTCAAGAGAAATTGGTACGTCGTAGACGCTACTGGTATGTCTTTGGGTAGACTCGCATCGAGAGTTGCATCCGTACTTCGCGGCAAGCACAGAACAGATTACACTCCTAACGTAGACACAGGAGACCACGTAATAGTTATTAACTGCAGTAAGGTCAAGTTGACCGGAAACAAGCTAGAGGACAAGTACTACTACTATCACACCGGATACGTAGGTGGTTTGAAGGAGATTCAGTACAAGCACCTTATGGCTAACAAGCCTCATTTTGCTGTATACGAGGCAATCAGAGGTATGCTACCTAAGAATGCACTAGGTAGACAGATGATTAAGAAACTAAGAGTTTACAAGGATGCTGAGCACAATCACGAGGCTCAGAAGCCAGAGACTCTAGTGTTCTAATGTGAGGTGAAATTATGGCAACCAAATCAAAGAAGAAGATACAATTTTGGGGAACTGGTAGACGTAAGAAGGCTATCGCTAGAGTACGTCTTATCCCAGGTGGCAAAGGTGAGATAATCATCAACAAGAGATCACTAGACGAGTATTTCGGACTAGACACTCTCAAGTTTATCGTACGTCAACCTCTAGCATTGACCGAGACTCTAGACAAGTTTGATATCGCTGTCAACGTAGTTGGTGGTGGTGTGGCAGGTCAAGCAGGCGCTATCCGTCACGGTATAGCACGTGCTCTAGAGAAGTCTGATGAGACTTTGAGACCAGCGCTCAAGAAGGCTGGATTCTTGACTCGTGATCCACGTGCCAAGGAGCGTAAGAAGCCAGGTCTCAAGAAGGCTCGTAAAGCACCACAATTTAGCAAGCGTTAATTGTACAAAGAGAACCGTATCATTACGGTTCTTTTTTTGTCGAAGTAAACGCAGTCTCACTAGCATTGATTAAGACGTAGTCGAGACAACTAACGTGTATAGTAGATAAATTGACAATATTTATCTTTTATCAAATTAAAATATCGCCCTCGGGCGATATTTTTATATATTTGAGGATTATCAGTCTACGTACATACTTATCAGTCTACACTCCTCGCTATCACCATAGGTAGATAGAGGTATCACGGACACGGAGGATATTTGCTCTCCTATAGGTATCTTGACGTGTCGTAGCCTATTGTCGAGGGTGGTATATATAGCCTTTTCGCCCTCTTTGGTAGTGATGCGTACCTCATAGGATTTGACTAGGGTGCTAGGCACTACGCTAGAGGGGTTGTCTAGATGATATACGCAAGGCATATTGTGAATAGCGCGCGTTAGGTGAGAATCCCACACTAGAGTTAGAGCCTTGGCAGGGATATATGAAGTCCAAGTGTAAGTGATACTATCTCCTATCGCTACGCTAGCCCCCGTGCTAATGTCTGGCAAGTCTCTATCTAGTCCGTCTTTGAGAGAGGGGTATTGAGTATCTGCAGATATAGTGAGAGGGGATAGAACTCTCTCCACGTGTGGTATATAGCAATCGTCTTGTATTAGGTATTGTTGGAGTTTGTGTATATCTACATCTCGTTTGCTCACGTTGTCCTCTATGGCTATCGCCACGGCAGTACCTACTGCTTGACCGATAGACGAGCAAGTCGCCATTACTCTAGATGAGGATAGGGCAGTATGCGTCACACTTATATTTCTACCTGCGCAATATAGATTGTCCACGTCCTTGGAGTACAATGCTCTATATGGTATCCCCCAAGGGCAAGGTGCAGGGTGATATATAGTGGGGTGAGCAGGATAATCAAAACCCTCTGGGAAATGGTCGTCCATCTTCCACCCTCCATACGCCACCACGTCGTCAAATTCGCCTCCACTCTCCACGTCGTTTTGATTGACTACGTAGTCTCCTATATATCTACGGCTTTCTCTCTTGGCAGGGAGGAATCCTACCCAGTCAAGCCGGTAGTTGTCAGCGTCTAGGTCCGAATAATTCTTCACGTAATCCCACACTCCCATAGCGATACGAAGTAGTTCGTCCTTGATACTCTCGGCATCATCTATACAGTTTGCCGTACCTCCTAGTTCTATCCACCACCAGTTGGTATCTAGATGTACTAGACGCTCGGGAAAACAGTCTTTGGAGGTGTATTTGTGAGCCCAACTAGGTGGCACGAATTTGTGAGGGCGAGTATCCTCTCTCACTTGAAAGAGACAACTAATACCCATAGTACAGGAGTCGGCGACGAGGGGAGCGATACTCTCGTTGTATTCGCTTTGAGACTCTCTGCCTTGTCTAAAACTAGCGCCTGTGAGAGGGGCTAGCACACTATCTCCAGAACAATCTGCATAAAACTTGGCGTGCACCGTGTAGTATGTCTCGGTAGTCATTTGATATGCAGTCACACTACTGATGGCGCTACCCTCCATATCTGCTCGTTGGCATACCGTATTGAGCAGTAGAGTGAGTCCCTCTTGATACTTGACCTTGCCGTATAGTACCTGATCCCACATACTATAATTTAGAGATTCGTTGTATATGAAGTTCTCTAGTTCTATCTCTTCTAGTATGCCAGTCTCACGATATAGAGAATTTTGCCCTGGAGCGCCACATATCCACATACGGCACTCACTAGAAGCGTTGCCACCTAGCACGGGTCTGTCTTGGATAAGTACTACCTTGACACCACGTCTAGCGGCTGATAGGGCAGTCGTAATACCTGCCATACCTCCACCTACTACACACAAATCGGTGTGCAAATCTACCTTTCGCATACGCACCTCCTGATGCTTATATCTATGATTATTATAAATCTTCTTGATTAAAAAACCTTGACAATCGTGCTAAATAACTGTATAATTATGCTATGAATAAGATTTTGACGGATATTATCAATTACAAAAATTATCTGGAGAGATTAGGTATAGAGGTGTCTTTGTGTTTAGCCAACGATACCTTGTACCCTAGGCTAGGATTGATGATAGGGGACTTCTTGCACCGAAGTCCATTTTGTGCTTACGTCAAGAGTGATGAGGGTGCTAGACTTCGCTGTATACACAAACAAGTCGCGCTCCGAGACAAGATGTTGTCGGGAGAAGATAGATTTAGTGGATGTTGTCACGCAGGCATGTACGAGAGAGTGTATAGGGTAGGTAGTGATAGATTCGTAGGTTTTTTGTCGGTGAGTGGACTAGGGGGAGATACTAGTCGTACTCGTAGGCGAATAGAGAGATTGAGCGAGGGTACTTCGCTAGATAGTCGTAGGCTCTCTACGTATATGCTAGATAGCATCACTCCTGCTAGCCAAATGGACGAGGAGATGATAGATACGTTGGTGATGCCCCTAGTGCGTATGCTAGAGACTTTGGCTCTATCTCGAGAGGCTACCGACGTGGTGGATAGAGTGGTAGCGTACGTAGATAGTCATTATCATGAGGATATCAAGATAGAGGATTTGGCTCGTATGGAGAAGTATAGCGTATCGAGGTTGAGTCACGTATTTAGTCAATCGAGAGGTATGAGTATAGGCGAGTATATCAAGCAGGTGCGTATGGATATTGCCAGAGATTTGCTAGCCAATACCTCTATGCAGATAGGAGACGTGGCGTCTCACGTGGGGTATATGGATGCAGACTATTTTAGCCGTGTATTTACCCGTTCGTGTGGAAAATCCCCCCGTAAATATAGACAAACTTGCAAAAAAAGTATTGAAAAATAGTTGAAATATCAACGAGGTATGATATATAATAAAAATAACAAAAAGGAGATATTAATTATTTAATTATCATTGAATAATTAGTTGGAGAATATCAGAATATGTTGAGTGATTATCAAATAGCCAAGAGCGTACAACTAAAACCTATCACCCAGATAGCCGAGTCTATAGATGTGGTAGACCAACTTGAGACCTACGGGAGATACAAAGCCAAGGTGAACTTTGACTCTTCTATCTACGATCGCAAGCAAGGCAAACTTATATTAGTCACAGCCATCAACCCTACCAAATACGGCGAGGGCAAGACTACTATATCCATAGGACTGGCTGACGGTATGAGGAGGATAGGAGTCAAGTCATCACTAGCCCTACGCGAGCCATCTCTAGGTCCAGTCTTCGGACTCAAGGGAGGTGCTGCAGGAGGTGGATATGCGCAAATCGCTCCTATGGAGGATATCAATCTGCATTTCACAGGAGACCTACACGCTATCACCTCTGCCAACAATCTACTATGTGCAGCGATAGACAATCATCTATTTCAGGGCAACGCGCTAGATATAGATGAGAACAATATCATATTCCACCGTTGTATGGATATGAACGATAGGGCTCTCAGAGGGGTGAAGGTATCTGTGGGCGTAGGCGTAGAGAGAGAAGACGCCTTTGACATAACTGCCGCTAGCGAGATAATGGCTGTGTTGTGTCTAAGCGAAGACGCTACCGACCTCAAGCGTAGATTGTCAAATATCATAGTCGCCTACACCAAGAGTGGCGAGGTGGTCACAGCAGGAGACCTAGAGGTGACTGAGGCTATGGCTATACTGCTATGGGACGCGCTCAAGCCAAACCTAGTACAAACTCTAGAGGGTACGCCTGCATTTGTGCACGGAGGACCATTTGCCAATATCGCCCACGGTTGCAATAGCGTGCGTGCTACCAAGTTGGCTATGAGCCTTAGTGACGTGGTAGTCACCGAGGCAGGATTTGGAGCAGACCTAGGCGCAGAGAAATTTATGAATATCAAGTGCCGTACTGCAGGACTCAAGCCATCTGGCGTAGTCATAGTGGCTACTGCTCGTGCTCTCAAACATATGGGTGGAGCAGAGGACGTCAACGTCGAGAATATAGAGGCCTTAGGGCTAGGTATGGTCAATCTAGAGGCTCACATAGAGGGAATGACGGCATTTGGATACAAGCCGGTGGTGGCTATCAATAGATTTTATCAAGATACTGATGCCGAGATAGAGTGCATCAAGAATGCTTGTGCTAGATACGGTGTCGAGGCTGTATGCACCACGGCATTTGCCGAGGGTGGCAAGGGAGCAGAAGAGTTGGCTAGAGTGGTGATGGAGAGTCTAGTCGAGCCACACGCACCTACCTTCACGTATAGTGATGAGGACACTCTACTAGTCAAATTGGACAAACTAGCCCGTAGACTAGGAGCAGATGGAGTACAGTTGTCTCCCAAGGCGCTCAAGGCACTAGAGGATATGGGCGACAGGGCGAACGGTTTGCCTATATGTCTAGCCAAGACACAGTACAGCCTATCTGACGATATGAATTTGCTAGGTAGACCTAGTGGATTTACTATCAAGATCAGAGATCTTATCCTCAAGGCAGGAGCAGGATTCGTAGTGGCTGTGGCAGGTAGCATTATGCTGATGCCAGGTCTCAACAAGACTCCCAACTATATGAAGATGACTATAGACGAGGACGGCAATATAACAGGACTATTTTGAGATTTGACGTGAGATAAATTAAAAAAACACTTGATTAGGAGGAAATTATTTATGAAAAAGAGAAATTCAACCCTTGCTATCGTAGCGACACTATTGTCGGTATCGGCATTAGTGATCTTTTTGGTAATGCCTATGTTTGGTATAGACACAGGTATATATCTCCTTCAAGAGCACGTAGGAGATTTGGATGCTAGCAAGTGGGCAAAAGGCATCATGATACTAGCGTACGTATTCGTAGCACTACTAGTGCTAGATATAGTGCTAGATATAGCACGTGGGGTCAACGGCAAGTTTTTCAAGACATTGTCTCGTAGTGGCACTTTTGCCATAGGCGTACTAGGTATGATGACGTATGCTATGTACATAGTCAATATGTTTATATACGACAGCAAACCACTATTGCATTTCATCAATCCATTTGCATCAGCAGACGGACACGTATGTCACCATATAACCATAGGTTTTTATGTAGTTATGCTACTCCTATTGGCGAGAATAATAGTGCAAATGTTTGCAGGTAGCAGGGATGCGTACTACAAGCAAGCATACGCCAACCTTGACAATAGAGAGGTCGATAATGAGTGCAAGTGCGAGTGCGAGTGCGAGGACAAAGTAGAAGAGTGCCAATGTATCGTAGAGTCGGATACCGTATGTGATTGTGCGCCAGTATGCGAATGTGAGTGTGATAGTGTCGCAGTAGCGCCACCTGCACCTAAGCGTACTATGGAGAAAAATGATGATTTGCGTGGTAGAGGCCGTTCAAATGCTCGTGCTATCGCTAGAGATAGAGACGTGGTAGTCTCATACGTGGACGAGACCGCGATATTTGACTCTAGGGATATCCAACCAGCCAAAGAACTCACTCTCCCAGAGAGAATAGCAGTATTGATACAAGAGAGTAGTTATCACAAGCCTATGACAGAGGAGGAGATAATGCTATACGTCACCTCCAAGTGCGAGGTAGAGACCAAAGAAAATCCTCTCTCTCAGAGTCGCTACGTGATGTACAAGGACAAGGCTATGGGATTCTTCCACACCCTCAAGGACGGTAGTGTAGAGATAGTCGCTAGAGTGGATGAGGACTTCGCCAAGGAGTTGACTAGCCAACTAGACGAGGCTACCTACTCCGTAGTGCCCAAGTCTCCCAAGTGGATCAAGATACCATCTAGCACTCCTGCCAACATAGTCAAGGCTATCATAGACTCATCTCTAGCCGAGACAGGTATCGTAGCCGACGAGTCCAAGGCTCAAGAGTCCCAGTACAAGAAGAGACTACGTGACGCCAAGAAGAAAGGTATCGCAGACGTCAAGTCTATCAGCGAGAGTTTCAAGGGGGTAGAGGACGTAGAGGTCAAGAAGGCTGACAAACGCAATTATATCTCTATCAAGAAAGATGGCAAGACTTTGGCATTTGTCAATGGTAAGGATATAGATTTCAAACTCACCGTCAAGGCTGATGAGAGTAGACTAGCATATTACGAAAATAGTGGTATATCCGTCACCAAGGCTACCTTCCCTACCACACCAGGTTGGTACACCATAGAGAGTGAGGGAGACATATCTCTAGATATGGTCAAGACGATACTCAACGACGCCTACAAAGCCAACTAATTAACAATTCAAAAAAAGCAAGCCATTTGGGCGTCACTCATAGTGATTAAGATTTAACAAATTATAAAACTCGACTTGGAAGAGTCGAGTTTTCTTTTATCCACACAAAAATACTTGAAAAAATTATTTATAAGTGTTATAATAGTTATGCTAAACAAAACTAAATGTATGGAGCGAAGTGTCTTTATTTTTAGGGCGCTTTATATCATTTTGCACAATTACTTTTGAATTTGATAAAATGCAGATTCTACTAAGTGATTGTGTAAGGTAATACTTCGCTCATTTATGTTTTGTTTAGCGACTATCGGAGTCTGTGTTTTTGTGCGTTTACTTCGGTAGGCGCACTTTTTTATTTTGTCAAATTTTAGGAGGTTATCTTATGAAAAAATTATTGGCTTTATTGTTATTTGTATTTATTGCGTGCTGTTTTGTTGGTTGTGGTTCAAATGGTGCGGATAGCACTTCCATTGAAAAAGCAATCACACACATAGAAGCAAACGAGCTGGAAAATGCATTAGAGATTTGTGAATCTATGAACGAAAAAACGCTTGAAGAGGGTAAAGACAAAATATTGGATTGTGTCTTAAAAAAATTGAATTATTATCTTGATTCAGATAATTGGACTAATACGAATTATGCTTTGATTGAAACTAAAGCAATAGATGAATTAAAGATATATCAAAAAATACTTAATTTGTTACCTTTAGATGATACATTTACAAATGCAACAACCTTTGTTTCTACAGCATTAAAGCTTTCGGAATATACTGAGTGGAATGATTATTATAAATCTAATGACAATTATCTCACAAAAGCCGTAGAATATATGAATCAAGGAGCACCATACAGAAACACCTCTTGGTCTATTGCTGTTACATACTACGAAAAAGCATATACGGTATCAAACAATGCGTATAATCATTTTAAAAATAGTAATGAAAAAGGTATGCAAGAAGCTGCCGAATGGTACAAAGTATTTTCTGAACAGATAAGACGAACCATTAACAAACAAGATTCAACTACAGCACAGGATAATGAATATAATCGTGCCTCTGCAGCATATAAGCAAATGCTCAATGAATATACGGCTGTTTTATCCGAAGTCATTGATGTTCTTGAGTCTTTTCCGAATAAACTATATTAACAATAAAGGCGAGCCGTAAAAAGCTCGCCTTTATGCATAAAGAAAAACAACGTAAATCAAACCTTTCGCTTCAACTTACGTTGTCATTGGGGCATCAAATCAGTATAATCCGAACCAAATACTTATAACGAGTGAATGGTTCGGATTTACTTTTACTCTTTAATCAGTATAACGGTAGGAATTTACGCTCCTACCGTTTTTTATTACTCAGTCATATTATATTGATTTTGATAAAAAAGTATAGCACACTATACTTTCAAATGAAAGTCGTGTGTTTTGCAAAGCAAAAAGAAAAGGATAGCAAAATTTTTTGCTATCCTTTTATAGTTCCTAAAAATCCCTAAGAGCGACGCCATTATCGGCTTGCTTTTTGCTTTTTGCGATTGATTAGATAAACATAGGTAGGATTACGCCTGCCGTAGCACATAGGAGTAGTAGGGTGATGACGTCTATTATCGTAGTGATGAATGGACTAGCCACTACTGCTGGGTCTAGGTGCAAGAGCCTTGCGAGGAAGGGGAGAGTCGCACCTATTATCTTGGCTAATAGTACGGTGAGTGCTAGAGATACCGACACTATGACTATCTCACTGATAGGATAACCCGAATTGAATATCAAGTTGTCTATCAGGTGTAGTTTGGCAAAACAAACTAGCGCTAGAGTGAGTGCAGATATGAGACCTACTAGCGTCTCTTTGAGCAATACTCTACCAAAATCTGCCTGTTCTACTTCGCCTAGCGACATACCACGTATTACGGTGACGGAGGACTGGCTACCCGAATTACCACCCGTACCCATTAGCATAGGTACGCAGGCTATGAGTGCACCTTGGAGTGTGAGTTCGTAGTTGTTGATGATGATACCTGTGAAGGTCGCGCTCAGTAGTAGTAGCATTAGCCAAGGTATACGCGACCAAAATATCCTAAATATGTTGGTCTTGAGGTATGGCTTGTCGTATGAGGTAATAGCTGCCATCTTGCTAATATCCTCAGTAGCCTCTTCGGTGAGGACGTCCAATGCGTCGTCTATGGTGACGATACCTACGAGCAAGTTCTCTTGGTCAACTACAGGTATGGCGAGTAGATTGTACTTGGAGAGTAGTTGAGCCACTTCTTCTTTGTCCATCAGGGTATCTGCATAGATGTAGTTATCCTCCATGAAGTCGCCTACTTTCTCAGCATAATCGTGTAGTAGTAGGTCCTTGACGGTGACAGTACCTAGCAGTTTCTTTTGGTTGTTGGTGACGTAGCAGGTGTATACGGTCTCCTTGTCGATAGCCTGACGTCTTATCTTGTCAAAGCACTCTGCCACAGTCATATTGGCTCGTAGAGATATGCACTCTGGAGTCATTATAGAGCCAGCCGTATCCTTGGGATAACGTAGCATTTCGTTGATAGTATTTCTATCATCCTTGGAGGTGAGTGATAGTATACGGCTCACCACGTTGGCAGGCATCTCCTCTATGAGGTCTACGGTGTCGTCTAGGTATAGGTCTGCTATGATTAGACGCAACTCTTTGTCACTAAAGGACTGTATGAGTATTCGCTGATTTTCGGTGTCCATCTCTACGAAGGTCTCTGCAGCCAAATCCTTGGGGAGCAGTCTAAATACTACTGGCACTTTGTCGTCGTCTAGTTCGTTGATGACGTCGGCGATATCGATAGGTTGCATTTCTGCCAGTAGAGGTTTGAGCGAACTAAACTTTTTCTCTTCGATATACTCTAGTATCTCTACTATCTTTTCATTACGTATCTCGGGGTCTGCTTTGAGTAGTAGGTGATGTACGATATCTGTATCTATCTCGTCCATTACCTCTATGATGTCGTCGTCTAGTATCTCTTCGGCGACGTCGCTAATCTCCACGTCACTAAACCTATTGAGTACGAGTTCTTGTCTATGCTGTGTGGTAGCCTTAAATATGTCAGCGCCCTTTTCTGCCTCTAGCAGGTCAAAAGCCGCCAAGAATTCTTCGTCGCTGAGTTGTTCGAATACGGATACGATATCTTCTAGCGAAGTCTCCTCGAGCAACGTAGCCAAATCACCCTCCCTCTCAGAAGATAGGAGTTGTTTGATTTTTTCGAGCATAAGCACCTCCTTCGTAGGCAAATAAAACGGTTCTTCGCCAAATCACAAAGAACCGTAAAAAATTTTATGGAAAAATGCAACCTAGCGTGTGAGCTTTAACTCAACAGGGCTTGAAATTACGTTAGGTTACACCTTGTATTCGATGTAGCCTGTTGACCTGTGTGGTGGAGTCTCCTCTACCAAACGGCAGTAACCCGTATCCCTGAAGTAGCCTTGCCTACCGATATTGATTTTATAGTTTTATTATATGCAGTTATGCTATATTTGTCAACTAATTGAGCAAAAAAATGTTTTCACCACTTTTCTAGCCGTGCAAAACCTATTGTCTAGCGAAAATCTTGTCCCAAAAATTCAATAAAATACCCCTTATTTGCAAAAAATATACTTGTCAATTTGCCCTAAATAGTGCGAGGAGAGTAGAGACAATTCGTCAGGAGACGAGGTGTACACCCACGTCAATGGTGGAAACTGCCAAGTATCAGGTATATTCGTAGGTATGATTACCAACGATCACGCTAGGTATTTGCCTAGTGCCACACCAGAGGTCAACAAAAATATATTGATAGAAAATAACTTGGTGGACAACGCTAATGCAGGTACGTTGACTACACTACTATCTAGTGGACTACTCATTAGAAATAATGATTATACCACTTGTGGAGTAGGTGTAGAACTAGATTATCGTGCTAGCAACAAGGTGTATTCTAGCGCTATGTCAAACATAGTGATAATGAGCCGTGACGACGAGGTGTCCGTCCAAGACAATGGCAACGTGGTTAGTCATACTACTGATTATCAATATGATGCACATTACTCTGTCAATCTAGGAGAGGTGTCTCCTGAGGTGGCAGGAGTGGCTACCTATCCTACCTACACCAACGATTGGCAAGGTATATATGGAGGCGTGGCGTATCTCATACACGATAGCAACGACGCTTCGACAGAGAAATACGCATACACGGATATTCTCAATGGTGCAGACGAGTCTGGCAAGGTGCTCATCACCTCCGACGTCATAGCAGGTAAAGAGGTGATATCGGGTAGCGCAGGCTACAATATCTCCAAGCCTATCTCTAATATTAGAGCGAATACTACTACGTGGGGCAAACAAGCCACCAATTACAACTTGCTGATACCTGGTACTACCACCAAGACGATTATCTACTATCCTCATTTATCGTGCTCAAGACAGACACTCTCATCAAGGTATCTACACTCTACGATATGGGCGAGGCGACGTTGAGAGAGGGATACAACTACCTAGACGGCAAATTGTACCTAAGCGCTTATTTTAACAAGGGTAGTTCTAATATAAATACCTTTGGTATAGAAGTGGACGGCGTCAAATACCCTGTGGATTATACCAAGGCAGGAGTGTACGGAGTAGTAGTACCTACTACTAGTAGTTCTGCTAGAGTGAGGATGTATAGTGCTATAGGTAGTACTTATACTTATGGCGAGTATACTAACCTGACTATCAAGGAGAGACTATACTCTACCTCTATGGTAGCAGACGTCTACTTTGGCTATTATGAGGGTATCAATTACAATAGTGGATACAGCTTTACAGCGAATGACGCGCTATTTATGGTCATCAATATCACGGACGTACACGGATCACTCAAGGTAGTCAACGTAGGTGTGCAGATAATAACAGACTCTACTGCACACAAGTACCTAGATATATACGACGGAGAATTCGCCAACATCAAGGAGGATAGCACGTACGGTTTGGTACTATATGATTTTGGAGGAAAGTATCCTATCCTAGAGGTCACTCCATACCTAGTCATAGAGAGAGCAGACGGCTCACTAGAGACTATATACGCAAATGAGACTGTGACAGTCGAATACGTGAGTGGTATCTACAGAGTGAGATAATTCACAAATTAGAACAACTACAACAAAAAAGGCTAACGATAAGCCGAGTCCCTGTAAGGGATTCGAGGGCTAAATAAATCCTTACGGATTTGTGATATTCGTCTAACGACGAGTGATATTGCCTATCGGCAGTGTTGCCGAGCAACTTTAGTTGCGAACGCCAACTGCCTTGGCAGTTATATTTGCCTACGGCAAGTTAAGGATTTATTT
>JAGBSX010000059.1 GCA_017631635.1 Clostridia bacterium | reverse complement strand
TCTTGGCTCGTATGCTAGATACTCTGGAGGCTAATCCCCTACCTTGCAATTCGAGTACTTTGTCTAGCATAGCATCCGTATCCTCCACATTTTCAAATGGATAAGGACAGTATACTCTATCTATAGGTAATGCTCTAGTGCGTAGGGAGATAGGTATAGTGCTATACGCATCACTATTTGCCACGTATCCCCTCTTGGTACGCAAATACGATATATAATCTATATCTATATCGGTGCAAGTCAGCCCACCTCTAAAGCACTCTAGTTCGCCGACTACCTCTCCTACCTCTGCCATTACGCTATATCCACTATACACGCTATCGGTGGTGGATTCTCCTACTCCTGCTCCTGCTAGCGCATATGCGCAAGTGAGCATATCTGAGGTAGAGAGTACTTTTGCCCTGAGTCTCTCACTCTTGCCTACTCCGTCGCTATCGGCATAAGGGTTGAGGATAAGATTTGCTCCAGCGACTGCAGATAGAGTGGCAGGACTAATCATAGAGGATAGATCAGATCCTATCTCTACACCTATGGTTAGGTCGCTATGCTCGTCACGGAGCAGTATGCGCGTGCCAAATATAGTGTCGACACCTGCATATCTAATGATGATATTCTCACCTTGATAATCTCTAAAGTATCTAGTGTGATTGTATTCGCCGTAGGACAGCATATTTGACTTGGGGACTACGGCTAGTATCTCGCCGTCTTTTAGCAGTATAGCACAGTTGTACAAACTACCTCTCACCCTCACAGGCGCTCCTAGAGTGATGAGAGTATCTATCCCTCTGCTACTGTGTAGCAAGGTAGCGATAGCCTGCTCGGTACGGTCTATCAGTACGCTAGACAAAAAGTAGTCTTGACAAGTAGAGCCTGTGATACAAAGTTCGGGAAATACTACTATATCGACACTCTTCTCTACGCAAGATTTGATATATGAGATAATCTCCTCTACGTTGAGAGCAGGGGCGCACACCTTGACGATAGGGGAGCAAACTGCTACCCTCACGTATGAACCTCTAGTCTCCTCGTCACACACCTCACTCTCCACTCCTAGCAAGTAGTCAGTACTCACACCTAGCGTGTCTGCCATAGCCTTGATGACCTCTACACTAGGAGAACGAAGTCCTGTCTCATATCCACGATAAGTCTCACGTGGTATACCTAGCAAGTCTGCCATTTGTTGTTGAGTCCTGTCTCCTCTGATTTCTCTAAGTCTCTGCATAAAACACCTCAAATCGCATTATATATGTATTATTATACCACATATTAAGCAAAAGTAAAGTGTATTTTGATACAAAAATAAAAAAATCAACCACAATACGCACCGTAAGTGGTTGATTTCGCATTATTAAGAAAATCGTTATTCTAGTGAATTTGCCAAAAATGCCTGTGTCTTGGGAGACTTGGGATGATTGAACACCTCGTCAGGCGTACCTATCTCCTCTATGACTCCATCTGCCATAAAGATAACCTTGTCTGCTACCTCTTGGGCAAATTTCATCTCGTGAGTGACTACTATCATAGTACTGTCTTTGCTCTTGAGTCCTTTGATAACCTTGAGTACTTCGCCCGTGAGTTCGGGATCTAGTGCCGAGGTAGGCTCGTCAAAGCACAATACGTCAGGATTGAGCGCCAAGGCTCTGGCTATCGCTACACGTTGCTGTTGACCTCCTGAGAGTTGGTATGGATAATAGTCTGCTCTATCTGCTAGTCCTACTCTATCTAGTAGTCTAAGAGACTTGTCTTTGATATCAATCAATCTATCTTCTCTATACTGACTCCTCTGCGCCTTTTGCTCGATAAGACAATCAAAGTACTGACGAATAGGCAATTTTTTTGATTTGCGATACTGTCTATGGTCTTGCTTGAGCTTTTTGATCTCGCTATCTAGTAGCAAGCGCTGAGGGATTTCGATATTTTGGAGTGCTGTGTGCTGAGGAAATAAATTGAAATTTTGGAATACCAAGCCAAAGTGTAGTCTCTTGAGTCTAATATTCTCGTCGCTAAAAGTAGTATTGTCCTCGGCATCAAATAACACCTCGTCTCCTACTTTGATGAGTCCCGTGTCGGGTTTTTCGAGAAAATTGAGACAACGTAGCAAGGTAGTCTTGCCACTGCCTGATGAGCCTATGATGGCTAGTACCTCTCCCTTCTCTAGAGTAAAATCAATACCCTTAAGTACCTCTAAATTATCAAATCGTTTGGTTATATTCTCCACGGTAAGTAATGGCATAATTAACTCCTAAAGTAAGACAATTTCTTCTCGATCTTGCCAAATAGTATGGTGAGTAGTCCATTGAATAAGAGGTAAAATAGTCCTGCATACACTAGTGGCATAAGTGATACGTGTATATTGACAGCCTCTGCCGCTACGAAATACAATTCGGCTACTGCCAAAGTACGTGCGAGTGACGTATCCTTGACTAGAGTGATAATCTCATTGGACATAGGTGGCATGATACGTTTGACAACTTGCAAAAGTACGATATTGAAAAATATCTGTCGCTTGGTCATGCCTAGTACTTGACCTGCCTCGTATTGCCCCTTGGATATACTCTCGATACCTCCTCTAAATATCTCCGAAAAGTAGCAGGCGTAATTGATAAAGAACGCTATGGCTACGAAGATAAAGTTGAGTGTAGATAGTGTAATGCCTAGCCCTACGTATATAGCCTTGTTGGGGATACCAAATACAAAACTAGGTACGAATGATATGGCTAGTATTTGCAAAAGTAGTGGAGTACCTCTGATAATCCACACAAATCCTCTAGACAAGACACTCAATACCTTGAATTTGGACATAGAACAAAAGGCTATAAGCAAACCAAGTGGAATTGCCATCACAAGCGTGATGGCAAAAAGTAATAGCGTTAGCCCGAATCCTTGTAAAAGTTCGAGTAATATATTCATAGAGTATTAGCCCTCTACTACAGATTGACCTGCACTACCAGACTCTACACCGATAACGGCATCTTTGGCTGCATTAGCGAAGTCATTTGCTGGATATAGGTCGGCATCTGCCTTGGCAATAACTACTACTTGCTTGTTGTTGAGATAAGGTATAGATATCTCCATAGTAGCCGCTCTCTCCTCTGTGATAGTCATACCGTTCCATACTAGGTCGATAGAGCCATTCTCAAGCATAGCCTCCTTGGCAGACCAAGTGATAACCTCAAAATCGATAGTCACGTTAGTACCATATCTCAAGTTAAGATATGCAACGACCGCTCTGGCTAGTTCGATATCATATCCTGTCATATTGTCGTCATTTGAAGTATCAACACCTTCTATAGGATATGCGATAGGCTCAAATACTGTATAACCGATAGTAAGCACGCCGTCACTAACTACGTCTGCCCAACTGTTGTCGGTAGCAGATGCTAGAGGGTCGGTAGCATCACTAGGTATGGCTATCTCGCCTTGTAGTCCAAATCGAGTAGCGATGTCACTCATACTCATATCGACAGTAGCATTCTTCAAAGCGATAAGACCTTCGTTAATCTTGGATATGAGGGCTTGGTTGCCTTTCTTGGCGGCGATACCGTACTGCTCGGTAGCAAGTACTAGTCCGTCTATAACCTCGTAGTCTGCGTAGGTGTCACCTACGTTGGTATACCAACCTGCCATGATAGAGTCGATAACTATCATATTTACCGAACCTGCCTTGAGTTGGTTAAGAGCGTCTAGTTGGCTCTCGTATTTAGCCATCTCCTTGCCGTAAGCAAGAGGCTTGGTACAACCTGCAAAAAGTGCGAATACTGCAGTCATAAGTACTGCAAACATTACCTTAAAAACCTTCTTCATAATAAGTCTCCTTATATAAAAAACTTGGGTATACGTCCCGTATTGATGATATTATTATACTTTAGTATGCTAAATTTGTAAAGCGATTTGAGATATTTTACTCAAATATTTTTTAAAAAGACTAGTATAGCAAAATTTGCGTTATGAGTACCAAATACGGTACTAAAATTAGCAAAATGCTTTGAATAACAATATTTAATTTTGCTCATAATATAGCAGAGGACAAAATTATGAAGAAAAATCAAAATGAAAATCAAATGAAAAAAGATGAAATGCTATCCATAGAAGGTCAACCCCTCAAGGACAGCGAGGAGTGTGAGTGCAAAGAATTCGAGATAGCGTGTGAGTGCAAAGAGAATGTATGCGAGTGCGATATATCCTCTCGTGAGTGCGATATCTGCGACAATCAGAGAAAAGTTAAGAATATAGAGATATTGCAAAATCTATATCGCAATACTGACATGGCAAAAAAAGCAGTAGAATTCTTGATGCCAAAAACTCGTGAAGAGGATTTGTTAAAAATGCTCTCCTCTCACTACGAGGCGTACGACGATTTGTCAAATAAAATAACGTATGCGCTAACCTCTAGACTAATCGCTCCCAATACCTCTACCGGTATGGCTGTATGTATGCTACGAAGAAGTATAGACCTAAAGACTATATTTAACAAATCAAATACTCATATAGCAGATATGCTCATCAAGGGCAACAATATGGGTATCACCTCTCTCAACAAAATGTACAACAACGTGCAAGAGGATATAGACAAGGACGTAGAAAATCTGCTAAAAGAACTACTGTCACTCGAACAAAAGTGCATAGATGAACTAAAGGTATACCTATAACTAATATAATATATACAATAAAAAAGCGACCGTGGCAGGTCGCTTTTTTGAACTTGAAATCAAGTGCTAATTCTATATAACTATCGCCTACTAGAATACATACGTGTCCAAAAACTCTAGATATCTCACTCCGTTATAAAAAACTTGGAGTATATCCAGTACTTCGTTTTGGCGCATTAGTCTAAACTCTGGAGTGGCTGTGTCAAACAATTCGTCATTAGTCATTTGCTCAATGAGGTCATTTGAACGAACTTCGTTAAATCTATATGGAGAGTAAGTCTCTCTGGACAAAAAGACTGCGTTTTCTTTGAGAATTTCGCTATCCATGATGCCTGTCTCCACGACTTCTTTGCCGAGGTAATAACTAGCCACGCATACCATATACGCGTCGTAATGACTAGCATCTGGGGTATTCTTCACTAGTTCTATCACCTCGCTATATTTCTCTAGGTTAGCAAGTAAATACAAGCACTCTGCTCTCTCCTCCACCGTCAAATCGACAAGCCCCTCTAGTATATCGTACGCTCTTAGGGGAGAACCTATCTCACGAGTGGCAGTAGCGAGCAGTATCTTCGCCATAGGTATCAAGTCGGTGTCGGTAGCGTATGGAGAGAGTATACCTTCACACTCTACGAAATTGCTCTTGTTCGCCTCTATCACGGCACGCAAATAGGCTATATGACTATGCTCCCTAGGACAGCGTGATAGCACCTTGTAGGCAAGGGCGTCCTTACTCTCTCCTAGGTAGTAGGTAGCCAAACATATAAAAGTTTCGGTAAATTTGACGTCACAGACGTTGATAGCATTGTACAAATCCTTGGAGGCGTTGACTACTACACCTTCCCACTTGTCGTAGGAGGTGAGAGGAAGTTTTTTGATACGGCAAAAATTGTAAAATGATATCAAATTGATAGCATTGCGCTCAATTTTGTGCGTGAGGTAAAAGTACGCTAGTCTAGAAAAAGTCTTGTCTATATCCTCCTCGCTATCTTCTAACGTGGCCTTGATATTGTCCACGCTATCCTCTAGATATATCGCAGATTGATAATCGTTGAGTATTGATTTTGCCTTTTGCTTGTCAAAAAAATCTCTAATAAATCCCATAATCTAACCTCTATCACGAATAAATTTCGCCCTCTGTCATATTTTATATAAAACGGAGGATTTTATGAAGAAAATCGTATTGATATTTTCAATTGTATGTTCGCTAGTAATGGCGTCTTGCTCTACGCAAGTAGATGCCTTTGAACAAAGTATATCCTACAAACAACTATCTATGCTAGTGGGTAGCACGGATAATTTCACTATAACCGTAGTAGCATCTGTGATCGAATCTCCATATATGGCAGACGGTATAGCCGAAAGCACTCACCCTCAATGCAAAATAGTCGTCAAGTCTAGCAGTGATCTATCTCTTGTATCAAATCTATCGTATAGATTTGAATATAATAATGAAATGATAGAAGGCACATTTCAACTAGACAAATTGAGAGGGGTACTATATGCCGATACTGGAGTGATAGAGCACTCCAAAGATATGAAATCAATCACTCTATACGACGATACCACCTCGATAGACGTCTCCCTCTCAAACGTAATGGAGGGGAGCATATCGGTAGATGAAGTCATAGATATAGCCAAAGAAGAATTCGCCACGGATATAGAGGCAAATACTATAGACGGCGTATATCAAAAAGAAGTATACCTCAAGTATATAGCCGACCAACACAAAACTGAGGTAGAGTACTACTGGTATGTGGCTCTGATAAGCAAAGATAGAACCTTCTTAGCAATACTCATATCACCTACTACCGGCGAAGTCATCGCTAGACGCAAATAATCAAAGCCCCGTAAAGTGCGGGGCTTAAAATTTTTATTTTGTACCAAATAATCTATCGCCTGCATCTCCTAGTCCTGGGAGTATGTAGCAATTCTCATCTAGTCTCTCGTCTAAGGACGCAGTATAGATATCTACGTCTGGATGAGCCTCTTGGAGAGCCTTGACTCCCTCTGGAGCGGCTATTAGGCACATAAACTTGATATTCTTGACACCCTTCTCTTTGATGAAGTCGATAGCCATAGCAGCCGAACCACCTGTGGCTAGCATAGGGTCTACTACGATAATCTCTCTCTGCTCGGCATCTACAGGTAGTTTGCAATAATATTCGACAGGTTTCTTGGTGTCGTGGTCACGGTAGCAACCGATATGTCCAACCTTGGCTGATGGCACTAGCGATAGTATGCCGTCTACCATACCTAGTCCTGCTCTGAGGATAGGTACTATACCTATGCTACGACCTGATAGTACAGGTTGCTTGGTCACACACATAGGAGTCTCTATCTCTATCTCCTGTAGTGGCAAATCTCTAGTCACTTCATATCCCATGAGTAGAGATATCTCGGTGAGTAATTCTCTAAAATCTTTGGACGTGGTGTCCTTGTCCCTCATCATAGTCACCTTGTGCTTGATAAGTGGGTGTTGCATAACGTACAGATTACTCATAATATTTCTCCTGCTTTAGTATTTTCCTTCTAATGCGCTAATCTTGTCTATGCGCCTAGCGTGTCTCTCTTCATTTGAAAACTCGGTAGATAGCCATATATCACATATCTGCTTGGCCTCATCTAGTGGAGTAAACTTACCCGATAAAATGAGGACGTTTGAGTCATTGTGTTCTCTAGTGAGACGTGCAGTCTCCGTATCTCTGACTAATGCTCCTCGCACGGAGGGTATCTTGTTGACAGCGACGGACATACCTATACCAGTCATACATACTAGTATGCCTCTATCTACCTCTCCTCTCATCACACTCACTCCTACTTTCTCTGCGTAGTCGGTGTAGTCGCACGAAATCTTGTCATAAGTGCCTAGGTCTACTACCTCGTAGCCTTGCCCTCGAAGATAATCTGCTATGTCGTTCTTGATCTCTAGACCTGCGTGGTCCGTGCCTATAGATACCTTCATAAAACACTCCTATCAAATTATTACATTGATTATACACCATAGTGATATAGATTATCAAGTAAAAACTTTATTTTTTGTCAAAAAAAATACCACTTCGCCTTCTTTTAGCAAAGTGGTATCAAATCACAATACTTTGGATAAAAATTCTCGGAGTCTAGGATGCTTGGGAGAATTGAAGAATTCTTCGGGTGTAGCCTCCTCTTGGACAACTCCGTCATCTATAAATACGACCTTGGTAGCCACCTCTTTGGCAAAGCCCATCTCGTGAGTGACTACGACCATAGTCATACCCTCTTTCGCCAAATCAGTCATAACTCCTAGCACCTCGCCGACCATCTCTGGATCTAGGGCTGAGGTAGGCTCGTCAAATAGCATAATCTCTGGCTTCATAGCCAAGGCTCTCACGATAGCCACACGTTGCTTTTGACCACCTGACAACATATCGGGGTATTCGTCAATCTTGTCGAGTAGTCCTACTTTGGCTAGTAGTTCCTCAGCAGACTTGTTGGCATCCTCCTCACTCATAATGCCGAGTTTGACAGGAGCGAAAGTAATATTCTTCCTAACAGTCATATGTGGAAATAGGTTGAATTGCTGAAATACCATACCCATCTTGCGTCTGGCGAGATTGATATCTATGCGATACTCAGCCTCTATCTCTTTGATAAGGCGATTGTATAGCGCGCCTTCGTTCTTCTTGAGCAAGTCATCTCTCTTGATGATAGCGACTATCTCTGCCTCTAACTCTTCGCTAAGCACCTCTCCACTATCTAGTCTATCCTTGAGCATCTTGCCATACGTCTTGGACGCCTTGATGACGTCTACGTGTAGATAGGGGTCTACGGGTGTGAGCAAGTCTCCTGATAGCCATATCTCTCCATAGGTAGGCTCTTCGAGTAGGTTGAGACAACGTAGAAACGTGGATTTGCCACAACCACTAGGTCCTATGACTACTATCACCTCTCCTTTGTCTATAGTGAAGTTGAGCCCTTTGAGGACGTGGACGTCACCAAAATATTTGTAAATATTCTTAATGTCTATCACTCTTGGACATCCTCCTCTCTATAAACTTCTGCACTTGGGTAAGTAGCATAACTATAACGAGGTATATGAGCGCCGCTATACATAGATACGCTAGATAGTTGCCTGTGACCATACCTCTCTTGTCAGAGATACCTAGTAGGTCGTATACCTGCTGACCTGCCATAAATATAGTGACGTAGGAAACTACGGAAGTCTCCTTGAATAGCACTATAATCTCATTGAATATAGTAGGTACTACCGTCTTGATAGCCTGTGGGATAATGATACTCTTGACAGTCTGTCCCCAACTAAGTCCCAAGGATCTACCTGCCTCCATCTGTCCTGATGGTACGGAGTTAAATCCACTACGGATAATCTCCGACATATACGCACCACTATTTAGACCAAATGCTACGATAGGTACGACCACGTTGGTAGAACTATTGTAGATACCTATCAATAGGATATTTGCAACAATGAGGAGTTGCAACAAAGTAGGAGTACCTCTGATAATGGTGACGTACCCCCTAACTATGACGTCTAGTACCTTGATAAAAGGATTGGTCTTGGGTGCAATTCTCACGACTGCACACAAGACTCCTATCAAAAATCCTAGTATTATCGCCCCTACGGCTATGACGACTGTGATAAGTACGCCGTTTAGCAAAAGGGGCATATCTTTCAAAACTGCTTCAAAATTCATATATACCTAATTAAGCAATCGCTCCACTGTGCTTGAGTAGGAAGTAATCCATAGTGCCACTATCCTTGAGCGCTGCGATAATAACGTCTATCTTTGCCTTGAGTTCGGTAGCATCCTTGTTGAGGAAGATACCAAATGACTCTGGGTCAGCATGCATAGGGATAGCAACGTACTCGCCGTCAGTACCATCAGCGATACTCTTGGCTGGTAGTTCGTCGATAACCATAACGTCGATTTGAGTGCCTAGTGAACCTGATGCTACCAAGATTTGCTTGTAGCCAACTACGCTAGTCACACCGTCCTCTAGGTCTCCAGTAATATGCTCGCCAGTCTCCTCATCTTCTGTACCATAGACAGCATCAGATATCATAAAGTCACCGGTAGTAGCAGTCTGTACACCTATCTTGAGTCCTGCCAAATCGGTGATAGTAATCTCAGACTTTTGAGCAAGTGCGCTATCAGCCTTGACTACTGCGTATTGAGTAGAGGTGAAATAGTCATCACTAAAGATACCCCACTCTTCTCTCTCGGCATTCTTGGTGATACCTGCTATGGCGATAGCATTTGGATCATTTTGAACGTTGGTGAATATCATACCGAATTCTACGTCCTTAACGACAACCTTTTTGCCCAAGATCTCGCCAATCTCCTCTGCGATATCTATGTCTAGACCTACTACCTCACCCTTGTCGTTGAGGTACTCAAATGGTGCAAAACCAGAGTTGGTGTATACGTATAGCACGTCGTCGCCTTCGCTACAAGCAGTAAGTGCAAAACAGCCGGTAATACACAATGCAACTGCTAGTATAATACCTAAAAACTTCTTCATAATATATATCCTCCTAGATATAAAATTCTATCGATTGAATATATTGTACTATTAAAAAGATAGTTAGTCAAGGTATTTGTGCATAAATATTCAACAAAAGTCGATAAAAATATTTTATTTTATGTAAAATATTATTAAGATTTTTTAGGTGTATGATTTTATGCATAATTTTTTGCATAAACGCCTAATTTATGCATAATTTTTTGCATAAAAAAGACCTAGCGATAACTAGGTCTGCAAAAGCAAAAGATACAACCACTAATCAATGGTGGTGCCATCCACAGTCACAATGTTCTTCGTGGTCGTGGTGGTGATCGTGACATCCACAGTCACAATGCTCCTCGTGGTCGTGGTGGTGGTCGTGGCAACCACAGTCACAATGCTCCTCGTGGTCGTGATGGTGGTCGTGGCATCCACAGTCACAATGTTCCTCGTGGTCGTGGTGGTGGTCGTGGCAACCACAATCACAATGCTCCTCGTGGTCGTGGTGGTGGTCGTGGCAACCACAGTCACAATGCTCGCCGTGATGGTGAGTATTGACGTGTTTGAGAGTGCCGTCTAGCAATCTAGCGACAGCCTCGTCTGCACTACCCTCTACACCAGAATAAACCTCTATATCCTCATCTTCTAGCATAAACATAGCGCTAGTGCCGATAGATGAGCATATGAGCACCTCCACGGATATAGATGACAAATACTCCACCTTGGCGCTATGTCCGTCTGGAGTAGAGACTATCTCGCTAGATACTACCTCTCCGTCTGCTATGTCGTATATTTTGAAATATTCACTATTTCCAAATCCCGAAAAAATATCTCCATCTAGGTATGCTACTGCTACTCTCATACGCCCTCCAAACTACATAGATATTTTTCATATTATATCACTTCGTAGACTACTAGTCAATAACAGATACAAATTAGTGAAAATAATTTGATATTTTTTAGTCATTATGCTAAAATATACGTGGAGGTAATATAATGGATACCAAAGTTTTGCACAACCTATCATACGGTTTATTCGTATTGTCCACTCACCTAGACGGCAAGGACAATGCTTGTATCATAAATACTGCTATACAAGCAGGCTCTGACCCACTCACAGTCTCTATAGCAGTCAACAAACTCAACTATACTCACGATTTAATCAAAGAGAGTGGGATATTTAATCTATCCGTCATTAGCAAAGACGCCAAGTTTGATTTGTTCAAAAGATTTGGATTTGCTAGTGGTAGAGAGGTCGACAAGTTTGAGGGATATCTCAATACTATCAGGACCTTTAACGACGCACTAGTCATCACCGAGGGTACGAATTCGTATATGTCGTGCTGGGTGACTGACACTATGGATATAGGCTCTCATACTATATTCGTCGCTAGAGTGGCAGATATGCAAGTATTATCCAAAGAACCTAGCGCAACTTATGCAGACTACCACGCTACTATCAAGCCAAAGCCTACTCAAAGTGCTCCATCTAATAAGACAAAGTGGAGATGTAGCGTATGTGGATATGAGGTAGAGGCCGAAGAACTACCAGACGACTATATATGTCCTATATGCAAACATCCAAAATCCGACTTCGTCAAAGTCAACTAAATAAGTAAAAAAACGGCTCAAACGAGCCGTTTTTATTGTGCAAAATGCTAATAAATATCAAAGCGTGGATAGATAATTCACTCCCTCTCCTGCCAAGAAGAATATCGCCACTATAAATATGGCGTCTATTATCCTAGTGAGTAGAGACTTGTTAAAATATTTCTTCATAATGCTACCGTACACACCTAAGTTGACTAGTGTAGTCAAAGGTAGCCCTGCTACAGCCATAAGGATAAGGGCAAAGTAATATTTATTCGTACCAGACTCTTGTCTACAATCGTGCTTGTTTACAAGTCTAGAGACCACGATAGATGCCACTATACCTGCTATACCCGTCACTAGTAGTCTAGTGGAGATTAGTGGCAATATGCGTAGTATATCATCCGTGCTTAATGCTAGTCCACTCTCAGACAATAGATTTCTCACCTCTAGGACAATCGCATCTACGATATCGTTAAATTGGAGTGTAGTGCCTGCGTCGTTGACGTAATTGTATAGCACCACACCTGCTAGCAAACTAACTATAGAGATAAGCGCTAGCCATATGGTCGTGATGACGAAAAATCCCTTGTGAGTATTGGAGGTGTAGGAGACCTCCTCGCTATCTATCTCATCTACCTCGACTATATCCTCTGGCGCATTTGTATCTACTACGGTACTAGAGCGACTAGTCAAAGAATTGGGAGTAGTGCTAGTAGTCGTGGTACGTGGAGTGGTATTTGACAATGCAGGCGTAGAAGAAGGTCTCTTGTTGGAGAGGTCGCTACGCTTATTTTGTACTAGATTGAGCCTAACGTCAGTCTCTTGGACTGGGGCTATAGCACTCTCTACCACAGGCGCAGGGGCTGGAGTAGTAGAATTGTCTCTAACTCTAGTGAAGATTTGGTTGAGATTTTGCCCTTTGACGTGGTCGTACAATATGATACCTCTATCATTGCACTCGTTGATAAGCTCCATAAATACGTCTGCCATTTCGCTCAATATCTTGTCAACGTCCGTCTTGGCACTCTCTATATCCTTCTTGCTCTGCGCACCCGTGCATATCTCTTGGGTGGCTAGGTACATCTCTCTGACGTGACTAGCGACAAATAGCAATACTTTGCCTACCATTACGTCGTTGATAGGGAGCACTAGCATACATTTGGTATCTACGCTACCAGTCTCTCTGAGTTGCTTGAGTAGTTTCTCATAGTGGCGCTTAAACAATCTGCTAAATGTAACTGCTACTACCTCTTTGCAAGCGAATATCTCTACTTGTGGACTGCGCTTGCGTTGATTTCGCAATATCTCGATAGTCCTCTCTATGATATTAGTCGCTTTGGATACGGATAGGTTGCCACCCTTGGGGACTAACTCCTCTAGGTATGATAGCGCCATATCCTTGGTGAGAGAACGATATCTCTCATCTCCTCTATACCCGGTGTCGTGCTCGGAAGCAAAGGGAGTGTCTGTGCTAGCAGTCTCTCTCTTGGGAGATTTCTTGTTGGAGAGGTTGGCAGAGACAGGCGTAGTTGTCTTGGTGACAGGCTTGGTAGTAGGCTCTGAGACGTGTTGTTCGTCCTTGTAGATATTGAAATTGGTCTCAAAGGTCTCTACGTGTATGCGCGCTACCCTCACTACCTCTCTATCTACCTCCGAAAATCCTATGCTCTCGCTACGAGCAAACATCTTGTCGATAAATTCTTTGTTGACCTCGACAGTCTTGGTCTCACCTATAGAATTGTAATTGACGATAGCCTTGTAGCCAAAATCCTCAAAAGTAATGAGCCCCTTGGCATATTGGTAATACCTAGAGGTGAGATACATATAAAACGCCCTCGCGATATAGTTGGTGAGGGTGTCCATCTCAAACATAAAATCTCTCTCTACCTCCATATACGCCTCGAGAGATAGAGATAGTATCTCGAGCATAGCCTCGTCGCTATCTTTGTCAAATAGTGGCTTGGCTCTGTCGATAAGGTCTTTGGCTTGCTCTACGCTAATGCTCTGTGCCATAATAATCTCCTAATATATAGATATATCTATATAATGACACGAAAGCATCTCTCTTGTCAAGTCAAAGATAAAAAGAATACACCTTTTTGACAATAAATATTGGCAATACAAAAGCACACTATGATTTAGTGTCGTAGTGATAGGGATTTATCACTACGACACAACTATATTTGCCTAACGGCAAGTGATAAGGCTTCGCAGTTATATTTTGCTACGCAAAGTTATATTGCTAGCGCAGTTATATTTTGCTATCGCAAAGTTATATTTTTGCTATCGCAAAAGTTGAGGTTATTAATTGTAGATTGCTACGCTATCTCTCAAAATGACGGGGGTACGTAGCATTTTACCCTCACAATGGCAAAATGTTGGACAAATGTAAAAAAATCGCTACTCATATACTAGCATTGTGCGTTGTCAAGTAAAACAAAAAAAATAATCGTATATTGAGGTGTAAATATGGATATACAAAGTGTCGTCTAATCAATAAAATTATTATAAAAGCTTTTGATATCACGGCTTTAACGTGTATAGAATAGAAATAGCAGTCCAAAACGGACTGCTATTTTTAGTTGAATTCTAAATTAATTGGTTTTAGGATTGTTTCGTCCAAGTACCGACGTCGATAGCGATAATGTTGGAGTTTGGCATATATTGGACTATGGCAGTACCTAGTTGAGCCTCTGCACCCTCCCAATCTTCACCATCTGATAGGTATATAGTCATATATACGTTTATCTTCGTCACCCCTACAGCACCACCTTTGGCTTGACTGGCTTGGTACATATAGACATGTATCTCCGTATTGGAGATGCGTTGCGCTATAAAATCCAACTCCCTACTAGCCGAAGTGACAAATAGGTGCTTGAGATTACCACCACTTACGTTTTCATCACCGTGTAGTAGGACTTCATCATCCTTAAATAGGGCGTTCTCCAAGGTATCTTTTGACGAATTGAGACCACCCTTATTATTGTTGAGTATAGATTCGTACAAATCAAGGTAGTTTTGACCTGGGGTGACGTCGGGCAGTATTTCTTCGGGTGCCCATACGAACTCCGAGAGAATTATCGAATTGGAGTCTTGCTTGGAGACGGCTGGCTCTTCGGCAAATATCCACGTCGCATAAGCGCCTCCAAAAGAGGCAAAAATAATCATAATGAATAATATGTATATGAAAGACAAACTTTTTTTCATTTTTACCTCCTTTTGGATTTTTGTTTTTTTATTTTAGGATTTCTTGCAAAAGTTCTACAGTCCACCTCACTTGTCTATCTGAGGAGACTTTGACACGCATAGGATAATTGGCGTACTTAGCCACGTCGGACACGTCGGTATAGATATACTTGGTATCTCTATACTCCATAGGTGCTAGGGCTAGATATACGTTGAGTGTCTTGCCCTTGACGACAAATTTGGCTACCGACTTGCCCTTTAGTTTGTAGGTAATACCGTATTTGCCCTCTATCGTCCTGATATTCTCTATACTCTCTATGAAGTCCTTGATAGCATCAAAACGTTCTCTCGCTAGTGGAGATAGTTTTAATTTTTCCCAAAAAGTCTTCTTGACGGCTCTCACCTTGAGTGTGTCTAGAGGAGACTTCTTAGGTATGATAGACTGTGGCTTATCCAATATCACTAGTCCTTTTGATTTGGCTGTCTCTAGGATAAGTTCTCTCGTCCAACGCACCTGTCTGTCACTACTCAACTTGACACGCATTGGATAATTGGCGTACTTCGCCACGTCGGAGACGTCGGTATAGATATACTTGGTATCTCGATACTCCGTAGGTGCTAGGGCTAGATATACGTTGAGCGTCTTGCCCTTGACGACAAATTTGGCTACCGATTTGTTCTTTAGTTTGTAGGTAATACCGTATTTGCCCTCTATCGCCCTGATATTCTCTATACTCTCTATGCAGTCCTTGATAGCATCAAAGCGTTCTCTCGCTAGTGGAGATAGTTTTAGTTTTTCCCAAAAAGTCTTCTTGACACCTCTCACCTTGAGTGTATCTAGACTAGGTGTCGTAGGTATGATAGACTGTGGCTTATCCAATATCACTAGTCCCTTTGATTTGGCTATCTCTAGGATAAGTTCGCTCGTCCAACGAGCCTGTCTATCACTACTCAACTTGACTCGCATAGGATAACATTTGTAATCCTTCTTGTCGGAGAGGTCTGTATAGATATATTTGCTATCTACATAATCACTAGGATTGAGAGCCAAGCAGACGTGGAGTGTCTTGCCCTTGAATATTAGCCTAGCGATAGGGTGAGAACTGCACTTGTAGGAGTGTCTACTCTTGCCCTCGATAACTCTAATACCTTGTATCCTGCGCAAAGTATCTACTATGGTGTAGTATCTCTCTCGCATTTGGTCACTAGAGAGAGCCAACTTCTCAATAAAAGTCTTGGTCGGTCTCAAGGAGGCAAACCAAGGATCACCCTGCACCTCATCCAAAGTATCAGTCTCCTCAATAGAGGTGGCTATAGCCGTATCCTCCATAGCAGGGGTACATATAGGAGCACTCTCGACAATAGGTGTCTCGACCTCTGGTATCTCCTCGACTACAGGAGGTAGGAGAAGTGAATATCTCTCCTTGCGAGCATTGAGAAATTTCTTCTCTATGACAGGTACACCAAACATAGATGCTACTACTAGTAGTAGGCATAGCCAACCTGCAGGCGATTGCAAAAATAGTACAAAACTGCCTACAAACGGTATCTTCTCCCCTCGATAGATACCTTTCATCTGGGAGTATCTAACAGGGAAACGGTCTGGTGAGCCTACGGCATCTCCTTGCAAAAGAAAATGTCTCTCATTGGGGTGTTTGTCATTTGGTTCTTCTATACCTACTATTCTATGTACGACCATAACGCCGTCAATGTCATAGACAACTATGTCGTAGAGTTGTAGGTCCTCTTCGGCAGGCATCTTGTATATGGCTATCAAGTCAAATGCGCTGATTTGGTCATTGATATCATTGGTAAAGAGATATTTGTTGTCTTTGTTTTTGGTCTCCATAGAACTAGTCATAACTACTCTATAGGTAGCCACACCTTCGAAACAAACACTTTGGGTGCAATTTATATAAAGAGAGAACAAAAAAACGACACCCAAAACCAAGCAAATGAGTACATTGAATATTTTTTCAATAATTACCGTCAATTTGCTTTTGTTTTGCGTGCTATTTGAATTGTATTCTTTTAAAATACTTTCGTCTTCTAGGCCTGCCTTGATTTGCGCTAATCCTTGTTTGACAATGATATAGAGCAGATATGAAAATACTGCTACTAGCAGAACAAAGACAACTAGGCATAGAATCAACGAATAAATCTCAAATTTGCTCATTTTTTCGTCTCTTCCTTAAAAACGCACAAAAACCAGCCGTAGTGATACGGCTGGTTTTTAATTAGTCTAACAAATTATGTTGTTTGTTGAGCAGTAATACCGTCACTAACTGTAACAACGATAGCGCCTGTACCCAACACAGCATTGTAGGCGTCATATTTAACCTTGGTATCCAACTCGAACTCGGTCAATGATAGGTGCTTCAACAACTCATCTGCTGTGATGACAAAAGTAAACGTACCGTCGCCTGCAGGTGTCCATACGATATCGTGAGAACCAGTATGTCCGTCTGCGACCTTGATGATATCTTTACCTTCGTACTTCCAGTCAGCATTAGCAAAAGAGAGAGCATAAGTAGACCTAACAGCATTCTCTTTGACGGTAGCAGGTGCTACAGAGTTAGGAGTAAATGTGATGACAATTTTTCCAGTTCCATATAGTGCTGTAGTATGAGCAGTCTCAGCCTTGGGGTCGATAGTCAAAGTGAGGCCAGCAGCATCTACCTTGTATGTACCGTAAGAACCAGAATACTCAACGTTGCCAAGGTTCATAACCTTGTTGACACCTTCGTCAGCAACGTCAATGTTTTGTGTGTAAGTCCAAGTAGCGTATACGCCACCGATAGTCACACAAAGAATCATAGCGATAATTAGACTAAATTTTTTCATTTTTCTTTCTCCTTAAATGGATATTGATTATAAGTTAGAATAACTTATGCTACTATGATAATATCAAAAAAATACCTTTGTCAACTATTTTTAAAATTTTTAACAATTTTTTTGATTTTTTTGACAATTAAAAGGGCTATTCGTCCACGCTAGACCACTCTATCCTAGCCCTACAGCCTGATAGCCACTCCTCGTCCCAACCATCTGGTAGCGCTGGCGAGGCTACACAGACTACCCCCAAATCGTGGCAATCTAAAAACGCCTCCTTGCCTATATGCTCGACACTCTCGGGTATATATACGTCAAAGAGGTCTCTACACCAAGCAAACGCCCTATCTCCGATATAGCGAAGAGACTTGGGGAGGTCTAGGCGTGAGATAAATTTGCAACCGGCAAATGCCTCTAGACCTATCTCCTTGACAAAATGAGGGATAGCAACTGCACCTCGCAGGGAGATATCACGGCCATTTTTGACCATATCTATCCTCACGCCGTCATCTAGCACGGTGTACTCATATGACGACATTAGTTCTCCTATCTCTAGGGGTGAGAGCAAGTCAAAACTCTTCTCGACATACTCACAATATTCGCACGAAGTCGCTCCCTTATTCCATTGGGACATACCACACATAGGACAAAATTTCATAATATTCTCCAAATACGTATTTTTTTAATTCATCAAGACTGCCAGTATATATAGCATTATATCATGACTGTACGCAAAAATCAACACTTGGAGAAAACTGTATCAGACTAACAAAAAGAATACTTCTCAAAAACAGTTGATTTTTTTGAAAAAATGATATATCATAATACTCGCTTGGAGAAATGGCAGAGCGGTCGAATGCACACGATTCGAAATCGTGCAATGGGCAACCATTCTAGGGTTCAAATCCCTATTTCTCCGCCAAAAAAGAAGCAACTTTTGTCTACCAAAAGTTGTTTCTTTTTTTATCCATTGCGAAAGCGATGGCATATCATCGCCGTTAGGTGTATATCATCACCGTAGGTGCATATCATCAACCGCAGGTTGTATCGCTTCCGCAATGATGATATACAGCCCTATGGACTGATGATATACCGCAACAAGTTGCGGATGATATACACGCCTTTGGCGTGATTGAGACGCGAGATTGCGGAAAGTTCTTGAATTACTTTGTAAAATATGATATAATACTCTCAGGGAGGTAGTATTATGACTAAAAACTACTTATTGACCTATTCCGAACAACTTGCAACCAATATAGAATTGCTTTGTCAAAATATAAAAGTTCCATCTAACACTCTCTTTCAAATCCGCAAGAGCTCAAGTAGTGTGTATGCAAATATTCGGGAAGCAAATTACGGACAGAGCAAAGCAGATATGCTTTCAAAATTTGA
>JAGBSX010000008.1 GCA_017631635.1 Clostridia bacterium | reverse complement strand
TATGCTATTACCATTTACAAAGACGTTAAGTAGCATAGATTATGATTTTATATGCGACAAAATGCCTCAATTAAATCAAATTGGTATTGCAATCGAAGAATTTGGACCTAATACAATTAAGATAAGCGCTATACCATCAATACTAATTGATATAAATCTAGACAAACTGATAGATGATATATTGAGAGAAGGAAACGAGTACAAAAAACTAGATTCAACCGAACTAAAGAGAGATAAATTAGCACGTACGGCTTGTAGAGCAGCCGTCAAAGGTGGCACGGAATTGTCCGATCAATATATCGACAAGTTGTTGGTAGCCTTGATTGAGAGCAATATCCCTCTCAAATGTCCACACGGCAGACCTATTATTATATCCTATAGCAAAAACGAGATAGAGAAATGGTTCAAAAGAATAATTTAAATCGAAAATTTTTAGTGATTTGTGGCCCTACTGCATCAGGAAAGACCTCCTTATCATTAGAAATCGCTAAAAAATACAATGGAGAGATAATATCGGCAGATTCTATGCAGATTTATCGTTATCTAGATATAGGTACGGCTAAAATTACTCCTGATCAGATGCAGGGAATTAGCCACCATATGATAGATATTCTCGATCCTGACGAATCTTATAGTGTGGCGCAATATCAAGAACAAGCATTTGACATAATTGATGACATTATTTCGCGAGGAAAATTACCTATAGTATGTGGTGGTACTGGGCTTTACGTCAATTCGTTGATATACAATTATGATTTTTGTAATGCTCAACCTGATTATCAGTTTAGACAAAAACTACACGAGATATCTTCAAAATCTAACGGTATTGATGAATTGTACGATATTCTACTCAAACTTGAGCCAAATACTACTATTCACAAAAATAACGTAAAGAGAGTCATCAGGCGAATCGAGATATTGTCTCAAGAAAACAATACAAACAAAACTAATAACACACTAAATCCCAATATACAAACAGTCGCAATTATCCCAAATAGAGAATTGTTATACTCAAATATAAATAAAAGGGTAGATGAAATGTTTGATTTGGGATTAGTACAAGAATTTGAAAATATTAAAGAAAAATTTTGTTTAAATAGCACACATCAATCAATGACTGCTATAGGCTACAAAGAGTTTTTCATGAATTTTGATGATGAGACAACCCTTCGTGAGAAGATTAAGCAATATACACGAAATTATGCAAAACGTCAAATCACGTGGTTCAAAAAAATAGAAGGTGTTCAAATACTCGAAAATGCTAAAGAATTTGAATTAGACACCAAATTATTATAAAAAACAAGCAAAAATATAATACTAAAAGGTTTTTTTATGAATAAATACGCCAAAAATTTAATTTTTGAAATAGAAAATAAGTACGCAGACGTTTTTGAAAATATCGACGATATAGCATTATACAATCAAGAAAAAGTACTCAATGCATTCGCTACAAACCACATATCTACACTTAATTTTTATCCATCTACTGGTTATGGTTATGATGATATGGGTAGAATAGGACTATGTAACGTGTTTGCCTCAATATTCAATGCTGACAAAGCAATAGTTTCTCCATTGATTATGTCTGGTACTCATGCTATATCTATCGCTCTAGCAGGATTATTAACTAGCGGAGACACCGTATTGTGTCCTATTGACAAGCCTTACGATACGCTATATAGTGTCATAAATTCAGATAACCAACTATCTTTGAAAAATAGCGGTGTCAAATTTGACTATATACCTTATATAGAAGGCGTTGATTATACTGCACTTGAGCAAAAACTACACAAACAACCTACAATGGTTTATATCCAAAGATCAAGAGGATACGCGTGGAGAGGTGCTCTTTCTATCGAAAAAATCAGTAAAATTATAGATTTTACGCGAAAAATATCTCCAAATAGTATTATTTTTGTAGATAATTGCTATGGAGAGTTTATGGAAAAATTAGAACCTACTGACGTAGGTGCTGACGTGATTGCGGGTTCATTGATAAAAAATCCAGGTGGTGGTATAGCGCCTACCGGTGGATATATCGCAGGAAAAGAGCATCTAATCGATAGGATATCATATAGATATTCCGCACCTTCTTTAGGTATGGAAATCGGATCGTATTCTGCAGGATATAGAGAGTTTTATCAAGGAATATTTGTTGCACCACACGTATCGGCAGGCGCGTTAAAAGGCGCATTTTTGGTAGCACGTACACTAGAACAATTTGGATTTGAGACATTGCCAAGATTAACCGACACTTTAGACGATATCGTATGCACAATCAAATTAAATACAAAAGAACAACTTTTGGCATTTTGCAAAGCCGTACAAAGTACTTCGCCAGTAGAAGCATACGTAACACCTGTGCCAAATGATATGCCAGGTTACGATAATCAAGTAATAATGGCTGCAGGTACGTTTGTACAAGGTGCATCTATTGAATTATCTGCTGATGCTCCTATTACAGAGCCATATATAGTATATATGCAGGGTGGATTGACCTATGAACATATCAAAATAGCCTTGGCAAACATTCTAGAGAGTCTAAAATTAGTCTAAAATTACGCTTAAGCCAATTAATTTGCTTAAAATTGCAAAATAATGATTATTAAAAAGACTATCGTAATTAATCACAGTAAATATTAAATTGCCAAAGTATTATATAAAACCATAATATTTCATAATACTATGAAATTATATTGATGTTTTTATACACAAGAAACAATATTTGACATACGATATACTTATTTATTGATAAATATAGACCTATGTATTCGCAAAACCTGTGTTTTGCGAATACATATCAATATTTAATTATATTTAGAAAAAATAAAATTTTATTCTCTACACCACTATTTTCTCATATTAACACTAAAAAATATAGATAATTTTTATAATATTATTGAATTTAGCGAAATGATATGATATACTAATATCAAGGAGAATTGTATTTTGGATTACTTTTCATCAAGAAATTATGATGCTCTAGTCAAATTAAGGGAAATTGTTCAGTCTCAATTACCCTCTTTTTGTAATGAGTACTTCATAGGTATATCAAATAATACCTCTCCTCTTACTAGATTGGGATATGCTAGAGATTTAAGTTTATTTTTCAATTATCTTACAACCGTTAATTTTAATTTCAAAGGTTTTGAGATTGATAAATTTTTGATGAAAGATCTCGCTCTGGTATCCCCTAGTGATATCGAGCAGTTTTTGGAATATATATCTTATTACAAAGACGAAAACGGTAAAGTTCATACTAATAATGATAAGGCAAAAGCCCGAAAACTTTCTACTATTCGCTCAATGTTTAAGTATTTTTATAACAAAGAAGATTTGGAATACGACGTTTCTGCCAAAGTATCTCGACCAAAACTTCACGAAAAAGAGATAATTAGACTAGATCTGCATGAGACCGAACGCATGCTCACTTACGTTGATAGTGGTACTGGCCTATCAAAACATCAACAAGACTTTCACAAAATCACTCAATTGAGGGATACTGCTATGATTACCCTATTTTTGGGAACTGGTATTCGTATTAGTGAGTGCGTAGGGCTAAATATTGAAGACGTAAATATACCAAATCGCGAATTTACAGTCACTCGAAAAGGTGGCAATAGAGTAATACTATATATGTCCGAAGACGTAGCCATCGCACTAGATAGATATCTAATTGAGAGAAATAATAATCCCAAGATAGATAAAAAAGAACGTGCTTTTTTCGTATCCCTTCAAGGAAAACGCATGGGAGTGAGAGCAACGCAAAAACTTGTTAAAAAATATAGTTCTATAGCCACTCCCCTAAAAAAAATAACTCCTCATAAACTAAGGAGTAAGTTTGGTAATAATCTATACAATCAAACAAAAGAAATTTACGTTGTCGCAGAAGTATTGGGACACAAGGTTATCAATACCACTAAGAAACACTACGCTGCTCAAAGCGAACAAATTCGCGAAGACGCCCTCAAAAACGTAGTACTCTCCCCTGACGACCTAAAAAATACTTAAATTGTTATAAAAAATAAGGTTTTATAAACTAATTTGACCATTATTAACTAAATATATTGACTATCAGCAATATATAAAGTATAATATATATATCCCCAATGGAGGTGTCTCAGATGGATTCTTCAGCAAAAAACAAAGACCTAATTAGAGACCACGTCATAACTATTATCCTCAAATCTCTAGAAATTGAAGATAAATATGGTTATGAAATTTGCCGTGAAATTGAGACAAAGACCGACGGCGCATACATACTAAAACAACCAACCCTATATAGTTGTCTAAAACGCCTAGAGGCTCAAAATTATATCACGTCATATACGGGCGAAGTGTCAAACGGTGGAAAACGCAGATACTATTCCCTCACCCAATTAGGTAGAGATTTTTTGGAATATGATCAACGTGAGTGGGAATATTCACGAACTCTCATCAATCGACTACTATCTAACAAAGATTACGATTTGACTACTCCAGGTCCATTTAATGCAAACGACCTAAGACCATACACCCGTCGAACAGCAAGTTTTATAAAGGATATAGGGCTTGATATTCAAGAAAACACAGATAATACTATAGCCCCTGTTGCTAATCCAAGCGATAATTCTAATAATATCGAAGAGAATACTCTTGTCGCAGATGATAATAATTGTCAAATCGAGACTAATATTTCAGAGAATATTACCGAAAATGGCGAAAATGTAGACAACGTGCAGGAATATACTTTTACCCAGTACGTAGAATACACCCCTACCGTCGATAACAACCAATTAGAATCTAATACTGTAGAAGATACAAATATCAACTCAAGCGAAGATATATCCCCGTCTTCAAATGTTTCTTATAATTTTGATTCAAGCGAGGATCTAAACTACAAATCGGTAATAGACTCATTAGTAGCCGATAGTATGTCATACACAAAGCCTACCATTAATGAAGTCATAACTCCTGACAACCAATCAGACAAACCATATAATTATAGTGAGTTAAGTCAATATTTGTACACAAAAGGCTACAAATTGAGATGTTATACAAAATCAAACTCAAACACCTATTACAATATGAATTTCTTCTATTCAAATAGGTTGTCAGTATTACACTCTATATTATTATTTATCATAATGCTAGCAGAAATAATATTAGTGAATACTACTCTAGGTTCGTACATAAACACCCCTATAGATTCATACGTGTACGCAGTATTAGCTGCAGCAATATTCCCTGTCATATCTATAGCGCGATTTGCCATCAACCCAAACCGCAAACAAAAGGCTGATATTGACGTAAAATCCACTATAATCAATAGAGTGCTAATATTTATCAATCTATCATTAGTAATCACAGCGATAGGATTTTTGCTATTTGGAGTCAATTTCTTTGATTTTAATACACTTGTGACACCGGTATTAATACCTGTAATCATAATAGCTAATATACCATTATCAAAGATACTTTACCTAATCATATACAAAACAAAATCATTTCATATCAAATAAAAAAATCGACTGAAAAGTCGATTTTTTATTTATAATTTTTAATAGCAGTACGTGCTAGCAAATCACATCTATTATTATACTGGTTGTCCGAATGCCCTTTGACTTTTATCCACGTTAAAGTGTGTATTTTAGTCAATGCGATCAACTCTTGCCACAAGTCAATGTTTTTCACTTCTTTGTTGGAGGCAGTTCTCCATCCCTTTTTCTCCCAATCTCCTATCCATCCTTCCAAAAACGCATTGAGAGCATACGAAGAATCGCTATATAGATTGACAATACAAGGTTCTTTCAGGGCTTTTAATGCGGAGATAATCGCCTGCAATTCCATTCTATTATTTGTAGTGTCTGGTTCTGCTCCTGATATTTCTTTGGTAGCGCCTTTGTACATAAGTATAGCGCCCCAACCACCTACTCCAGGATTGCCTGAGCACGCACCATCAGTGTAAATATCTATTTGTTTCATAATATCACCTTTTATAGTATATCATATACGATACAAATTTTCAATAGATATATATAAAATTATAATAAAATTTGGTTATTAGTATATAATTTGTTTGACTATTTATTCCAAATTATATATAATATTTAAGTCTTAGGGGAGTGGCTCAACGGTAGAGTAGTGGTCTCCAAAACCATAGGTTGCGTGTTCGAATCGCGTCTCCCCTGCCACTTTATCAAGTACTGAGATTTTACCTCTCGGTACTTATTTTTTTTCACGCAACTACGAGTTAATATCTCTTTTGCGTCAGACGCTAGCAGGCTAGCTATTCCGTCGCTTTGCTTCTCGCGAATCGCGTCTCACCTGACACCTTATCAAGTACTGAGATTTACCTCTCGGTACTTATTTTATTTCACGCAACTACGAGATAATATCTCTATTGCGTCTGACACTCGCAGGCTCGCTATTCCGTCGCTATGCTCCTCGCGAATCGCGTCTCCCCTGCCATAATTATTAAGTACTGAGATTCAACCCTCGGTACTTATTTTTTATGAAATTAGATAGCAACAACGAGTTGCTTGTCATCAGTTACAAACTTATAGTATAATTGTATAACATTTGATAAAGGTGGTTTTTTATGGAGACAAAAGAAATAATATACAAATTAAGAACTAAAAATGGGTTTTCACAAGAAGAACTTGCCGAAAAGATATTTGTAACAAGACAAGCCGTTTCTCGTTGGGAAAATGGCGAAACAATGCCAAATATAGATACTCTAAAGCTTCTTTCAAAAATTTTTGATGTATCTATAAACACTCTCCTAGGTTCTCCTAGAGAGTTGGTATGCCAATGTTGCGGAATTTCTCTTGATGACTGCAATACAAGCAGAGAAATTGATGGTGTTTTTAACGAAGAATACTGCAAATGGTGTTATGCTGATGGTGAATATACACTTGATTTTTGGAGACAATATGGTGGAATTGATGAAAAAGAAAAGTTTGAAAAATTAAAAAAGCAACTAATAAGCGAACTTAACTCACTTTTGCATATCATAAATTTGCCTAAAGTAGAAAACTTAAATATACTTCCTGGTGAGTTTGTCAACCTTGAATATACTCTCCCAAACGGAGAAAAAATAAAATTTCTTGATGATAAAAAGACCTATCTCGGCAGTCAAATTGAAAGCGAATCTGGTGATAAATGCTATGGAATTGTTTTAAATATGGATTTTATTCTCGTGTGCAGTTATGAGGAAAATGGTGAAAATCCTGAACTTGTTTTTTATAAAAAAAGATAAAACATTATAATTTGTGAATATAAATAAAAAAAAGAAGGTATTTCTACCTTCTTTTTTTTATTTAGCATATTCGACACTACGCGTTTCTCTTATGACGTTGACTTTGATTTGTCCAGGATACTCGAGTTCTTCCTCTATTCTCTTGGCTATCTCTTTTGCCATAAATATGGTGGCTTGATCATCTACGTCTTCAGGTTTAACGATAACTCTTATCTCTCTACCTGCTTGTATTGCGTATGCTTGCTCAACGCCTGCAAATGAAGTGGCTACACCCTCTAGATTTTCTAGTCTCTTGACATAATTCTCTAGAGACTCTCTACGAGCACCAGGTCTAGCGCCAGATATCGCATCAGCGGCTTGTACAATCAATGCCTCCAAAGTCTCAGGTTGCACGTCGTTGTGGTGGGCTGCTATGGCGTGAATTACGTCTTTGCCCTCTTTGTACTTCTTGGCTAGGTCTACACCAATTTGGATATGAGTACCCTCTATCTCGTGATCGACCGCTTTACCTATATCGTGCAATAGTCCTGCTCTCTTACAAAGTTTGACGTCTGCACCAAGTTCGGCAGCCATCATACCTGCTAGGTAGGATACCTCTATAGAGTGAGTTAGCACGTTTTGACCATAACTTGTACGATACTTTAGTCTACCCAACAACTTGACAAGTTCTGGGTGTAGACCGTATATGCCCGTATCAAATACTGCAGCCTCTCCTGCCTCTTTCATCTGCACGTCAATCTCTTTGCGAACTTTGTCGACTATCTCTTCGATACGAGCAGGATGGATACGTCCATCTGTGACAAGTTTTTCTACGGTAAGTCTAGCGACTTCTCTACGTACAGGCTCAAAGGTGGATATAGTGACTACGTCAGGAGTATCATCTATGATGATATCAACACCAGTTGCATTTTCTAGTGCACGGATATTTCTACCAACACGACCTATTATTCTACCCTTCATCTCCTCATTAGGCAATTGAACGGTAGATACCGTGATCTCCGAAGCATATTCGGTAGCACACCTTTGTATAGCCAAACCGACTATATTTTTAGCACGCTTCTCTGCCTCTTCTCTTGCATTGGCCTCTATCTCTCTAGCCATCACAGCAGCATCTCTCTTGACGTCTTCTAATATAGAATCCATCAAAACCTTGCTAGCCTCTTCTCTAGTCATACCCGAGACTTTCTCTAGTTCGGCTATGACCAAGGCGTGAGATTGCTCTATCTCGGCTTGTTTACGGTCAAGTTCTGCCTCCCTATTCTTGAGAGCGACTCTGCTCTGTTCAACAGATTCGATACGACGATTGAGATTTTCTTCTTTTTTGTCTAGAGAATCTTCTCTTTGGTCAAGTCTCATCTCCACACGTTGAATTTCACTACGACGAGTTGCGATTTCTTTATCTAATTCGGCACGAAGTTTGTGAATTTCTTCTTTGGTTTCAAGTATTGACTCTTTGCGATATGTCTTTGCTTCAATATGCGCGTCTTCAATTATTTTATCAGCGTGGGCCTTCGAAGTCTTCATCCTGTTAATGGAAAAATATCTATAAGTAAAAAAGCCTATTAATCCTCCGACAATAATACTTGCTATTGCTATTATTATTGTGACAACAGGAGATACGTCAGCCAACAACTGCGCATAAATGCTAGTCATTTTCTTAACCTCCTATAATATTAAATTTTCAATTTGCGCCGCATAAACAATGCGTTAATATAATTATACAGTTATAACTGTACAATGTCAAATATATTTATATTCGTTAGACTAGTTATTTTCACTCTTAACGAAATATTTTGCTCTAAGAACGCTCTCTATTTCGTTGGCAATTTGAGGATTTTGCTCTAGATACTCTATTGCTTTGTCTCTACCTTGACCGATACGTTCATCGTTATAACTTATCCAAGAGCCACTTTTTTGCAATATACCATCAGCGATAGCCAAGTCCATCATAGAACTTATTTTTGATACACCTTTGCCATATACGATATCAAATTCAGCAGTCTTAAATGGAGGTGCTAGTTTGTTCTTAACAACCTTAACTTTCGTACGATTACCTACTACTTCAGTACCATTTTTGATAGCATCGGCTTTGCGAACATCTAGACGAATACTAGCGTAAAATTTCAATGCTTTACCACCAGTAGTTGTCTCTGGATTTCCGTACATTACGCCTACTTTCTCTCTCAACTGGTTAATGAATATGACACAAGTATTTGACTTGCTAATCACACCTGCAAGTTTGCGTAGCGCTTGAGACATTAGTCTAGCTTGCAAACCAACGTGAGAATCACCCATATCGCCGTCTATTTCGGCTCTAGGAGTGAGCGCTGCGACTGAGTCAACTACCACTATATCTATCTCTTTGCTAGCGACTAGTGCGTGTACGATATCTAGGGCTTGTTCGCCATTGTCAGGTTGGGATACGTATAATTCGTCGACGTTTACTCCCAACTTTTGAGCATAGACAGGGTCAAGTGCGTGCTCGGCATCTATAAATGCTGCAGTACCACCCATCTTTTGGGCCTCTGCTATCATATGTAGGGTGACTGTTGTCTTACCAGAGGATTCTGGTCCATATATCTCAATAATACGTCCTTTTGGCACACCTCCTATACCCATTGCTATATCTAGCGACATACAACCAGTAGGTATAACGTCTACAGCAACTGTGGAGTTTGAGCCCATTTTCATAATAGCGCCCTTTCCGTATTGCTTTTCAATTTGAGCAATTACATCTTCTAAACCTTTTGCTTTACTTATATCCATAAATTTCTCCTTATATTAGATATCAATAATCATTGATATCAAAATTTCCTTTTAATCTTTTGATAGCATAGTATATAGCCATATTTGTTACCTTTTTTCGAATTTCATTACGACTACCAGTCAAATTCAACTTGTGTACGTCTATCTTCCTTCTATCTCCGATACCTATGTACACCAATCCTGCAGGTACGCATATATCATTTGAATCTGCATATCCGGTAGTAGATATCGCAAATGACAAATATGGTGAGTCTAGCATGCCTTGAGCCATTTGATAAGCCACCTCTGGACTCACGGCAGTATGTTGATTTAGAGTGTTTTCCCTCACTCCCAAACACCTCGTCTTGGCTTGGTTATCATAAGCGACTATACCTTCCATAAAATATTTGCTAGCACCACCGACAGAGATAATTTCGGAGGCTATCATACCACCCGTCAGGCTTTCTGCAACCCCTAACTTGTTTTGAGTTATTTCTAGATAATCAAATAATACTTCTGCCAATTTTTTAGGATTGTCATTGTCGTAAGTCATACTGTAGATATATCGTTGATATGGACTCAATATATCTGCTATAGCCACTTTAACTTTGTCGATTGGTATTTTATCTATTTCTATACGAATCAAGGCGTCAAGACAATTTTCCTGCAAAGTGCATATCTCAAAAAAATCTACGCCCAAAGATTTGTCGTATTTACCAACAATTTCTTCCTTAGTTAATCCACATAATGCCACGTTTATATATGAGGCTTTTGATATGTCTTTAGCACAATTGTTCATTGTTATTTTGAAGAAAAAACTTCTTTATTGACTACTATGTAGTTTATACCAGATACTAGTGCGAGTATAGTAGATATCAATATCCATCCAAACACTACGTAGTCTATACCACTCCACAATTCAACCAATACTGGACGCATTAGCATAAATGGTATCGCTATATCTTGGGTAAAAGTCTTGTACTTACCCAATTTGTCAGCAGCAATAACTTTGCCGTTTGCAGCAGCAATTTGTCTAAGAGCGGCTATTACAAACTCTCTGACTACCATAATACCCATAGCAATAGTCATAATATGATGAGTATTTAATGCAGCATCCTTGTCCAAAACTATCAAAAATGCAACAAATACAAGTATTTTATCCGCTATAGGATCTAAAAACTTGCCTAAATTCGTCACTTGGTTATACTTGCGTGCGATATATCCGTCAAAAAAGTCTGTAACGGCTGCTAATATAAACATAACGGTAGCGAGTATGTATGCCCAAGTAGCGGATATGTAATAAAATACAACTACTAATGGAACTAGTATTATTCTAAGCCAAGTTAATTTTGTCGCTAAATTCATAATCTTACTCCTATTAAATCATAATATGCATCATTTATTTTTACGTCGTAATATTTACCTATCTCTACTATATCGTCAGAGGTAAAATACACTTTGGTATCTATATCAGGTGCTTGATACTGGGTACGCCCTACAAAACATTGTTTGTCGTAATCAATCCCTTCATATATTACCTTTTGAACACTACCTATTTTTGATAGTGATTTCTCCATCATTACTGCAGACTGTATATCCCTTATTTTTTTGAGTCGTTGATTAATTATACGTTTTGGCAATTTATTTTTAAGATTGTAGGCAAAAGTACCTTCTTCTCTCGAATATCCAAAAAATCCTGCATTGTCGATATAACCTTTTGATATAAAATCACATAGTTCATCAAATTGTTCTTGGGTTTCACCAGGGAAACCTATGATAAATGAAGAACGAATAGAGATATCTGGAACTATTGATTTTATCATTGAGATTTTGGACAATATCTCGCTTTTTGTCGTCCTACGATTCATCTTTTTGAGGATATGATCATTGATATGTTGCAATGGCATATCGATATAGTGGCACATTTTGGGAGTTTCTTTGATAAAAGTTATCAACTCTTCAGTCACTTGTTCGGGATAGCAATACAGCAATCTTATCCATTGATAATCTAATTTGCATAATCTTGATAACAATTCTACTATCTTTGGTTGTCCATACAAATCAACGCCGTATCTGGTCGTATCTTGCGCTACTACAATTAGTTCTTTTGTAGGATATTCATCATATAGACGTTGCGCCTCGTCTACCACCTCATCTATAGGCGTAGACTTGTATCTACCTCTTATCTTGGGAATTGCACAATAAGTACAGCAATTATCACAGCCATCAGCTATCTTGATATATGCGTAGTGTTCTGGTGTAGTCAATACTCTACCACTATGTTTGCTAGCAATTTTATCAAAGTTATCTAGATACTGCACTATCTTATTGTTGTCAATGAGTGGTATTACGTGGTCTACTCCATCTATTTGATACAATTCATCTTTGTACCTTTCGGCTAGACAGCCAGATACTATCAACGTCTTTAGTACACCTATCTCTTTGTATTTCGCCATATCCATAATAGCGTCTATAGATTCGCTCTTGGATGCGTCGATAAATCCACATGTATTGACAATTATGGCGTCTGCTTCTGATGGATTTGGAGTAATGATATGACCGTAATCAGTAAGATTAGCGAGTATTTTTTCTGCATCTACTCGGTTTTTATCACAACCGAGAGTAATCATTCCTACTTTCATTATATTTCTATTTGACCTACGTCACCAAATTGTTCGATAAACTGATCTAGAGTCATATATACGTCTCTAGGCTTACTGCTATTATTTCCTACGGATATATAGCCCTTTCTCTCCATCATCATTATATATCTACTTGCTTTTGGGAATCCTAGAGCCAAAGCAGACTGGATAGAAGATATAGATGCCTTTTTGTTTTCTACGCAAAATCTTAATGCTCGCAAAAAATCCATATCTTGCGCTGCGCCACCAGCAGGAGTCACGTATTGTGGACCTGCGGCTTCTGATGCAGATTCTACCTCTGGAGTATTTACGGTATTGATTGCATCATCTATGGCATTATCATAATAAGATTCATTGTGGGTACATACGTATTCCGTAATAGATGCAATTTCGGAATTTGACAAATATGCGCCTTGTAATCTCACAGGGTCCATCATACCCATAGGGAAATACAACATATCTCCATTACCTAGCAACTTTTCTGCACCACCTCTATCAAGTATAGTTTTAGAATCTTGATAGTTTGATAGACTCAATGCTATACGAGAAGGTAGATTTGTCTTAATTACGCCAGATATGATATCTACAGATGGTCTCTGTGTCGCTAGTATCAACAATATACCTGCAGCTCGCGCTTTTTGTGCCAATCTTTGCACCTTATCTTCGACGTCCTTTTTCTTGGTGCTCATCAAATCTGCCAATTCATCTATAATAAATACAATGTATGGCATACGAGGTTTTGTTTTGTCGTTTTCGATAAAAGTATTGTAATCAGATATATTTTTGCATCTAGTAGTCTTAAACAAAGTATATCTTTGTTCCATTTCTTTAATAGCCCAATTTAGAGCATTTATGGCTTTTTCGGTGTCAGAAATTACTTCTTTTACCAATAGATGTGGCAAATCGTTGTATATATTAAATTCGACTTGTTTGGGGTCTACCAAGATAAATCTCACGTATTCGGGAGAGTATTTGTACAACAAACTACATATGATTGTATTCATACATATACTCTTACCTGATCCCGTACCACCAGATATCAACAAGTGTGGCATTTTTTCTAGATCGCCTATTATTGATTCTCCGGCTATATTAGTACCTAGCGCAAAAGCCAACGAGCGATTTTTGGTAAAGAAGTCGCTGTCTTCAAATACTTGGCGTAGTCCTATTATATCTCTGTCGTCGCTAGGACGAGGGATTTCTATACCTACTAGGTTCTTTCCGGGGATAGGCGCTTCCATACGCATAGATAGAGCCTCTAGATTCATAGCAATATCATCTTCGTACTTCTTAACACTAGCCACAGGTACACCTGGCGCCATCTTCAACTCAAATCTAGTAAATGCTGCACCTCTAGTACTACTCTCCACCGTGACGGAGACGTTGAAGTTTGCCAAAGTCTCTTCAATTATCTTCTTATTTTTTTCAAAATACTCTATAGAATTGTTTGATGATTTTGCATAAGTTTTTAGCAAATCGATAGGTGGCGCTATATATGGCTTGCGAACTATAGGTTTTGGTGGCTCAATAGGCTTGATAGGTTGAGTTTTATCTTATATAATCACTTTCATAGGGTCTAAACTTCTAGCCACTTGCTAATAAGTATTTGAAGTAGGTGTGATTAT
>JAGBSX010000058.1 GCA_017631635.1 Clostridia bacterium | reverse complement strand
AGCAGTAGAGGAGGTAGGGATACCTATATACTCCTCTATACCTGATATTATCTTGGTGAGGGTGTCGCTATCCTCTAGGTCTAGTTGAGCGCCGTCTTCACCGTATACTTTGTATCCATTGTACTCTTTGGGGTTGTGGCTAGCAGTTATCATTACGCCGGCTATACAGCCTAGTTCTCTCACTCCAAACGATACTTGAGGTACAGGTCTCACGTCTTCGTATAGATATACCTTGATACCGTGTTGCTCTAGTACCTTGGCTGTGGTGGTAGCGAACAAAAACGAACCGTGTCTAGTATCGTAGCCTATGAGCACTCCTCTATCTTGCGCGCCTTTGCTCTCTATGAGTCTAGCGAGTCCTTCGGTAGCCCTAGATACGGTGTATATATTCATACGAGAGATACCCATACCGAGCACACCTCTCATACCTGCCGTACCGAAAGCAAGTGGCATAGAAAAAGCCTCTTTTTTGAGATTCTCATCATCTGCCATAGCCACCAATTCGTCGTGATAAACTTGAGGCAAATCAGCCTCAAACCACTTGTCAAAATTTTGCTGATACATAGTCGCGTCTCCTAAGATTTTGCATAAAAAATCGTATGGTTTTTATTGGATTTTTTTGAATAATCCTACTTTTATTTATTATAACACAAAAACGCCAGTTTTTTCAACCATAATTATTAAATTTTTGCGTGATTTATTACTTTTTTTCTCAAAATTTTTTGGCGAAATTTTTTGTATTTATCCACACTTATCATAGAGTTATCCACACTTATCCACATACTTATCCACATTATTGCATAAATTTTGAGCATTTTTGCATATTTCTACTTTTTTTGCAAAAAGATAGTCTTTTTTGAACAAACTAGCAAAAAACTTTGTTTTTATACCCCGATTTGCCTTTTTACAGTTGACAAAAGGCTATTATTGTGGTAAATTATAATCCGAGCCGTTTGGACATGGTATTAAGTACCACTAGGTCGCCCTGAACAACGAGACTGGATAGAGGAGGTAAATCAATATGTATGCTATTATCGCTACAGGTGGCAAGCAGTACAAGGTCGAGGAGAATATGCTTCTCAAGGTTGAGAAGATCGAGTCTGTAGACAATACTGTCAAGTTTGACGCTCTTATGGTGGTAGACGGTGACGTAGTCAAGGCTGGCACACCTATCGTAGAGGGTGCAGTAGTCGAGGCTGAGATCGTTGCTCAAGACAAGGACAGCAAGATTATCGTTTACAAGTACAAGGCCAAGAAGAACGAGCGCAAGCGTCAAGGACACCGTCAGCCATACACTTTGCTCAAGATCAAGTCAATCAAGGGCTAATATGACCACGGTTAGAGTAACTAAGAGTTTTGAGAGAATAATCAGCGTAGAGTGCGAGGGACACAGCGGATATGCAGAGTACGGCGAGGATATAGTATGCGCCGGCATCTCATCTATCGTGCAGACTGCTCTACTCGGACTGATGCAAGTGGCAGGAGTAGCCGTAGACTATGAGGCAGACTCCGATAGAGGTTATCTACGTATGACCTTGCCAGAGGATATATCTCCCCTGCAAGACAACGCTAGTCAGATAATACTCAGCACTATGATGCTAGGCATCATGGACTTGCACGAAGGTTATTCCGATTTTATTGAATTGGAGGTAATTTAAAATGTTTATACAATTGCAACTATTCGCCCATAAGAAAGGTATGGGTAGCTCCAAGAACGGCCGTGATAGCGAATCCAAGCGTCTAGGACCTAAGAAGTCCGACGGAGAGAGCGTACTAGCCGGCAACATTTTGGTTCGTCAAAGAGGTACTAAGTTCCACGCAGGTGCCAACGTAGGTATCGGCAAAGATGATACTTTGTATGCTTTGATAGATGGAGTATGTAGATTTGAGCGTAGAGGCAAAGACGGTAAGCAAGTATCTGTTTACGAGGCCTAATCAAATAACAAATTAGACACACCGTAGAGGTGTGTCTTTTTTTCTCGATAGATAACTGCGATATGCTATCGCCGTGATATTTGCCTGACGGCAAGTGATATTGCTGACGGCAAGCTTTGCGATAAAATAAAATCAACCGAAGTCTCCTTCGGTTGATTTTTTGTTTAGTTTTACCTAACCACTAGTCAATGATTGACTAGCGTAGTGTCTTAGTACTTCTTGCCTACTACTGCTAGGGCGATTAGTCCCATGAATGCAGATAGCATAGCGATAGCACTAACGTTTCTAAATAACTTCTTCGTAATTTTTCTCCTTTTTTGTTAGAATTGGTATTAATATATAATACCTGTTAGATATATTAAAAATCACATCAGCAACACTAGTCACCTGATGATTGTATTTCTTTTTATTTTTGCCTTATGTTGTACCAGAATTTTGTCGGCAAAAAGCCATATGAGGTTTTAGGAGAGGATTTTCACCTCTTTTGTCCACAAAACTCACTCTAATCTCCTCATTCTATTGCCTAAAAGCGTCTATTTGTAGTATAGTATGAGCAGAGGTAGTTATGATTAGACACGATAGGACACATTTCGATATAATAGCGACACTCACTTGCGGACAAGTATTTAGGTTTGGCAAGACGGCTAGTGGCGTCTACGAGATAATCTCCACCTCTCACCGTGCTACCCTATACTATGAGGGAGACGAGGTGGTGATAGAGAGTGACGACGATAGATACTTTTACGATTATTTTGACTTATCTACCGATTATGGCGAGATAGTAGGCCGTTTGTCCACCCACCCTATACTCACAGACGCTGTTGAGTACGGCAAGGGTATCAGGATACTCAACCAAGACAAATGGGAGACTCTAGTGTCCTTCATCATCTCTGCCAACAACAATATCCCTCGCATCAAGAAAACGATAGAGAGACTGTGCGTAGACCTAGGAGAAGATAAGGGCGAATACCATGCATTTCCTACGGTGGAGGCACTAGCAAATGCTAGTATCGAATATCTAGAGAGTGTAGGTCTAGGATATAGAGCCAAGTATCTACACCTCACAGCCAACGCTATAAAGAGTGGACTATATTCGCTAGAGGTGGTGGACACCCTAGACACTCTCTCTGCCAACAAATATCTGTGTGGTCTATACGGAGTAGGTCCAAAGGTAGCAGATTGCATACTATTATTTGCTTATCACAGAGGAGACCTCTTCCCTGTGGACACGTGGATCAAGTCCTACTACTACACCCACTATAGAGAGGGGGCTACGTCCTCTGAGATACGCCGACACCTAGTATCTATCTACGGAGACCTCTCTGGATATGCCCAACAATATATATTTTACTACGATAGGAGAAATATATCTCTCCTCCCCTAGAGGAGATAAGGAGTTATATTTGTCTAGCGACAAGTGATATTGCTACGCAGTTATATTTGTCTAGCGACAAGTGATATT
>JAGBSX010000057.1 GCA_017631635.1 Clostridia bacterium | reverse complement strand
GTTGTACGCATAGTACTCCACTCATCACTCAACGGATTGAGTAGTTTGGCGACTATTCTTCTACTATCCTTCTCATCTAATTTGAGCAAGTCGCCTAGTCTAGAGGTGACGAAAGAATACGCAACTATTTCATTTAGACCTAGTCCTGTCAAAATAGAGGTAAGTTTTGAATAATCCCTTTGCTCTAAGGTAGCATAACCACAAGTTTGCTCTGCTTTTGGCAAAAGTGTAGGCTGAATATGATCATATCCATAAAATCTAATAATTTCTTCGGATATGTCGTTGGCAGTCAACAAATCTTCTCTCCAAGCAGGGATATTTGCGACAAGTCTGCCATCTTTGATAGTAGCATCTATACTCAACGACTGAAGAGTATCTATGACAAAATCGTCGGCAACGTCAATACCTAGTATATCTCTAATTCGAGATGCGTCGATATCTATGATAGTAGGTGTAGGTACACGATCTATCTTGTCGATAATTGTAGATGCGATTACACCCGAATTGGTAGTATATATTAGATTAAATGCTCTCTTGAGAGCAATCTCTTGGGAGATATAATCTATGCCTTTCTCATATCTAGCAGATGAATCACTATGTACGTTGAGTGTACGAGAAGTACGTCTAATACTGTCTCTAGCAAATTTGGCAGATTCAAACACTATAGTTGTCACGTTGTCGTTGATACCAGAATCTGCACCTCCCATTATACCTGCTAATGCTGATGGCTTGACAGTATCTGCTATCACAAGCATAGAGTTATCTAACGTAGATTCTTTGCCGTCCAAGGTTGTAATAACCTCACCGTCTACTGCCCTACGTACTACTATACCATCACCCTCTAGTAGAGACTTGTCAAAAGCGTGCATAGGTTGTCCTATCTCTATGAGAATATAGTTGGTAATATCAACTATATTGTTGATTGGTCTGAGTCCTACGGCTCTGAGCCTTGAGGCTATTTTGACTGGAGATGGTTTGAGCACTATATCTTTCACTACACCAGCCATATATCTAGGACACAAGTCCATAGCAGTATTCTCTACAGTTAGATTTAAGTCAAAATCTACACATTCATAATCTAGCGCAGGTGGAGTAAGTGGCAAATGATACAAAGCCGCTACTTCTCTAGCAATACCGAGTATACTTTGACAATCGGGACGGTTGGCTGTAATGCTAATATCTAGCACAAAATCATCATTACCTATGATTTTATTGATATCTGTGCCTAGTGGATATTCATCTAGCAACATAATACCATCTACGCCACCATTAGGAAAATCAGCCTCAGTTAGACCTAGTTCTTCACCTGCACACATCATACCATATGATGGCAATCCTCTGAGTTCTCCATCAAATATTCTCTTGCCACCAGGTAGATAAGCACCGTCCAAAGCGGCTGGTACGTAAGCACCTACGAATACATTGTCGGCGTGAGTGATAATTTGCACGGATTTATCCCCTACGTCTACTTGACATATACGCAATTTGTCCGCATTTGGATGTGGTTGAATATCGGTAATCTTACCCACTACGACACCTTGAATTTCTTTGGACAAATCAATTAATTCTTCTACTTCGAATCCTATCTGTACTAAATCGTTTGATAGTTGGATAGGAGATACTTGTATATCTACAAAATCTTTGAGCCAATTGTATGATACTTTCATAAAAACCTCCTATTAGTTGAATTGTTTCAAGAACCTAGTATCGTTCTCAAACAACAATCTCATATCTGGCAAACCGTACTTTATCATAGTCATACGGTCTATGCCCATACCAAACGCAAATCCAGAGTAAACGCTGGAATCTATACCCGAATCATCCAAAACTTTGGGGTTGACTACTCCTGCACCAAGTACTTCTATCCAACCTGTGCCTTTGCATAGTCTACATCCCTCGCCTTTGCATACAGAACAAGTGACGTCAACCTCTACACTAGGCTCTGTAAATGGAAAATATGATGGTCTAAATCTAGTCTTGGTATCTTCACTAAAAAATGCTTTGACAAACGCATCCAAAGTACCCTTGAGGTCACACATTGTCACACCTTTGTCTACTACCAAGCCCTCTACTTGTTGAAACATAGGGCTATGTGTAGCATCATCATCACTACGATAAACCTTGCCTGGGCATATCATACGAATAGGTGGTTGCTTGGCTTGCATTGTACGTGCTTGGCAAGGCGAAGTATGAGTGCGCAACAAGAGATTGTCGCTAAAGTAAAAGGTATCTTGCATATCTCTAGCAGGATGATCTTTGGGGATATTTAGCAATTGAAAATTATAATAATCGGTTTCTATTTCAGGGCCTTGGCGCATCTCAAATCCCAATGATCTAAATATTTCGATTATTTCGTTTTTTACTTGAGTAATTGGGTGCAAATTACCTTTGTTTGGCAACTTGGCAGGCTCTGTGATGTCAATATACTCGCTATTGATACGCGCAGTCTTCTCGGCCTCTTTTAGTACACTCTCTTTCTCAACGATAAGAGCCTCTAATTGAACTCTTACGTCATTGACTTTTTTGCCAAATATAGGTTTTTCTTCATTTGGCAAATCTTTGAGAGTTCTCATGATTGTAGTCAACTCTCCACTCTTGCCTAGATATCTGACTCTGATGTCGTACATTTGTTGCATAGTTAGTGCATTTGATATCTCAAGTTTGCAAGATTCTAAGATTGTAGTTAGATTATCCATATTTCCTCCATACAAATAAAAAACGCCCTATACATAGGGCGAATAAATATCGCGGTACCACCTAATTTCGACTAAAAAATAGTCCTTCATCAAGGCTATCACGGGCCTACCCGTCTAATGCTACTATTAGTTCACAAAAGCGACTCCCAAGCGAAATTTCATCTTGATTACGTATGTGCATCACAGCCACGCACACTCTCTTTGACGTAGTCTACAAGACTAACTCTTGTTCACAGTCTTTTATTTTTGTATATTTTAACATATTAAATATAATTTTGCAAGTATATTATCAACTTTCAGGTATTAAATCCATCATATTTTCTAGTGAAGTTGAGTTTAGATACGTGTCAGGTATTTTGCCTACTATCAAACATTCACTAATTAATACTTTTGAATTGACTTCTATCTCTTTTATAGTCGGGATTACTAGTTGTATCGTAGCGCGAAGATTGACGTATATTTTGTGCAAAGTTTGGTTGACTCCAGCACTACTAAACTCTGATATATAATCGCAATTTATATTAGTGATAGGTACTACTTTGATATGAATTTCTGGACCTAAACCCGATAGCAACATTGAGCCCGAAAACGCTCCTATTGGTATCGCAACATAATCTAATTGTGCATTTTTTATATTTTCATTAGCCTTAGTAGATATTTGTCTGGCTAATAGATTGATCTTGTCGGTATGTGCTTGCATTACCCTCACTTCGCCTTCACTATTGCGAATCACACTCATAAGGTCTTCGTAAGTAATCCCCTCGCTAATTACACTAGTCACAGCAACACTCAATGCACGCAAAGATATTGATTTGATTTTTGAAGAAGTTAATTTTGTAATAATCGGAGAAACATTTGTTGAAAAATAACTGAGTATCGCATAAATACTCAGTATTATTATCAATAAAATGAGTATGAATTTGCCTTTTTTCTTGCATTTCATACATCATTATATTCAGTTTAAAAAATTTTATAATTATGCGTTTTTATTTCGCGAGTTAAATATAATAGATATCAAAAATCCAAATAATATCGCTGCAGTTAATCCTGCCGTTGCACTCTCTACTCCACCCAAAAATGCGCCAAGTAGTCCTAATTCTCTAGTTTTTTCTATAGCGCCTTTGACAAGATTCGCTCCAAAGCCACATATAGGTACGGTAGCACCAGCACCTCCAAACTCTTTGATTGCCTCAAAGACTCCTATTAGTTCCAAAAATGCACCTAACAATAAAAATATGAGCAATATTCTCGCAGGAGATATCTTGGTGAGGTTGAGGATAACTTGACCTATTAGGCAAATACCCCCTCCTACTAAAAAAACTTGCAAATATCTAACTAATTCTTCCATGTTCACCTCAACTCTCTATAACTACTAATTGACCTATAGCAGGGATACTCTCACCCTGCAAAGATGAATCTTTACTCATCAAAGCACCTGTTGGCATAAATAACACTCGATTTATCTCGTGATTTTTTAACTTTGGATATAAATAAGATGCAAATACAGTCGCCGAGCAGCCTGCACCACTACCACCTTGTTTTTTATTGACG
>JAGBSX010000056.1 GCA_017631635.1 Clostridia bacterium | reverse complement strand
GTCGGCGAGCATTATCTTGGAGAGGTCAAACTTTCTCTTGTCGTCCAACTTTTCACCAAAATTTCTAATAGCATTGTTGACTACGCTTATCAACGAATTTGCCCTCTGGCAACTACCTGTGATATAAGCTGGCAAATCTAGTAGCCCTACTCTACCATTTCGCACCCCTGCCAGTACGACGTCTCTCAGTACGCTATCTGCTCCACCACTTAGCATACGCCCACACCTAGCCATCTCGCCACATCCCTTGCAATACTCTCCCACCACTCTAGCCGTGAGCACGTCGGCAGCCTCCTTTTCGGTAGGCATACCCTTGATTTCCGATTTGATGAGATTCTCCATTTCGTAAAATATCCTGCCTACCTCATATAGTCTAGAGGATATGTCGTGGCGATTGCGATTGACCATAATGCGTGTGCCGTATTTGTCTCTCACAGCCTCAAAGTCCATAGATAGACTAGCCCTCTTTCGCTTGCCTAGGGCTAGATAAACTATACACCCTACGCCACTAGATATCAAGTGCATATATCCTATATCGTAAACCTCAAACAAATAAGCGCCTACGAGGTCCACTGCTATCAATGCAAGTACTGCTAGTAGTGGTGATTTTTTGATAACTAGAGAGGTCGCTAAAGCCATTAGCGAAGTGACTGCCACCATAGATGCAGGACCTCCTCCTATCACTACTCCCAAGCCTATAGCCACTCCTAATACGTTGGCTATACCTACACCTAGCACGTGCGCACCTAGTAGCGTGATGATACTAATCACGCTAAAGATAGGTCTATATCCATATATATCTATACCGTACACCCCTGCTATTATACTAGCCAAGACCACCAGCATAGAGGTAGCCTCGTCTCTAGAAAATCTATATCTAATACCCCTCACCAGTAGCGCATACACACTCAATATGCACGCATATACGTATACGCTACATACCAATACCTTGAGAGGGGCTATATACCACTCGCCACCTGCCAGTACCTCTAGCACCACCCTAGGGAGAATAGATAGTATAGCGTATATAGTCATATGCCTAGCCCTCACAGGTCTATGCACCAATGAGTGCACCCAATACGCCACCAAATACACCACTATAGGCACTATCCCTAGTAGCACGTCTCCTAGTGAAAACGTAGTGAGATAGATAGCCAAGAGGTAGGCTGGAGCGAGAGCAATCAAATTGAACTTGCTATACACTAGAGCCGAAAACATCCCTAATGCAAATACACCTAGTACCACACGGTCGGCTAGAGAGAGTATCAACAAAAGTGCGAAAAAGGATATATACTTAAATATTTGCTTGTACGAAATAACCATATCTGCCTCCTAGCCAATTATACATATATAGCGATTTTCAAAATTGAATAAAGTTGTCAAAAAGTAGCAAAATGAGGCGAATATCCCTAAATTTCATATAAAATTATAAGAATATTATAGACACGCACCTCAAAAAGTGCTAATATATATAAAAATGCGAGGTGCTTTATGAATATTTGGACAGATATCAGCCCTGCTCGTATCACTCCTAGCGATTTCGTCGCTTGTATAGAGATAGAGCAAGGTAGCAAAAATAAATACGAACTAGACAAAGAGACAGGATTCATCATACTAGACAGAGTACTGTATACCTCTACTCACTATCCTATGAACTACGGATTTATACCACGCACCTACTCTGACGACAAAGACCCTCTAGACGTATTCGTGCTGTGTTCTCAACCTATAGAGAAGTTGTCTCTCGTGAGATGCTACCCTATCGGCGTAGTCAAGATGAGAGACCGTGATGAGATGGATGAGAAGATAATCGCTATACCATTTGGCGATCCTCAATACAACGTATATAGAGACGTGTCGGCTCTGCCTACTCATATATTTGACGAACTCAAGCACTTCCTCACCGTATACAAACAACTAGAGAACAAGAAGGTAGAGATACTAGAGATGGGTGGTTGTATAGAGGCTATGGAATCTATCTCCAATGCTATCAAAGACTTTGAGATATATATCCAAGAACACAAAAACGACGTATCACATTACTAATCAAAATAAAAAACGCAAGGGATATTCCCCTAGATATAGTAATAATTATCAAAACACTTTATCATAATAGATAAGGTGTTTTTATGTTAGTGAAGTTTTCGCTGACGCAAAAGTGAAGTTGCTATGCAGTGAAGTTTGTGCTACGCACAAGTGAAGTTAAGCTTGCCCACTTCGCCATAGGCGAAACTTCACTTGCCCAAAGGGCAAACTTAGTTTTAGCGTGAATACTCCGTTAAGAGTATCACGCTAATAGATAAGGTGTTTTTTTGTTATTTGGTTGACAAATACTTGTTGCAAAAGTATAATAAGTGTGAAAAGTATAACTAATTATACAAAAAGGAGTTTGATATGAACAAAAATAAAACTGAAAAAAACAAATTTGCTGGTATTTGCAAAGTAGGCGAAAAAGGACAAATCGTTATACCAAAAGAAATAAGAACTATGTTTGATATAAATCCAGGAGATTCTGTCATTGTGCTTTGCGATAAAGAAAAAGGTATCGCTCTATTAAAGGCAGATATTATCGATAGTTTGACAGACAAGGTGTTGAAACAATAAGGAGTGTTATATGAATATTATAACAATCGATAATGTTTGCAAAAATTATAAATCAAAGAAAGCATTGGACAACGTTTCTTTATCAATAAAGCAAGGGGAATTGTTTGGGCTATTGGGTGTGAATGGTGCTGGCAAAACTACTCTCATCAAAATCCTTTGTGGTTTGACAAGAAAAACAAGTGGAACAATAAGGATAAATAATTTTGATGTAGATAAAGAGATTGACAAAATCAAAGAAATAATAGATATATCCCCACAAGAAACTTCGGTAGCAAACAACTTAACCGTAAAAGAAAATTTGGAATTTTTTGCAAATATATACAACAACAATGATGCTAATACGATAAATGAAATAGTAGATGTTTTTAATCTAAACGAGGTATTAAATCAAAGAGCCAAAACTCTATCTGGTGGTTATAAAAGGAGATTGTCGATTGCCATCGCTTTAATCTCAAAACCAAAAATTTTATTTCTCGACGAGCCAACTCTTGGTTTAGATGTTTTTGCTAGGCGTGAACTATGGAATATTATAAAGAAATTACAAAAAAATATTACTATTATATTAACTTCACACTACCTAGAAGAGATAGAAAATCTGTGTGATAGAGTCGCGATATTGTCAAATGGTAAATTACTAAAAATAGGAACTATCGAAGAAATAAAGCAACTAAATAACACCCAAAACTTTGAAGATTCTTTTATAAAGTTGGTGGAGGCAAACAATGAATAAAGTCGTAAATTTTTATAAAAGAAACTTAAAAGAAGTTTTAAGAGACCCACTCATATACATTTTTTGTTTAGGGTTTCCTATCGCTATGTTTTTTTTGTTTTATATAATCAATAAGTTTTCAAACGGGAATACCCCTACTTTTGAAGTATTATCTTTACTCCCTGGAATTATTGTGTTTTCTTATTCTTTTGTTATGTTGACTCTCTCCATTATGGTATCAAAAGATAAACAAACATTTTTCTTGAAAAGATTATATTCTTCGCCAATGAAATCTTATGATTTTATATTGGGATATTCCCTTGTTGGATTGTTTATTGGAGTATTGCAAACGTTGATTTGTATTATTACTGGGCTTATAATTTCTCTGATATCTAGCGTTGATTTTGTATCTATTTCAAATATTTTGCTTTTAATTATTGCTCAATTCCCTATGCTTATCACAAATATCTTTTTGGGAATATTGTTTGGCACTATTTTTAGCGATAAATCAGCGCCGGGTATTTGTTCTGTATTTATAAGTTTGGCAGGAATACTTGGTGGTTGTTGGATGCCTATAGAAACAATGGGTAGTTTTGAAACATTTTGCAGATTTTTGCCCTTTTATCCATCAGTTTATATCGGTAGAATAATTACTAATTCAACAAATGCATTAGGAATTGCTTATTCATTTGATAATATCGCTAGTTTTGGTTTGATTACTATAAGTTTGTTTATGATTGCTAGCATATTTTTAGCAATTTTTGCATTTAACAAAAACATGGTAAGTGATAAATAATTATCCAAATGGCAGTTAGACACACGCTTGACATATACAAGTATCGTCTTTGCTCTAAAGACAATCACACGGCTACAAATAAATTAACTCAAGCAAAAAGCGAAAGTGTTGATGAGATGACACACTTTCGCTTTTTTTGTTATCGATATTTTATATATACCTATCCTCTTCGGTGAGGCGATATGCTCCTGCTTGGATACGGCGCAGTAGCGCAGATATCTCTATGTGCTGTGGACATATAGCCTCGCAGGAGTGACAATACACGCACCTATTGGCGTAGTGTAGGTCTTGACGGAGAGCGCTTATCTTGGATAGATACGACTCCTTATCTCCCCCTAGCACGTATTCGTTGTAATCTCTAAATATGTCGGGGATATACACACCCCTTACACATTTCTTCATACAATATCCACACCCAGTACAAGGTACTAGTGGTACAGAGGTAAATCTCTCGACCACTCTCTCTAGCATATCGTAATCACTAGTGGATAGTGGAGATAGGTTGGAGGCAGTACGGATATTGTCCTCTAATTGCTCCATAGTGGTCATACCGCTGAGTACGGTGAGCACTCCCTCGGTAGTCATACAATATCTCATACCCCATTGAGCAGGTGTGTAGGACGGCGTGTGAGAGTTCATCTCCTCTCTAGCCTCCTTGGGCAAATTGACTAGTGTGCCTCCTCGTAGTGGCTCCATAACTATCACCTTTAGTCCCCTAGAGGTGGCTATTTGCCATTGGAGGTCGGCTCTCTGCACCGAATAGTCTAGATAGTTGTACTGCAGTTGACAAAATTCAAACTTGGCTGTGTCGAGTATATACTCTAGCACGGTGGGGGTGTCGTGAAATGAAAAGCCAAAGTGTCTAATACGACCTAGTTTTTGTTGCTCCACTAGGTAGTCGTACACTCCTAGCGAATAATTGCGATCAAAGGACTCTTTGTCTAGCGCGTGCATTAGATAAAAGTCAAAATACTCCACGCCACACTTAACAAATTGCTCTTCAAATATCTCTTTGGCTTGGTCTAGCGACTTGATCATACTACAAGGCATCTTGGTCGCTAGATAATAACTATCTCTGGGGTATCTACCTAGAGCCTTGCCCATAAACACTTCGGATAGGTGATTGTGATAAAAATACGCCGTGTCATAGTAATTCACTCCAGCCTCCATAGCCCTATCTATGAGGGGTATGGACTTCTCCTCGTCGATAACCACTTTGCCCTCTACCTCTACGGTGGGGAATCTCATACAGCCGTACCCTAGCACGGATACTCTCTCTCCTAGGAATTCTATATATCTCATACTTTCTCCCTTATGCTATATTATGCTTATTTTCTTCTCTTACCACCAGATTTGGTAGGGATATGATAAGAGGTAGGTTTTGCCTTCTTGTTAGTTGGCTTGCTCGTAGTCTTGATTTTATCTCTACTAGAACTCTTGCCCTTTGACTGTGCTCTAGTCTTGGGTGAGTATTCGCCATACCTCTTGGTACTACGTCTAAAGGTATCGCTACCATTATAACTACTACCCTTTCTATCCTCTCTGACATCATCCCTACGAGCACCTCTACGACTAGGTCTATCCTCATAGTCATATTGCATATAGGTAGGCTGACTCTTGTACCTACCCTCTTGCTTGTATCTATCCATACGAGTAGGCTTGTGAGGAGATTTGTCCCTGCGTACGCTAGAGTGCTTGTCTCCACCTCTCTCATTAGGTCTAGTGTGGCTGCCTCCACCTCTCGTAGCACGGAGGCTAGCCTCTCTCTTGACAGAATATTTGCACACGTATTCGCCTATCACGTTGTCGGTGTCTCTATGTATCGCTTGCAGTTGGTCTAGTTGGTACTTGGTATTGATGAGGGTGTACGCCACTCCTGTCCTACCTGCTCTAGCCGTACGTCCTATACGGTGGGTATAATACTCTGTCTTTTGGGGGATATCGTAGTTGTACACTACGTCTACTCCGTGTATGTCTATACCTCTAGCAGCGACGTCGGTAGCCACTAGCACCCTCGTATCTCCACTCTTGATACTAGCCATTACCTTTCGCCTCTCGCTCTGTCGCATCTCTCCGTGTAGACCTCTAGCATCTATACCTGCCTCTACTAGTTGGGTAGTGAGACTCTCTACCATCTTGCGCGTATTACAAAAAACTATGGCGATAGATGTATTGTTGTCCTTGATGAGGTCTATGAGCGCAGGAGTCTTGTCTCTAAGCCCTACGTTGAGATAGTACTGGTCTATGCTAGCATTTTTGTCAGTCTCGGCAGTCTCTACTAGTACGGAGTCCGTCATATATAGAGAGGTAATCTCTAGTATAGCCCTAGGCATAGTCGCCGAAAACATCACCGTCTGTCTATATGGATTTGACGCTTTGAGGATATTCTCCACGTCCTCCTTAAATCCCATATTTAGCATCTCGTCAGCCTCGTCTAGCACTACCGTCCTGACGTTCTTGAGTTTGAGAGTGCGACGATTGAGGTGGTCTATTATTCTACCGGGTGTACCTACTACTATGCGTGCGCCACTCTTGAGGGCTTTGATTTGGCGCTCCATATCGCTACCTCCAAATATAGGCACGACTTTGCAACTCTCTCTCATAGAGGTGAGTTTCCTAATCTCGTCCGTCACTTGCCCTGCTAGTTCTCTAGTGGGGCACACGATTAGCACTTGGGTAGACCTATCGTCCACGTCGATATTTTCGATAAGAGGTATAGCAAATGCGTAAGTCTTGCCACTACCTGTCTGCGATTTTCCTATGACGTCACGGCCCTCTCTGATGAGTGGTATAGTCAACTCTTGTATCTCGGTAGGCTCGTATATACCTTGTTTTTCTAGTCCTAGCATTATATAACTAGGCAAATTAAAATCTGCAAATCGCATAATTACTCCTTGATTATATTCTCAATTCTCTTGGCTAGTACGTATGCTAATATCATCAGCACTACGTCCTTGGGCAAATACCATATATTTGCTAATATCCCTAACCCCAGGTCAACTCCTGTCGATAGTGTGTATCCTGCGATACCAAATGCGTAAAATACCACTAGCGCTACCACACTACTCACTACCACTAGCCACACAGGTCTATCCTTGCATATAGCACAGCCCGAGACTAGCACTACAAATCCTACGAGATATCCACCACTAGGACCGACTAGGCTAGCCACACCTGCTCCAAATCCACTAAATATCGGCACTCCTATCATACCTATGATTAGATACGCTCCCACCACTACTAGACCTCTATAGCCTAGCAGATATCCTGCTAGCGCTACTGCGAATACTTGTAGCGTGATAGGTACGCCACCTACGTAGATAGATATTAGCGAAGATACTATGAGCACCGTGAGCATCAGGGCTATCTTGACTAAACCGTTAGTCCCCTTCATATGAGCCTCACCGACACTTCGCCAGATGACAAGCGAGTGATACTACCGTCTAGATGCTGTACGACCAATGCGCATTTGTCGTCTATATCCTGTACCACTACCTCTTCGCCGTCTGGTAGACTGACTCGCCTACCTATGAGGATAGATGACTGTCTATATCTCTCTACGTGAGAATAGTCTCCCTCACTCATACGTCTATAGCCCTCTAGGATATTGTCTATCACTCTAGCAGTCAATCTATTGGCTACCTCTCTAGGAGGGATATCAAATAGCGCTCCTGCTATACCTCTTATGCTAGCAGGATAATCTCCTCTAGGCGTAGAGATATTGATGCCTACTCCTATCACTACGTAATCTACGCTACCAGTCTCTATGCCGTAGCCTGCCTCGGTGAGTATACCACTCACTTTGAGACCGTCTACGTATACGTCGTTCACCCACTTGATACCACTCTCTATACCTGTCTCGCTACGTATCGCATCTACGACACTCACGGCAGTCATAGTAGTCAATCCTAGAGTGTCTTGGGCAGACATATGAGGTCGTAGCAATATAGATAGGTATATACCACTACCTTTGCTACTAAAAAATTCTCTACCTCTCCTACCTCTGCCTGCAGTCTGGCTAGAGGCTATGACTACTTGCTCCCCCTCGCCAAATATACCTGCTCTCTTGGCTAGGTCGTTGGTAGAGGTGACCTCTTCGTGTAGGGTGTATGGTATAGGAGTATGCAAATATCTAGCGATACCACTATCGGTGAGCACGGATATACTCTCCTCTAAGATATAGCCTCTCCTAGAGACCTTTATCTCATAACCTATGTCTATGAGGTGACTAATAGCCTTATTTATAGCAGACCTAGTGACACCTAGCATCTCGGCTAGGCGACTACCTGTGAGACAATCTCCTCTATTTGATTCTAATATATCTAGTACCCTCTGTCTAACTGTCATAAGCACCTCAACCAAATTATACAAAATACAAAAAAATATGTCAACCTGATACGCAAAATCGGTTGACATAATCTCAATATTCACTAAGATGCCCTTGGCTCTCCAGACCTCTATATCCACCTTGGCGAAGTGCCTCGTAGAGGATAATGGCTATGCTATTGGACAGATTGAGCGACCTACACCCCTCTATCATAGGGATACGGACCGTGTGGTCGTACCTATCGTTGAGTAGGCTCTCTGGTAGACCTCTAGTCTCCTTGCCGAAGAGTAGGTATATATCCTCGTGCTCAGTATAGTCCACCTCGTCGTAGCGATACTTTGATTTGGTAGAGGCGAGATACATCACCTCTCCCTCGTGCTCACTCAAAAATTCGTCTAGGCTCTCGTGTATCGTAATGTCAGCCATATCCCAGTAGTCTAGTCCTGCTCTCTTGAGGTACTTGTCCTCCATCACAAATCCTAGTGGCTTGACTAGGTGCAATTTCACTCCTGCCGCTGCAGTTAGTCTGACTACGTTGCCTGCATTTTGAGGAATCTCAGGCTCTACCATTACTATATGTATCATATACGCCTCCTAATAGACCTATTCATTATACACTATCTATCCCTTCTTGGCAATCGATAACACTCAAACGGTTGCTATAATACTACCGAAAATGGTATAATGTCTACTATATGGAGGTAGATTATGAATATTACCATTGCTATGGACGTAGGTGGTACGGGTATCAAGACTGGAGTATTTGACAGCGATACTCGTCAAATGATAGGAGATATGTTCGAGAGACCTAGTATGTCTCGTGAGGACAAGCAGACTATTCTCAACAACTTTGCAGATATAGTATCTCACGCCATATCTCTAGCACCCTCTAGTCAAGTGAGTGACTTGAGAATGGCTTTTCCAAATCCATTTGATTATGACACAGGTACACCTTATATCAAGGGCAACAACAAGTACGACGCTATATACGGTGTCAACCTACCCTCCTATCTCAACGACGCGCTATCTATCAACCCTAGATACGGCTTTCTCAACGATATCAAAGCATTTGCCGAGGGTGAGATGAGTATGCACCCCGAGATGCGTGAGGCTAGAGTATTTTACCTATGCCTAGGCACGGGTTGTGGCTCTGCGTTTAGCAACAGAGGAGAGATAGAATATTCGCCCTGTGATGGCAAGTATCGTAATGGTGAGATATACGACTATCCATACAAAGACGGTATCCTCGACCAGTACCTATCTGTGAGAGGTCTAACCAAAATCGCACTAGACACTATGGGCGAGGAGTATAGTGGCAAGGCTCTATACGATATGGTCTCAGAGGGCAACGAGGACGCCAAGAGAGTATTTGACCTATACGGAGAGGACGTCTACAACGGAATAGTCCCCGTACTAGAGGATTATAAGGCAGATATAATGGTAATGGGTGGCAATATCGGTAAGAGTTATATACACTTCGGCAAGCGACTAGATAAGTACCTAAAGGATAAAGGTATCCAACTATACTTCACCTCAAATACCTCTATCAGCGCTATGCAAGGTCTACTGACTATGTACGATTGATAAAGTAAAAAAGCAAACTCGTGTGAGTTTGCTTTTGTTTTTGTTTTGAAAACTATTGATGAATAGTATCTATCTTGTAGGTGGTCACTAGTTCGGAGACCAACTTCTTGATACTATCAGTCTCATTGTACGCCTCTACGTATAGTCTATCTATCATCCTGTGTAGATTGTCTTCGTCAAAGTCTAGTGGCTTGCCTATAGAGATGAGTTGGTTGGGAGTGGATTGCATACCCTCCTCTGCCATCAGTCTCTCCTCGTACAACTTCTCTCCTGGGCGTAGTCCAGTTATCTTGATCTCTATATCCTCATTTGGCTTGTAGCCAGACAATTTGATGAGATTGTACGCTAGGTCATATATACGCACAGGCTCGCCCATATCTAGCACGAATATCTCTCCACCTTTGGCGTAAGCGCCTGCTTGCAACACCAGTGACACAGCCTCTGGTATCGTCATAAAGTATCTGATGATATTTTCATCAGTCACAGTCACAGGACCACCCTCGCTGATTTGCTTGCGAAATAGTGGTATGACGCTACCATTTGAGCCTAGCACGTTGCCAAATCGTACTGCCACGAACTCTGTCTTGCTATGTCTAGCCATAGATTGCACTATCATCTCACATATACGCTTGGTAGCACCCATTACGTTGGTAGGGTTGACTGCCTTGTCGGTGGAGATGAGTACGAATCTCTTCGCTCCGTATTTGTCGGCGCTAGTAGCCACGTTGTACGTACCCATTACGTTGTTCTTGACTGCCTCGTTTGGCGAAGTCTCCATGAGTGGCACGTGCTTGTGGGCTGCCGCGTGGAATACTATCTCAGGCTTATAGGTGTCAAATAGCCACTCTATCTTGCCTTTGTCCCTCACACTACCTATGAGCGCTACTAGGTCTAGGTCGGGATAGTGGCGAACTAACTCTTGCTGTATGTCGTAGGCGTTGTTCTCGTAGATATCAAATATAATCAATCTCTTGGGTTGGTACTTGGCTATCTGGCGACATAGTTCGCTACCTATCGAGCCGCCTCCACCCGTGACTAGCACTACCTTGCCAAGGACGTATCCTGCTATCTCGTCGAGGTTGACGGATATCTGCTCTCTACCCAATAGATCTTGGACGTCTACCTCTCTCATCTTGGATAGTAGTACCTCGCCACTTATCACTTGGTAAAGTGATGGCAATATACGTACTTTGCAAGAGGTGAGTTGACATACGGATAATATCTCCTTGATACGCTTGCGTGATGCCGAAGGTATGGCTACGAATATCTGACCTATTCTATGCTTGGAGACTAACTCTGGAATACTCTCGATATTGCCTAATACCTTGACTCCACCAAAAGTCGTACCTATCTTGACCATATCGTCGTCGGCAAAACCTACTGGTATCATATTTAGTTTGGTAGACTGCATCATCTCTAGCGCTATCGCTAGTCCAGCCTCACCTGCACCTACTATCAGTACCCTCTCACTAGACTGATGCAACCTGTGCTTGATTTGATAAAATACTCTATATGAGTACCTAGGCAGATACGCCAGTATAGTGTACACTAGTCCGTAGACAAACGACCAACTCATGCCTACGTTCACCGTGATGCAAGATGCCAAAAAATTTAGTAGCCATATACTAGCGCACACTATAGCAGTCTTGACTGCCTCCTTGATACCTATGTATCTAAAAGCACAAGTGTATAACCCTAGCACTCCAAAAGCCACTACCGTCAACACCGCGTTGGCTATGTATATAATCAAGTAGTTGAGATAAAACACCTCAAAAGTACCACTCGTGACTATCGCAGATAAAAATACTGCGACAAATACGCACAGGAGGTCTACCAGGATAGTTAATGACAATTTTAGAGGTCTATTGGATAAAAACATATTAACACCCCATTATTTGCTGTATATATTGTACAAAAAATGTCTCAATATTTGATTTCAAACCAAAAGGTTTGGTAAAATCATACCTATCATACACCTATTTTTGACTTTTTTAACACGTTTGTTATATATCAGCAGGACTTTCGACAAAAAAATCGCACTTAGTATGTGCGATTTTAGTTTGTTTATGGTTTTTGTTATTTCTCAATTTCTTGAGAAGTAGGAGGGGTAGGCTCTTTGTCTACGGGTTTCTTCTTGCAAGCGTTGACTACTAGCGAAGATAGGGCTATTAGCGCCATTACGTTGGGTATGACCATTAGTTGATTGAACAAATCGCTAAACGCCCACACGGTATCGTTGCCTAGGAAAGAACCGACTACTACGCCTATTATAGAGATGATAGAGTAGATAACTAGAGATTTCTTGCCAAATAGATGTTCGAAGTTAATCTTACCAAACAAATTCCAGCCAAGTATAGTAGTAAAAGCAAAGAACAACAAGCATATTGCTACGAAGATATTGCCTATCTCCGTGCCAAATACCGAGCCAAACGCCATCTGCGCCATATTAGCGCTATTGAAGGTAGCGTCAGGTCTCACCTCGCCGTTGACGTAAAGCACGTTGATAACTACTAGCGCCGTGATAGTCAACACTACGAAGGTATCTATAAACACACCTACCATAGCCACAGAGCCTTGCTCGTGAGGAGACTTGACCTCGGCTAGTGCGTGAGCGTGAGGAGTAGAACCCATACCTGCCTCGTTAGAAAATAGTCCTCTCTTAGCACCTTGGGTAGCAGACTTGATGACTGCGCCAAATCCTGCACCTACTACTGCGTGAGGGGTAAATGCCTCTCTAAATATCATAGCGAAAGTCTCAGGGAGAGTAGTGACGTTTACTGCTAGCACTACGATACCTCCTAGTAGATAGAGTATCGCCATGATAGGTACTATCTTCTCTGCGACTTTGGCTATACGAGTAGCACCACCTAACACTATGACTGCCACCAAAGCACCTACGACTAGTCCAGTCACCCACTCTGGTACGCCAAAAGCAGTATTGAAGTTGGCGCTGATAGAATTACTCTGCACCATACCACCCACTATGCCTAGTGCGATAACTGCTGCTACTGCGAAGAATCCTGCCAAAAATTTGCCCAACTTGCCCTTAAATACTCTCTTGATGTAGTACACAGGGCCACCTCTGACACTACCGTCGGGGTCTTTTTCTCTAGTCTCTTGGGCAAGTACTGCCTCTGCGTATATGGTAGCCATACCAAAGAAGGCTATCACCCACATCCAAAATATAGCGCCTGGTCCACCGATAAGTATAGCGCCACAAGCACCGACGATATTGCCAGTACCGACTTGGGCGGCTATAGCGGTAGCCAATGCCTGAAATGAACTAATGCCACCCTTTTGACATTGTTCACGACGGCTAAATATACTCTTAAATCCGTCCTTGAGACCTCTAAACTGCACGAATCTAGTGCGTATGGTGAAATAAATACCAGTACCGACTAATAGTATCAACAATACGTAGTCACTAAGCACGCTATTGATAGTATCTACTATCGCCTTTAGGTCAAATGCACACAACATACTCTACCTCCAAAAAAAAGCGGGTATTCTAGAGAAAACCCGCCAAATGCCTACGTGATAGTAGTATCATTTATCTGTCCTTTTGCCTGAGAGATTCGATAATCATATCTTGCACCTTCGGCACTCATTAGTGAGATTCTCCAGATATTTCTTCCATCTCCTGTCGCTAACTCCAGAAGACTTCGTTAGAAAAATATTAATTTTATATATTTATACCACAACATCTATCTACTTGTCAACCAAAGAAGTGAATTATAATAATCTCGCACAAATTTTTTTAGCGAAAAATAATTGCGTAGCCACTCTCGCTTGTATTATAATGTAATTGTACAAGGAGGCAATATATGATACATACTATTCAAAATCAACATCTCAGCGTATCTATCGACTCATATGGAGCGCAACTAATGAGCATACGTAGTGGCTCTACCGAATACCTATGGCAAGGTGACCCTACCTACTGGAAGGACCGTGCTCCCGTGCTATTCCCTATATGTGGTAGACTATACGGAGGCAAATACACTTACCGTGGGGTTGATTATCAAATGAACATACACGGATTCGCTAGAGGTAGCGAATTTGAAGTCAAGATGATAAACTCCGACTCTATCACTATGATACTCACTAGCGACGATAAAACTCAGGATACTTATCCATTTGACTTCGTACTATCTATCACCTACTCTCTAGAGGGGGCTAATCTGATATGTTCTCATACCGTCACCAACCTATCTACCGTAGATACTCTACCATATAGCATAGGTGGTCACCCAGGATTCAACGTGCCTGTGGTGGGAGGAGTATTTGAAGATTACAATATATACTTCGGTGGAGAATCTATCCCTCAGACTATACTATCGCCTACCTGCTTTATTCTCAACAAATACGAGGATTATCCTCTAGTAGACGGTAGCATAGCCCTATCTCACGACTTGTTTGACAACGACGCGCTATTTTTCAAAAATACTTTTGACAAGGTGTCCTTGCGTAGAGGAGAGATGGAGGTGCTTAGTCTCAAGTGTAGCGATATGACGCACCTAGGACTATGGCACAAGGTAGGAGCAGATGCACCTTATATATGCATAGAGCCTTGGGCTGGACTACCATCTCAAGAGGGCAAAGTAGACGACTTCGAGGACAAGGTAGATATGATAATGCTACCTCCAAATACATCTCAAGACTTTAGATACGATATCTCGATAAATATATGAAATTAGCCAACAGTTCTCTAAAAAAGTTAATAAAAAACGCACTTTGGTTTGAGACGGACAAAGGCTACATTTATCCTAGACATCTATCCCCTACCCAACTAGAGTACTTGGGGCGTATCAGAGATACTTGGAGAGATAGAGGTCTATTCACATCATCTATTCGTATAGATATGATGACTAGCGCTACTGAGATTAGTTTTGACTACTGTGTCACGGCGCGCGATATGGATATGACCATAGACCTATATATCAACCATTTTGCACACTCTATACACCGTATCTCCGGGATAGGCAAAGGTAGGGTTGAATTTTCGCTCCCCGAGGGAGACAAGCAAGTGACTATATACTTGCCTACTCACTCTGACCTAGGTATCAAGAACTTTGAACTAGACGGTTCGTATACGGCGCTACGCAAACGAACTACCAATACCCTAGCCATAGGAGATAGCATCACCCAAGGACACGGTGTAGATATATCTAGTGCCTGCTACGTCAATGCTCTCTCTCGCAAGACCGACCTAGATATCATCAGTCAAGCGATAGGTGGTATGCCATACCTCGCTGACTTCGTGGAGAAGGTAGAAGGTGTGGAGAGGATAATAGTCGCACTAGGTACTAACTATTATGAGAGAGATATAGAGATAGAGGGATACGGCAAGTACGACTACGAGAGTGAGGTCAAGAAGTTTTATGAAAAACTAGATAACCTCTACCCCGACACTCCGATACTAAATATCACTCCTATCCTGAGGACTAGAGAGGATACGGATATAGATAGGCTCAATGAGTGTGTGGATATCATCAGAGAAGAGTGCAGTCTATACGACAATATCACCGTGATAGACGGCTATGCGCTCGTACCACCTATAGACGTGTGTTTTATAGACGGACTACACCCTAGCACCTATGGTGCGACTCTATACGCAGACAACCTCGCTAGAGTAATCAAAGATATCAAATGGTAATATAAATCCTTACGGATTTGTTATATTTGCCTAACGGCAAGTGATATTGCTAACGCAGTTATATTTTGCTATCGCAAAGTTATATTTTTACTAAAGTAAAAGTTGAGGTAAAAAATATAATTTATTCATTAGAACTGGTACAAATAAATATTTCGGTTAGCAAGGCATACGATATAAGATTATTTGAAATAACTTTGAGGTATAATTATGAGCAAGAGTGTTTTAAGAGAAAAAGCAAAAGAGTTTGCAAAAAACATTGTCTTTATGACAAATGCAATCAAAGTAAATAAAAAAGAATATGTTTTAACTAATCAACTTCTGCGTTCTGGAACTAGCATTGGCGCAAATATTCACGAGGCTCAATACGCACAAGGAACTGCTGACTTTATCTCAAAACTTGAGATAGCATTAAAAGAGTGTTATGAGAGTGAGTACTGGTTAGAACTGCTTTTTGAAACCAAATATCTAGAAGAAGAACTATATAAAAAACTTAATACCGATTGTGGTCTTATACGCAAAATGTTAATTTCTTCGTGTAAAACAATAAAAGAGAATAATAGATAAAGTTGCGAGACTTTATATTCTAAAAAAATCAGCCCACTACATTTCGATTTTACGAAGTATAGTGGGCTTTTATTGTAGAAATTAATTTATTAGAGTTGATTTGACTATGATGCAAAATGATATTAAGAGCGTTTTTTGCATTTTTTCAATAATTATATTATCTTTATCCTCAACTTTTGCGATAGCAAAAATATAACTTTGCGTAGCAAAATATAACTGCACTAGCAATATCACTTGCCATTAGGCAAATAAAACGGTGCGTCAGCAATGCAACATTTCTGACGCACCATACCTTACTATGCGTTGTATCCACCTAGGACTATACCAAATCCACCGTAGTTGAGTCCGTAGTAATCAGTCGCTTTAAATGCGTCCTTGAGTTCTTTTACGTCCTCAGCCGAAGAACCTGTAAGTTCGGAGCTTGGGTTGAATTTAATCTTAGGTAATTGATCGTATTTAATCTCAGGTAATTGATCGTTAGGTAATTGATCGTTACCTGTGACCACCATAGTCAATCCTGCGTTATTTTGGTCGTGCAAGAATGCAAACTTCTCGTTGACGCTAAATAGTGGCACTATCAGACCTCCTTCCAAACCCCCTTGAATAGCCTTGGTGTACTGTGCGATCACGTCGGTAGCATCACTGTACATACGAGATAGTACGAAAGGTGTAGTATCATCTTCGCTATCAGCAATAGTTACCTTACCCTCTACTCCGTAGTTGGCCACAACGCTGATATCTGCTTCACCTTCCATAATCAAAGCGACTAGGTTCATCTTGCTAGCAGAGTTGGTGTATGATCCCATACCATTGAGGGTGAGTATCTGTGATAGCAATGCTATCTGACCTGCCATTTGATTAGCACCTAATGTGGAGAACCAGAACTCTTGTCCTGATAGTTCGCTCTTGAGGGTAGAATTAACGATATTTAGAGTAGGTATCCAGTCGTCAGTGCCGTAGTGAGTGTGTTGAATTATAGCCACAGGTCCACCACAACGCTCAAACGTAGAGTTAGAAACGTTGATTTGTCCACCCCACGCATATAGTGCGTTTTGGAAGAAGTCAAATCCTTTGACGTAATCCATATTAGCACAACCTACTCTCTCCTCAGTTATAACACCTATGAATACTTTGCGCATGGTCACGTTGTAGTAGTTGGCTGTGGTTTCTCTTGTCTTGAGCAGTACAGTACCACCAGAGCCCCTAAGGTCTCCACCCTCTTTGTCTACTACTTGGCTACGCTCAGCGTTACCAGTCAAGTCGAGGTTCTTGACATTGAAATTACCACCTACTTGATCGTTTTCTCTAGGCGCGTCCACGTAGAATATTGAAACGTTGGAAAAATCGCTACCAAAATCATCCATTACGTTGCCATCATTGTCTCTAACCTTGGGAGCAACCTCGCTAGATGGTGCCAGAGGTGCTTGGCTAAAGTCCATAGAGAAACTGTTACCTTCTACAGTGAAAGTATCTGTTTCTGCTATTACTCTGTAATACAAGAATTCACCGTCTCTAATGTACTTAGTGCCTGCTGGTGTAGCCTCTAGTCTGGTATAAGTGGTAGTGTCCTCTGCGATAACGGTATCGTAGTAGTAAAAATCCTCTTGTAGCGTACCCAAGAAAGACTCTGGCATATGCTCTGCCTTGATTTGTAGGTCGTTTTGTAATATTATAGCCTTGGGATTGACGCCTGTCAGACCGTTGGCAGACTTGATACTAGCCCAAGCAGTAGCATTTTTGTGAGTAGTGTATAGTACGTCGGTATTGTCTATGACTGCTAGTTGTATAGGATCGTATACGTTGTATCCATCTACTACGTTGACGGTTATCTCTTGGACGATAGGGGTGTCCATTAGATACACGTCGGTATCAGGAGTGACTTGGATCTTAAACTTTTGTCCTACCAAGTTGGAGGCAAATTGATACTCTTGTCTCACTACGTCTACAGTCACTAGCACGTCAGTCTCGCTAGGACGAGTGTACTCTACCTTGTTGTCAGCGCTTACCTCTCCTGCTACCAATAGTATATCGTCTTGGTATATCTTAGCCTCGATAGCGAATCCGGTCTCCTCTACGGTGTCTTGGAGGTCGTAATCGTATACCCATAGTTTGGTGACGAACTTAAATGCATTGTCATCTCCTACTTTGTAATCAGGATTCTTCTTGGCTAGTTGAGCCTCGTATCCTGCTTGACCATAGGCTTTTCTATCTTCATTGGCTAGTTCTAGGCATTTGGTGACAGCCGCTGGCTTGATGAATTCTGCTACATCCATAGTCTCTGCAGGTGTCGTACCTCCAGAAGAAGATACTACACTCACTTCAAAGGTGGTTTCTTGAGACTGACCTATGTCACTATCGGTATACTTGACGGTGATGGTATGAGTACCTAGTTTTGTATTGAACTCCGTATCGTAGGTCATCTTTACGTCGTCGTATCCTACCGTCTTGTTCTCAGACGCGTCGTTGTACTTGGCTGTTAATTTGATGCCGCTAAAATCGTAGGTATCACCTAGCACGTACTGGGTATCTACCGAAGTAGCATCTAGCACCAAGGAGGTGAGAGTAAGTCCTCCGGGTGTCGTACAACCTGCCGATAGCACCATGGCTATGGACAAGATGACTACCAAAAAAGTCTTTAGTTTCTTCATTTTTCTCTTCTCCTTTTGAAAAAAAGATATATTTATATCATAGACCGTAGTCTAAGGATATATTTAGTTATCTAGGCCATACTTGTATCTGCACTTTGGTAGATACGTTTGAGCCGTCCGTAGAGTGTATCTCTAGGGTAAATTGTCCCTTGTTGACTAGTATCCATAGTTGGGGTTGTAGTCCGTCGTCGTCTATCTGCGCTCTACCTGCTAGACTCTGCTCGTCATATACTACTTTGACCTGAGTATTGCCCGCATTGTCAGGATAAGCGTGTGGTGTGATGACAAATAGATTTGGGTTGAGCAAATCGTAATCATCATACTTGGTGACACCACCCTCTCCACCGTCAAAGGTTATCTTGTATACGATAGTACCGTCGTCTAGTACTTTGGACACAGGCAATATCTCGCCTTCTCTATCACGTATCGTCACGTCTATATGCGTCACGTAGGTAGTACCTTCGAATATCGATATCTGTAATCCAAAGAAATTAACTATCGCTATGGATGCTATATATATAAGGAATATAACTATAATTACTGTCTTTTTCATTATTGTTTCTCCTTATAATACAACTTGATCTTTGTGAAATAGGTGTACACCTTGAACACCGTGAGGGCTGCCGCTACGAAAGTCAACTTGACAAACACGCTAGTAGCATCCTCTAGTCCAAAGAATAGTGCTAGCACGAAGAATATCAATGATAGTATAAATAGTAGTAGCACGGAGGTATTCTCATTTGGATTATTGGCCTGTTCGTTAAAGGTGGCGTACTGCGCGTACTGTGGATTCATCAGATCCGTCTCTGCGCTCCAAAATAGATGACACGCATACACTAGATACGACACTACTCCAAATAGCACGTTGTTGATAGGTGACATTGATGAATAAGTAGAGAATACTACCGTGGTCAATATCACTCCTACTAGAGTGATGAGTAGATTCATCACTAGTTTGGCAAAGAGTATCTTGGCGTAGGAGGTGGGTTGCACCTTGTTGAGATAAGCAGTAGAGCCGTCTCTACTATATGCAGACGCCATATCGATATTGGTGAGTAGCAATATGAGTAGCACTACCATTAGATTGAACGCCACAGTCATCTGCGTACCCAAAAATCTAGTATTCATAGCGCTATACATCTTGTTGAGTAGGGCTATCGCCATAGGCAATACTACCACCACGATAGCACCGAGCTTGATGAAAGAATTGCCACGTATACCTATCTTTATCTCCTTGAGTAATGCTGACAAAAATCCACCTGTCTTGACGTTTTTCTTGCCGGTGATACTCTCGTCTTTGCTAAACTCAAAAGGCTTGCTAGCCATACGATAAAATAGTGGCTTGGCTAGGACGAAACACAATACCAACAACAATGCTGTGGTCGCTATGAGTATCAATGCTCCCCATAGACTAGAGATGTCAAATAATACTAGTCTCAAACCTTGTGTCTTGCCTACTATCAAAGTGGTAAATGCGTGCATCAAAGTGAAAGTCTTAGTAAATCCTTCCAAAAATGCTTGTATCTCCCAAAACGTAGTACCCCAGGTCTCTACGAAATTGATATTTGCTGGGATTAGTCCTATCAAATACCAACCTAGCGCTATCAGTCCACCTGCTAACACAACGTAAAGTATATATTGTATCACTTGCACCTTGCGTATGAGTTGGTATACGTACATACAAGGTATACTGAGTAGCGCCGATAGTAGTACTGGTAGCACGGATACAAATACAAATATGAATAGTATCCAAGGATAGTACCATATCACCATACCCTTAAAAAATCCGTATGCCAAAAACATAGGTACTATAAACATAAAGTTTTTGCGCAATTCATATACGTAGTATACGACCAGTTTGGACAAAAATACTAATGATGGTGTGACAGGCAAGGTTAGCAACACGCTATTGTCTTTGGAAAAATATAGCGATTTGACTAGACCTGCAGTAGTAGACACTAAACTTAGCGCCATCATCAGGGTAAATACTATCGTCATTACACTAGTAGGTACGTCGCCTATTAGCGAAAATACGCCCAGTATACCTGCGAAATAAAATACAAAGTAGCATACCACCGCCACCACGGCAAATTCTACTATCGTCCATATCGTCTTAAAGAGAGTCTTCTTGAAATTGCCCAAAAAACTCAAGTCCATCTTTTCTTTGAGTTGCATAAGTGACAGAGTCTTGATAGTGGCAAAATTATCCAAAAAGGTTCTCTTCTTGTCTTGTGTAGATGTATTTTGCATACTATCCCTCTGCTCCCTCTAGATTGGTCTTGTCATATTCGGAGTCGTCTCTGCGTTGCTCGCCTATCATATCCATATAATAGTTCTCTAGTTTTTCGCCACTCTCCTCTATCTCCTTGATAGTACGAGTGCATAGTATATTACCTTTTTTGATGATAGCGATTCTATCGCATATTCTCTCTACTACGTCTATGATGTGAGATGAGAAAAATACTATGTTGCCTTTCTTGGCGTGCGCCTTCATACACTCCTTGACCTGCCATATACTCTCAGGGTCTAGACCTGTGAGAGGCTCGTCTAGTATCCATACCTTTGGCTCATGCACTAGGGCTGACATAATAGTTATCTTTTGTTTCATACCGTGCGAATACGTCTTGATTTTGTTGTCAAATGCGAGAGTTAGATTGAATCTCTCTACGTACTCGTCTATACGAGCAGTCCTGTCCTCTACAGATACTCCATATAGGTCGGCTATATAGTTGACGTATTCTCTACCCGTGAGATTTTCGTATAGAGCGTAGTGGTCTGGGACAAATCCTAGTTGCATCTTAGCGCCGACGGGTTGTTTCTCCACGTCGTAGCCACACACCTCGATAGAGCCGGAGGTGATAGTCTGTATACCTACTATACTCTTGATGATAGTAGACTTACCTGCACCATTTGGACCTAAAAATCCAAATATCTCTCCACCCACTACCTCGAGATTAGCGTCTTTGACTGCGTATACGTTTGAGGTAGCATACTTCTTTGAAAAATTTCTCAATATCAATTTGTTTTGACCGTCTAGATTCATAGGTTCTGTGATACTCCTTCCATTCATTTGTATCTCCAATGCTATCGCATCAGCCTTGATTTTTCTCTTTCTCTCTCCCATATCTGCGTATAGGTCTGCAAACGCAAACGCCTGCTCGTACACGAACCACATAGCAAACGATAGTAATACGTACGCCAAGAAGAACAACGTCTGGTATATAGGGTACAACGTGATAGCCCTATCAAATAGAGTGAAGGTAAGTACGTTGTTGCCTTGCAATAGTTTCTCTGCCCAAGTACCCAACTTCTCTGCTACGAAATTTGAATTGATGAAGAAGAAGTCGGTATCTCCGTAGTAGGCGTTGACTATGAGTACGAATACGTAGTAGCACGCAAAGGCTATGAGGGAGTAGATAAACTGTTTGAGTTTGGGCCTCTCGAATATCCTCAAGGATATACATAGTATCGGCATGAAAAATGCGATATAGTGATTTACCCAAAAGTTGACTTGCTCGGCTGTGAGTATAGCGCCGTCCTTGTTTGGCATAATCATAGCGAGGAACGCACCAAAGACGTTGATAAACAGAGTGAAATAGTATAGTTTGTTCATCTTGAATATCAAGCATAGAGGTACTATATACATAGCAGTATTACATAGGTGTAGTGGCCAGTATCTCAACTGGGACAAGTCGCCGAAGTCTACTATATGCGAATAACTAATCATACCTGCTACGGATATGAATATGAGAGCGCATCTCTTGAGTTCGTAATCACATCTGCTAAATATCAAATGTATGATGACAGGTAGCACGACTGCTCCGTAGAGTAATGCTCTGTGTGCTGGCTCAAAGTCGTCTATGACTAGGTGTGTAGGACCTTCGCCAAAGATGACTTGGAGAGTATAACTAGGCATAGAGATAGCCAACATACCTAGTAGCAGTAGTATAGCAGTCCTCACCGACTTCCAGTCAAACTTCTCTTTGTTAGAGAGGGCGAGGTGTAGCGAAAATGCTAGTGATATACCTACCTCTATAGAGAGTATCACGTCTCTAAAGTACAACGAATTGGCTAGTGCCACTCCGTCCATAGCCACCGTGATTAGTGGGAGCATGGCTAGAGTAATCGCAAAGACTGGCGTCGCAAAATATCTAAGCAGTATCCTATAAGTCTTGACCTTGTCGTAGAAAAATGGATAGGTCACTAGTATGATGGTGCTAGTGAGCGAAAACCATATAGCCAAGGTGGACACAAGTGTCTCAAATCCTCCACTCTTGCCAAATGGCGAATTGATATTTAGCGCATAAGTCCACGTCAACTCCACCTTGTTGCCCAAATATCTCACGGCAAATATCAATGCTAGTCCTATGGCTATATATTTGAGTAGTCGCCCCTTGTTCTCACCTTTGGCAAACTTTGACAAAAGCAAGAAGGTAGCCACTCCCGATATTATTGCAAATGCGTAATACAAAAACGTCATTTAATCTCTTCCTCCCAAGTAGTATGTCCCAAATCGAACGTCTCTATTTTTTAAATATAAAAAACGACTGCACCCCTACCACGTGTGGTAGGTACAATCGCCTAATCAATGCGTGTCAATATATAGCACGACGATCAGGCGCACCGAAGTACGCCTGATTATATAGTTAGTCTAGTGTATGGCAAGCAAAAACTAGTAGTCTTCTCCTCTACGGTAGATAGACTGATAGCCTTCTTGCAAATAGAAATGATGATATATATCTGTGTCTTGAGGGTATCAATCGCTACGAAAAATACATTTTTGACACGAGTGAGCATATCCATATAGTAGCATATCACAAACTTCATATCTAGGGCTATCATCTGGCTGATAGCAGATATGTTTTGAGCAAATGAATATAGTATGTACTCTAGGTGTGAGAATCTCGCAAATATGCTAGTAGTCTGAGTAGAGAATACTCCTATCTCTACGTTGACGTTGCCTAGTTGAGCCAAGAAATTCCTGATATAATAAAAGTAAATACTAGCGTATGAGAGTATGCTAAAAGCAACCACCATCAACGCAAATGCGATAGTTGCTTTGAATATCAAGGATATATTTAGTGTGTTTTTAACGCTATCTCTCATACTCGCTCCTATGTAGAATTATACTACATACCTATATGCGTGTCAAGTTTTTGAAAAAAATTTATTCCTCGTTAGATTTATCTAACATCTCTACTTTTTGTCATTTGCAGACTTAATACTATCCTATTACAAATCTGTCTCAAATTGCGAATTGTGCAACTCGTAATAATACCCTCTCTTGTCCATAAGTTCTTCGTGAGTGCCACTCTCTACTATCAGTCCATCTCTCATGACTACTATTAGGTCGGCATTTTTGATAGTAGATAGTCTATGCGCTATGACAAAACACGTCTTGTGCTCTCGTAGTCGTAGCATAGCAGACTGTATAGCCATCTCCGTCTGACTATCTACGTTTGAGGTAGCCTCGTCTAGTATGAGCATAGGCGCGTCGCTGAGCATAGCACGGGCTATGGTGAGTAGTTGTTTTTGACCTTTGGAGATAGATGCTCCACCGTCTGCGAGCACCGTATCGTAGCCCTGTGGCAGAGACTCTATAAATTTGTGCACCCCTGCGTCCTTGGTGGCTCTGATTATCTCCTCATCACTCACGGCATCTCTACCGTAGCGAAGATTGTTCATGATGGTATCGCTAAATAGCCAAGTGTCTTGCAGTACCATAGAGAAAGATTGTCGTAGACTATCTCTAGTCATATCTCTCACGTCTATGCCGTCTATAGCGATAGATCCTGCGTTCACGTCATAAAATCTCATGAGGAGATTGATAATCGTAGTCTTGCCCGAGCCTGTATGACCTACTATCGCTACGGTTTGACCACTCTCTACCTTGAGAGAGACACCTCGTAGCACCTCTCTACCCTCCACGTACGAAAAATGCACGTCCTCTATATCCACCTCTCCTCTAGTATTTGTGAGTACTACTGCACCCTCCTTGTCGGGAGTCTCGGTAGACTCGTCTAGTAGCCTAAATACTCTCTCTGCAGATGCTAGAGCAGACTGAAGTTCGCTAAATATGGAGGCGAATTCGTTGATAGGTCCAGAGAATTTGCGTGAGTATAGCACGAAAGAAGATACGTTTCCTACGGTAATCACGCCACTCATATACATAAGCGCGCCAAATATACTCACTAGTGCTAGAGACAAATTGTTGATAAACATAACTGCCGGTCCTGTGGTACTAGCGAATTTGTCAGCCTCGTAGTTCGCCTCGCAAGCACTCTCGTTGTACTCGTCAAATCTAGCATTAAATACCTCTTCTCTACCATACGCCTTGATGGTGGATAGTCCACCAGTCATCTCCTCTGCGTAGGAGTTGAGAGCGCCTAGTTTGATAGACCTATTGCGAAACATAGGTCTCACCTTCTTGGTACGGTATCTAGTGAATATCACGGATATAGGTATAGTCACCAAAAATACAAGTATCATCACAGGAGATATGGTGAGCATCATCACAAATGAGAATATCACGGTGACTAGCGAAGTGAATATATGCACTAGGTCGTTGCTGAGTGCCATAGAGATATTGTCGATATCATAATTCATCACACTCAATACGTCTCCTACTAGATGTTGGTCATAGAAGGATACGGGGAGTTTTAGCAAGTGTTCAAATACGTCCTTTCGCATACGGTAGACGGTATTTCTACCTATATTGACCATTATGAAAGTAAGCAGATATGAGAGTATCGCCGACAGTACGTAGCCTACTATCATAATCACGACGTAATATATCACCGTCTCAAAATCTACCATACCTTCGCCTAGTTTGAGCGCATCTATGGCTAGACCGCTGAGTTTTGGTCCTATGAGAGAGAGTAGGTTTGCCACTAGAGATATAGATATCGCTAGTATGAGTAGCCACTTTTGACCTCCTAGGTACTTAATCAATCTGCCTAGTATCTGCCTAGTAGGGGCTTTTGGTCTCTCAAAGCCACCTCTACCACCTGGGCCTCCGTGGGCTTTGGGTACGTTTTGGGGGATAGTACTAGATATAGAAGGTTTGTCAGCCATATATCTCACCTCCCTCTAGTTGCACCTGAGCAATCTGCGTATAATCTTCGCAACTATTTAGCAACTGCTCGTGCGTGCCTATTCCACTTATCTTGCCATCTCGTAGCACTATGATAAGGTCGCTATTTTGTACCGACGCTATGCGTTGGGAGACTATTATCTTGGTGCAATCGGCATAATTTTTGTTGATATGAGTGCGCAACTTTAGGTCGGTCGCATAATCAAGCGCCGACGAACTATCGTCTAGTATGAGTATGTCAGGGGTATTTGCCAAGGCTCTAGCGATATATAGTCTTTGCTTTTGACCACCGCTGAGATTTTGACCTCTGCCTGCTACAGGTCTGTCATAACCCTCTCCCTCTATGATACTACTAGATTGAGAAGTCTCTACAGCCCTAGCGATATCCTCCGAGGGTATATCTCTCAAAAAGTCCACGTTTTCACCGACGCTACCACTAAACAAAAAGTCGTTTTGCATAGCCACGCCAAAGGTAGAGTATAGCGCGTGGGGGTCTATGCTCCTCACGTCGCGACCACCTATGCGTATGCTACCCTCGTCCACGTCATAATATCTCATCAACAATTTGACGATAGTACTCTTGCCCGAGCCTGTGCCTCCTATGATACCTAGAGTCTGTCCCTTAGGGAGACTAAAGGATATATCCTCTAGATTGTTGACACCCTTGTTGTAGGAGAAAGTCACTTTGTCAAAGGTAATATAACCCTCCTCCTCCACGGTAGGTATATCTAGTAGTGGGAGGTCGTCCTCACTATCTAGCACTTCTTGTATTCTATTTGCGCTAGCAGTACCCTTGGAGAGCATCATAAATATACGCGATACCATCATCAGCGAATTGAGTATAATAGTGAAATAACTCAAAAATGCTATCATAGTACCTACGCTAGTCAATCCCTCGTTGACTCTGTACGCACCTATCAGTATGACCAATGCCAGACCGATATTTAGCAACAAATTCATCACAGGCGAGGATATATTCATCACCAAGGTAGCCTTCTTCTCGCTAGCGATATAGTCACGGTTGGCTATATCAAATCGCTCTTTTTCATACTCTCCACGAGACAATGCCCTGATTACCCTGATACCGTTCATACTCTCCTGCGAACGCTTGAGAGTGTGGTCAAGTTTTTGTTGGGATACTCCAAATAGCCTCACGCCATTTGAAGACACTAGCCATATCACTAGCGCTAGTATAGGTATGATACCTACAAATATTAGCGTGAGAGTAGGCTCCATCAACGTCGTGACTACTAGTCCTCCTGTGAGTAATATAGGAGCGCGCACTCCTAGTCGTTGCATACGGTCGACCATAGAGTGAAAATTGTAGGTGTCGCTAGTCAGTCTAGAGATGAGAGACGGTACTGTAAATCGGTCTACGGCACTCTGAGGTAGAGAGGTGACTTTTCTAAACAAATCTCCTCTGACTCGTATGGTGATATCCCTAGATATGCGTGTGGCATAACGATTGGCAAATACGTTGGCAACTAGTGCGACCAAAGAGGTCAACACCATCAGTCCACCCCATAGCCAAATATTTGGCAAATCTCCCCTAGGTACGAATTCGTCTAGTATCACCGATAGCATCCAAGGTAGTAGCAGTTCGACTACCGTACCTATTAGTTTGACTATCAATCCTAGAGAAATCTCCCATTTCTTGGGGGAGATATAACTCCACATGGTATTTGAAGTAGGTTTGATTTTTTTATTCAATTATCACACCTCCTCTCTTCATAATATCATCATACACATCTTTTTGTCCAAAAAAACCTACTAGATAGTAGGTTCTTTTTTTATTTCGCCACTTTGCTTTTGATTAGTTTGATTAGATAATGTAGCACTATACCAACCACTATGGCTACTACTAGGTCAAATACTACCGTCAATACAAAAGTAAGTACCAAGACTATTATGTCAGTCACTTGCCTACTCTTGATGATAGCGAAAAATTCTCTATACTCACTCATATTGTACGCCACTACAAATAGTATCGACGCTATCACAGGCATAGGTATCATAGATGCTAGTGGCATCAATACTACTAGTACTAGTAGCAGTACGAGTGCGTGTGTCATACCAGACAGAGGAGATTTTGCGCCGTTTTTGACGTTGGCTGCAGTACGCGCTATAGCGCCTGTGGCAGGTATACCTCCACAAAATCCTACGAATACGTTGCCTAGTCCTAGCGCTATTAGTTCGGTATTTGGATTGTGAGTGTCTCCTACCATCTTGTCACTCACTACGCAACTAAGTAGGCTCTCTATAGATGCTAGTAGCGCTATAGTCACGGCGCTAGGTATCAACGCTATCACCTTGTCTACGCTAAACTCAGGTACGCTAATAGTAGGCAATCCTGCCTCGATAGTGTATAGACTACCTACGGTAGCCACGTCGATAGGCAATAGCGCTACTATCAATGCTCCCACTATGACTGCTATGAGTGAAGGGGGGAGTTTTTTCAAAATCTTGGGTACAAATATGAGTATCGCTAGGCTAACTACTCCTATTAGCACGGCGTACACGTTGATAGTGGATATATGCTCAAATACCAAAGACAACTTCTCTAGCGTCTCTATGGCGTGAGTTCCACTAGGATAAGTCAGTCCCAAAAAATCTTTCATCTGTCCTACAAATAACGTGACGGCTATACCACTAGTAAACCCTACCGTGATAGTATGAGGTATATACTTGATGAGATTGCCTAGCCTAAATAGTCCCAGTAGCACTAGTATCGCGCCTGCCATAATCGTCGCTATGAGGAGACCTTCCATACCCTCTGTGGCTATGATGCCTGCCACTATGGTCGCAAATGCGGCAGTAGGTCCTGATATATTTACCTTGCTACCACCTAGCATAGATGCGACAAATCCTGCTATGATAGCAGTATACAATCCCGTCACAGGGCTAGCGCCAGAGGCTATCGCTAGAGCGATAGATAGTGGCAACGCTATGATAGCCACGATAATACCAGCCACGATATCGTTTAATACGTCCTTGGCTGTATATCCTTTGAGTGAAGTTAATAGTTTTGGCTCAAATGTCTTCATAATTACCTCGATGGTCAAATTATACATATTATACAAGTTTTAGGCAAGCATAATAGAAGTGTTTTGAGATTTTTTAAGAGGTTTTTTGGGGCAATAATCGTCAATGCGAGAGATGAAGAGGCTTTTTTTTGAGCAATTATACATAGTTTATTGCTTAGCGAGTGGATATCGTGTATAATATATGAGAGGAGACTGAGTTATGAAAGTCAAGATTATCAAAAAACCTTATCGTCAAGTGATGGATATGCCTCTACCCAAGAGAAAACTACCATCTCACCAACTAGGTATCATGAGAGGGCTAGTTAGACTACTCACAGGTGGAGAACTCGCCAAACAATCCTTTGTCTACACAGGGTCTCTCCCTAGAGACAACGGCCCGTATTTGATACTCATGAATCACTCTAGTTTTGTAGATCTCAAGATGGCTTTTGCCATGCTCAGACACCCCTTCAATATAGTCTCTACCCACGACGCTATGCTCGGCAAAGAGTGGCTAATGAGATTGCTCGGTTGCACCCCTACCAAAAAATACGTCGCAGACGTATCTCTCATAACCGATATGAGATATGCGCTATCTCGTGGTCGAGACGTGCTCATGTTCCCTGAGGCTGGATACTCCTTTGACGGCACAGCCACCACTCTACCCTCTCGCCTAGGTCGATTGCTCAAGGTGCTAGGAGTATCTTTAGCATTTATCAAGAGTGAGGGAGCATACCTCTACGACCCTCTATACAACAATCTCAAACTCCGAGACGTACCTCTGTCGGCTAGTATCGAAGTGGTATTGACCAAGGAGCAGATAAACTCAAAGTCTATAGAAGAACTCACGGATATTATCGACAAACTTTTTGATTTTGACAACTTCCGTTGGCAGATAGACCACGATATATCTATCACTTCTCCCACTAGAGCAGAGGGACTACACCGTATACTCTACAAATGTCCACATTGTCTAGGCGAATCTATGACTTCTAGTGGAGATACGATATATTGTAATGAGTGTGGAGAGAGTTATACACTCGCACCCAACGGTAAACTAGTGAGAGAAAAGGGTGAGGCTATCTACGACCACGTCCCTGACTGGTATAGGTGGCAAAGACAATGCGTAAGAGAAGAATTGCTATCAGGCACTTACCATCTATCTACTCCTTGTCGTATACTCATTATGCGAGATTATCACGCGATATATGACGTGGGAGAGGGTACTCTCACTCACGATATAGAGGGCATACACCTCAAGGGCGAAGACGACGATATCAATTGTACTCTGCCAGCAGGTGCTCAATATACCGTCAATGCAGACCTATACTGGTACGAACTAGGAGACGTGGTGTCCATAGGAGATATCTATACTCAACACTACGCACTACTCCAACCATCAGTACCCGTAGCCAAGATAAGGCTCGCTACCGAAGAAAACTATAAAATTATCAAATCTAGGCACTAAATTATGCACGATTTCGTAGAATTAGAAAAATATTTTCATACCCCACACCCCCACTCTCACGAACTACTAGAGGGAGAGGGTGTAGTCGTGGTGAGCGCTCCTCATAGCGTAGAGCAACTACGACACGGTAGGATAAAGCAAGCCGAACCTCAGACCGGCGTAATCGCGAGACTTCTACACGAGGAGATAGGTTGTCCAGTCATATACAAGACTGCATATAGAGAGGACGACGCCAACCACGACGATACCTCTACCTATAGAGACGATCTCACTAGATACTGTGAGGACAATGCTATCAAACTGGTACTAGACCTGCACCAACTATCTCAATCTCGTCCTATGGATATGGACGTAGGCACAGGCAAAGGCAAACATATAGTCGATAAAAGATATCTAGACACCTTGCTAGACAACCTCACTATGCACTCCCTAGACTACGTACTAGACGAACCCTTTTCGGCGAGCAAGCCCTACACCGTGTCGGGGCACGTGTACAATCACCTAGGTATCACCACCATACAACTAGAGATAAATTCGCGCCTAGTGTGGGGAGATACTCCTCCCGACACCTATGAGTCGGTATATCAGGCTATCAAAAATACCGTCATCACGATAAACCAAGAGGAAGGCTTATGAAAAATAAAAATACTCTATACACCCTAGTAGACGGAGAGGTATTGGTGTGCCACTCCAAGGCGAAATACGGGGGGCTATTTGACAAAAGTATATCTCTAGAGGTACTACCCACTCTCCCCAAGAAGGGTGACGTGCTAAATTTTGCATTACTCAACCCTGCCGATTATGAGAAGTTGAGTCGCACCAAGGTACTGCTGCACGACTCTAGTAGTGGACTAGGTATGCAAGTGCGAATATATCCAGACGTGGACACTCCTCTAGGCAAGGCTATCCTCTCCAAGAGAGTGCGTACCGTACTACACCTAGAGGATAATGCCGAGATAGTGCTATCTAGGTACGTAGAGTGTACTCTAGAGAGCATATCCACCCAGACTGTCGAACTCATCAAGAAGAACGTGATAGTACTCTCTAGCACGGTTGCAAATACTCTAAAGTCTCTGGCTAATGGCAAAGTTAAACTATTTCAACTATACAACGAGGCTACTGGAGACAATATCATCATCAAGAGAGAACATATCCTCGTAGATGACAAAAAGAAGGATGGAGATATCTCCCTCACTCGCAAGCAACGTATTACCTTGGGCATAGAGGGTACGACTGCCACTCTCAAGATAATACCTGTGAGTGATTCGATATTTTATACCAAGAAAAAGAGCGTGTGGTCTCATATAGTAGACTTTTACGTAGGCAAATCCACCATATCATTGCGTTGTACTAGACCGTACGAAAACGACGAAGGCTCAGATATAGTCAGACTATCTAGCGCAAATATGAAACTACTAGGCGTAGAAGAAATGGACCAAGTAGTACTTCGCTACAAAAACAAATCCAAAAAGTGCAGAGTACTATCTCTCGACGACAAAGATGAATTTTTCAAGACAAACAAGCCTACCTCTATCGACCTCTCGATAGGCGTACCAGCGCATATTCGTAGCGAACTAGGTGTATACGACCTAAATAGTAGCGTCAAGGTAGATAGAGACACCTCCTTCATACTAGGTAGGTCATTAAACGAACAGATAGTACCTATACTACTGACGATATTTTCTTCAAAGACACTAGCAGGTGGGGACGTGTGGGTATCTATACTGCTATCACTACTAGCGATACCTATCATTACCTATCTCAACCTCTCCTCCAAGCGAAAGATGAGAGTGGAGTAGAGAGATAATAGACAAACTTTGATATTTTTTATCAAATTGACTAATGCAAAATGATTGTAGTATAATCTACAGAGGAGGTGCTTATGTCCTACGATATTCTACATATAGACCCTATGCTCGCTGACTATGAGAGGGATATCATATTGCGTATGGACAATTACCATCACGCATTGTCCACCTTACTCAAAGACGGGGAGCGTTTGAGCGACTTTGCCAATGCTCACCTATACTTTGGCTTTCACAAAGCAGAGGACTGTTGGTACTATAGAGAGTGGGCTCCAGCATCTAGCCAAGTGTATCTCACGGGAGATATGAACGGTTGGGAGCAGACCTCTCTACCTCTCACTCGCCTAGAGGGTGGAGTGTGGGAGATACGCCTAGATAGAGATTATCTATACGACGGTTGCCACGTCAAGACTATAGTCGAGTACGAGGGACAACTACTCGAGCGAATACCTCTATACGCTACTAGAGTAGTACAAGATAGCGAGGGGACTTGGTGCGCAGTCATAGTAGACAAGCCTGAGTACGAGTGGACTGACAGCAACTTCACTATGCCCAAGACACCATTTGTATACGAGTGTCATATAGGTATGGCGCAGGAGAAGGAGGGTATAGGCACTTATAGAGAATTTGCCGACCTCATACTCCCTCGCATAGAGAACTTAGGCTACAATACCATACAAATAATGGCTATAATGGAGCACCCTTACTACGCCTCGTTTGGATATCAAGTGTCATCATTTTTCGCACCTAGTAGCAAATACGGCGACGCCCTAGACCTCAAGTATCTAGTAGACAAGGCTCACCGACTAGGTATAGCCGTCCTACTAGACGTGGTGCATTCGCACGCTGTCAAGAATACTCGTGAGGGTATCAACTGCTTTGACGGTAGCGAATATCAGTTCTTTCATCTAGGCTCTAGAGGAGAACATAGAGAGTGGGGTACGAAATTATTTAATTACGCCAAGCCCGAAGTGATACATTTCTTGCTATCCAACCTCAAATATTGGCTAGAGGAGTATCATTTTGACGGATTTAGATTTGACGGTGTGACCTCTATGATATACCACGACCACGGACTAGGAGGAGTATTTGGCAATTATTCTACGTACTTCTCTCCAAATACCGACACGGAGTCTATCACCTATCTCCAACTAGCCAATGCGCTCATTAGACAAGTCAAGCCAGACGCTATGACTATCGCAGAGGATATGTCTGCTATGCCTGGTATGTGCCTACCTATAGAGGTAGGTGGTATAGGTTTTGACTATCGCCTCGCCATGGGACTACCAGATATGTGGACAAATCTCACCAAGACCAGAGACGAGGACTGGAATATGTGGAGTATCTATCACGAACTCACCTCTCGTAGACCTCTAGAAAAGTATATATCTTATACCGAATCCCACGACCAAGCGCTAGTAGGAGACAAGACCTTGATATTTAGGCTATGCGATAGCGAGATGTATACTCATATGTCCAAGTTTACCCCTAGTCTAATTATCGACAGAGGTATAGCGCTAGTCAAACTAATGCGCCTACTCTCACTCACGGCAGGTGGCGAGGGCTACCTCAACTTCATGGGCAACGAATTTGGTCACCCAGAGTGGATAGACTTCCCTAGAGAGGGTAATGGCTGGAGTTATAAATACTCTCGTAGACAATGGCATCTAGTAGAGGACACTACTCTTCGCTATCATCTACTCAACGATTATGACGAGGCTATGGTCAAATTCGTGAAGGGTAGAGACCTGCTCTCTCACAGCACTCATTGTATCTCCATAGATGATGAGAAAACGGTGCTAGTGTACGAGAGAGGTGGCGTGATATTCGCTATCAATCTCCACCCAACTAATAGTTACGAAAACTACAAGATATCTATACCTCACAACTACCCCTATAGAGTATCACTCTCCACAGATGATAGTCGATACGGTGGTTGGGATAGGATATCACTAGACACTATCTATCGCAGAGGTAAGGACGGTACTATATCCGTGTACCTACCTGCCCGTAGCGCTATGGCTCTCACTCGCACTAGATAACCATACTAATAGCCGTATTTATACTTGATTTTAATAAAACTAAAGAGTAGCAAGACCTTGCTACTCTTTAATTTTGCATATTTATCTGTCGTGTCAACGACGAATATTTTCTCCCTTTTTGTGCAATAAAAAATTGCGTTCTCTAAAACGCAATTTTTATCGTCATATTTAATCGTATTTGGACTTAATCTCTACGCCAAATGTATATCCCTTGCTCGAAATCCTGCTATGTATAGTATTCGCAAACTCGCTGGGCATCTGATAATATCCTGCAGGTATTGATATATGCACTACTACGTGGGTAGGATGATATTCGGTCCTGATGACAGTCACCAAACTATGCGACCTCTGGGCATCACTAATCGCCTCGTCTACTATGTATTGTGGAGCATATCCTCTAGAGCCTGCGCTAGAGCCTCCTCCTCCTTCACTACTATATGCATCAGAAGAATATTCTCCTCCACCCCATCTGTCTATTACTCTAGTCTTGAGTATGTAGAGTACTATACAAGGTATTAGACCGTAGAGTGCGTAAACTATATAACCTAGTGGTCCACCCACCACGCCTACTATACCGCATATAGCCAAGATGGCATAGCATAGCATATCGTACCAAAATAGAAATGGTCCATCCTCATCACACAAGGTAAGATAAAATGCATTGTATACCATAGTCAACATAGCAATTAGTGCCTCTGCCACGATAAGTGCACTACCCATCTCAGATGGATAACTCTCCCCTGTATAAAGAGGTGTGACACACATAAAAAATACGCATATCTCCGTCGACATACCACCTGGAGTGAATCCTATTATGTTGATGACTAGCAAAGGGACAAATAGCAAAAAATAAGCGCCAGCATCATCTGCGAAAATCGAAATCTTCGTACTAAAATACAACGCTATCACTATCAGTATAGGTATCCTAATAAAGCGTGGTAATCTCTCCATCTGCCTCCCTCCTCTATAGTCATTACATTGATAGTATCACATATCCTATACATTGTCAAATTATTTTCAAACAAACTCTATCTGCGAGGGATATCACAAACACTTTGTAGCCACACCAAAGGGATAAAGTCCCTCTTTAGCACATTGCTCATCCCCCCCCACCAGAATAAAAAACGACAGGCTTAACCTGTCGTTTCCTTGGCGGAGCGTGTGAAACGTAAAACTACTCTTTTAGGAAAGAAAAAAGGACGAGAAAATATGCCACCCTATATATTAAGTTTATTATTAGTTATGATACCCGCCCAACTTTAAGCTTTTATCTATTTTAAATTAATTGTTTCCCACTTAAATAATTCTGAATCAAACAAATAATAAATGTTGTATAACAATACAAATAATTTTAGGCAATCAACTTTATTTGGTAAATTTTTATTCATCCCATGTGATATAAAGTTCCTTTTTATTCCTCTTTCGTTTGTCTCAATAAAATCGTTAGAGTACTCAAATAAGGATTTAATTATCGCACAACTGAGACTAGCAATGATAGAATATTTTTTTAAATTATTATCTCCAATTTTATCAATAGCAACACCAGCTAAGTTACGCAATCCTTTTTCCTTAAAAGGCTGTCCCTTTATAAAGCAAGAATCAATTAAAGCAAACAAGCATAATGCACATGCCGTATAACATTTATTATGAAAAGAGTTTATCGCATCAATAATTGTTTGTTTAACATGCCCATACTTTTTATTTTGTATTTGTAATATTTTAAATAACTTTTTTTGTGCAAAAGTATTTAATTTCTTTAACATAATTTTATCAGCAACGCTTTGAGAATTCATTTGAGTGAGTGTCTCAAAAATATCTTGTATACAAAAATTGGGTAAATTAGGCACCCAACCAAAATTTGTATTTTTTGTTATTTTTGAAACAGTATTGGGGAAATTTAAAAAATTATCCGTCAACAATTCATACGGATTTTTATTGTTTTTTAATTCTCTTGAAGATACAAACTCACAAAAGGAAAGTAAAAAATTTTTCGTTTCTTTTACATCGAAATTGTCGGTAGATAAAAACACATTAAATAAGTTCATAGTTATAAAGTTAAAACCTTAATTTTTTTAATCATATAAACATATTATATACGCTTCCAATTATATGTTTCATATGTGGTTCTTAAATAAGCAGCAGCCTTAGACGTATCCGACAACTGTTCTGAAGAAATTGCGTGTCCCGAAGATAGTACTGGTGCAACTGTCCATCCGTTAGTATTTTTAAATATAGCTTTAGCTAAATTTGAACAACCTGAAAACGCCTGATAACTTATAGATTCAACACTTTGTCCAAGAACAATTTCAGTTAAATTAGAACATCCTGAGAAGGCTTGCACCCCTATGCTTTTTGTTCCATTGCCAATTTCAACGTTATTAAGATTAGGACAAAAAGTAAATGCATAGTTTCCTATTTGTATAACACTATCAGGGATTTTTATTTTATCGAAGCCTCTAACTAATGAAAAAGCACGAGTCCCTATGCTTGTACAAATACCATCTTCTTTGAAGATTATATTCTTTATAATAGGGGCTTCATCTCTCTTTCCCGAATAAAACAAATAAGCAGGAATTTTTTTTACATTTTCGGAAACAGTTAAAACAACCCCTCCACTTGCTCGTCCCACGCCAAAAAAGATTGCACTATCTTCAGTCGAGTCTAAGCATTCGACAGCATTATAGTTAATTTGACTTAAATTTAGACAATTATAAAACGCAAAAGCTCCTATCTGAGTTACAGAACTCGGTATAGTTAACGTTGAAATTTTGATACAATTATAAAAAGAGGAATTACCAATATTTAGCAACTGATTTGGCAATTCAAATGTCTCCAACTTATTGCAATTGTAAAAAGCAGAATTTCCTATATCTTTCACACAATCAGGAATATTTAAATTAACTAAACTAGTACACTCAGAGAAAGCAAACTCTCCGATATTTTCTATATTGCCAAGAATACTTATATTTGCGAGTTTAGAACAATCAAAAAAAATATAATTTGCTATATTTTTTACTCCTGTTGGAATATTAATATTCGTTAACTGGTTACAACTAGCAAATGCGCTGTCTCCTATTTCTACAATGTTATTTGGCAAAGTAATATTATCTATATTATCACAATTAAAAAAAGCAGAATCCCCTATAGAAGTAATGGAATTTGGAAGAGTAATACTTGAAAATTCAAAATTGCTAAAAGCATTGTCAGCAATTTTTGTTACAGGTTTATTAGAATATGTTGCAGGAATAATTATATTACTTAAATATTTTGCTTCTCCGCCACCAACAGCGTATGTTCCATCATTCAATGGATAATATACTAAACCTTCAGTCCCAATATTGGAATTGTCGCTACCTTGAGAATTGCATCCAACAAACACACAAGCAAAAGTAAGTATTAACAAAATAGAAATTAAAAGTTTTTTCATACAACCTCCTGAAATAAAAAAGGTGCGCAGGTAAACCCACGCACCGAAAAACGCAGTTTGCCCTGTTGCTACACAGTCATCTTACTCGAAGTATGAAAAGCAAAGCTCACGTTTTTACCAAACGTAAACCTCGAGTAAATAAATATTAAACTGTGTAGCACTTTTATTTTAGCACTTTCAATAAAAAATTTCAATTCCTTTTTTATATTAATAAAATAAAAATTATAAAAAACTAACATTTTGGCGCTATGGCGTGTGCTTGTCTTGATACAAAAGAAAATAACCTAATCCAGACATTAGTTCTAGATTAGGTTATTTTTGGCGGAGGGAAAGAGATTCGAACTCTTGCGCCCTCGCGGACAAACGGTTTTCAAGACCGCCTCGTTATGACCACTTCGATATCCCTCCGTATATATGTACGAATAATTATATACTCGCACTCGGTTATTTAGTTGTTCTCGGCTCCGCCTCGTTATGTCCTGTCGCGGTGCCCTCATTTTTCTTCGCTTTCGCTCGTAAAATATCGACCTTCTGACACTCCTTATGCCTCCTTTCTTCTGCCACTGGCAGCACTCGGCAACGTCCCCACTTCGATATCCCTCCGTATATATGTACGAATAATTATATATTCGCACTCGGTTATTTAGTTGCGTGGGGGCACTCGGCTATAGCCTTGAGTGTCATTACGAGAGGTATTATATTATAATTTTTTAGTTTTGGCAACTATTTGAGGGGTATATAGCGACTTTTTTTAGCGTTTCATTAGGTAATTCATTATTCCTGCGTAGATATAGTAGGCTATTTTGTCACGATATTCTGCCGTGTCTAGTAGCCTATCGTCATCAGGATTGGACAAAAAGCCACATTCCACTATGCACGCAGGGACGCTCACGCACCTACACATATAGAAGTCCCCTCTCTGCGCCTCGTATCCTCTACCTGACTGGGGGAGATTGACGTGCGTATTAAATATATCCTGAATACTGCTAGCGAGCGTCTCCCCTCTATCTCGACCTGTCTGATAATACACCTGCACACCTCGTCTAGAGGGTATGGCGAATTTGTTGAGATGTATGCTCACTACTATATCGGGATTGGCACTCGTGATGATGTCTCTCCTAGCCTGCATATCTCTCATCTTAAATCCACTACTCAATTCTCCATATAGCCCCTCTTTCGTCTGCCTAGTGTAGGTGACCTTCACTCCTGCTTGGCGTAGGTACTCTCCTAGCGCATTGGCTATGAGGAGATTGAGATCGCTCTCCTTGTTTGAGGTGACTACGCCGATAGTACCACTATCCACTCCACCGTGTCCTGCGTCTACGACTATGCTATATCTGTCCATCTCCACACCACTAGACACACTATCACACCCCCAAGTGCTAGCACCTATCACGCTCACTATTAGCAATATCCACACTACTCTCTTCAACTCGACACCTCGCTATAAGGTATGTGACACAGGGGCTTATATTCTCAAAAATTTTGTCAAAAATTACTTATCTCATATTTTTGCAAAAAGTCCGTATAAAATGCCAACAAATGATACTTATCAATACAATTATTGAGAAGAAAAATTTTTGGTAAACGCACCAAAAAACACTGCATTTTTGCGAAAAATACTAGTGTTTACTATACAAAATCAACCTAAAATATCACTATCTTTATGCTAAAAAATTGTCAAAAATTGTCATTTTGCAAGAGTTATCCACATACTTATCCACAGTATAGTATGCAAATGTGGATAAGTTGAAGTTTTGTCAATATTCACTTTTTGGCGATAATATCGAATATTATTTGTATTTTTTGGATATTTTTATGAAAAACTCTTGACAAACTATAGTATTTGTGTAAAATATACAAATGCTGATATTATATACCGTTTTTTGGCGTATAATTAATATCTATAATCTTGGAGGTTATTATGGGTTATATCAAATGTCCTAGATGTGATTTGAACTGGATACTTGATGGAGAAGATATGTGCAACGTCTGCAAGGCAGAGTTGAAGTTGAGCGATATTCATCTACTAGATGATGATGAGTTGAGTATGGAAGAAGATATGGAACTATGTCCTATCTGCAAACTCAATCATATTCACGAAGGCGAAGAAATGTGCGAGTCTTGTCGTGAGAAACAAAGTACTTACGATATATACGAGCCTGAGAGCGACGATTCTTGGCAAGACGACTATATGGATGAGTCAGACACCCTCACCGACGACGACACTTTGACATTAGACGACGAAGATATGGAGGATGAATATGAAGATATCTCTCCTATGCTAGACGACGAAGACGAGGAGACTCTACTCTCACTAGACGACTATGACGACGACGAAGATATAGAGGACGACGAAGATAGCGAAGAGGAAGAAGATTTTTAATAAAACGACACACTATACGACGGTATAGTGTGTTTTTTAATTTGCATAAAATAGGTGGCTACCTAATATAATCCTATATGTCCAAGAAAAATATAGTATTAGCCACACTATCTATATCTATAATGCTCGTGGTATTGTCCTCCCCTGCCAAGTACGTAGCATCCTGCTACCAAGGGTTGATGCTATGGGCCACTAGACTAGTGCCTACTCTTATACCATTTTGTTTCTTGACTAGCGTGCTGTCTCACTCCGGACTACCTGCCGTGCTATCTAAGAGAATAGGGGGCGTATTCTCCAAGATATACGGTTGCTCCGATATCGGCTCTTACGTATATCTAATGAGCATAATATCCGGCTATCCAGTAGGCGCAGATACTTTGCGAGAACTACACTCCTCTCGCTCCATATCCACTCGTGATGTCAGCATTATCTCTACTTTTGCATCCACCTCAGGTCCTATATTCGTCATAGGTACGGTAGGGGTAGGTATGTTCTCCTCTCTCAAAACAGGAATAGTTATGTACGTAGTGCATATCCTATCTGCGCTACTAAATGGAGTGATATATCGCAAATCATATATCCCCTCACGCCACACCATATCATCTACCAAATGCGATTGGCTCGCAGTAGCCACCTCCTCTACTCTCAAAAGTACTCTAATGGTAGGAGTAATGGTGACTATTTTTTATCTACTAGCAGATATACTCGTGTCGCTAGGTGTGGTAGACCTCCTATCCTCTATACTGCCTATACCTCACGATATATCGTATGCTATACTCACAGGCGTGGTGGAGATGACTAGAGGGTGCTTGGCTATATCTAGAATAGATAGCGTATGGTCCATACCTATCGCCAATGCTCTCATATCTCTAGGGGGTGGGTGTATAGGTATGCAGAGTATCTCCCTACTCAAAGATACTGGTGTCAAGACAAGTAGCCTGATACTACCCAAAGTCACACACGCATTGATAACTCTAGCGCTTAGTTATATAACTTTTGGGTACGTTATCTAGCATAGGTGCATATAATAACTCGAGGTGACTATATGGACGATATGATACTCAACGACGAGATATACGACAAAATGCAAGCCGAATACGATAGACAAAATATCCCCACTAGAGCATTTGGGGGAGTGCCACCCTTTTGCCTAAACGCATCTGCCGAGATAGAGACGGAGGACTTCTCTGCTGCCAAAATCAACCAAAATATGGTAGATATATACAATCGTATATATAGTATCGAATACGAAATATACTCCTACCTCTCATCTATGCCCTCTACCTCAATGCTAGGGCGACTAATTTGCCTTAAAAAACGCACTTTAGCCCTCATAGAACAACTACTCTCCTCAGAGGCAAACCAAGCACCACAGACAGTATTTTTGCCAGAATTGGAGGACGTCGACTGTAGAGAAGGACAAATGTGTAGTTATATGTTATCTTGCGAACTATACGACCTGTCTCCTACACCCTCTCACACCCTACTCATGTCCTACCTCACGGCAGGGCTAGTCACCCTATCACTATGAGATAGATAGGCTGACGCAGTTATATTTGTCTAACGACAAGTGATATTGCTGACGCAGTTATATTTGTCTAACGACAAGTGATATTGGTGACGCAGTTATATTTGTCTAACGACAAGTGATATTGCTGGCGCAGTTATATTTGCCTGTCGGCAAGTGGTATTGCTTTGCAGTTGTATTTTGCTATGCAAAGTGATATTCGCCTACGGCGAGTTTTTGGCGATAAAATAAAATCAACCGAAGTCTCCTTCGGTTGATTTTCATTTGTTGATTGTCGCGACCTAATTCGTAGACCTATGAGGCTACGGCTCAAATCGCAGATTGACACCGATTGACTACTCAATCGACCACATCAATCTTAGTACTTCTTGCCTACTACTGCTAGGGCGATTAGTCCCATAAATGCAGATAGCATAGCGATAGCACCGCCACAACCTGTGGACTCTGCTGGAGCGTCTGGAGTGTCGCCACCAGGAGCATCTGGGGTATCTCCACCAGGTACGTCTGGAGTGTCTCCACCAGCAGTATTTGCCAAAGTAGTGATAGATAACGTCTTGACTTTCTCTACACCATATACGTCTACTACCTTGACCTCTGCTACGTATGAGGTAGAGGCATTTAGTCCGTCGAATGAGAAAGTAGTATCACCCCAATCTACCCATTCTTCGCCTTGTAGTCTATAGTAGTATTTGACGTTGCCATTAGCACCACTGATACCACTAATAACCACTCTAGCCTCACTAGAGGTGATGTCACCAGCCGTGAGTGTGAAGTCAATATCGTAATTGGTAGCGATAGTAGTCACGTTGATTTGCTTGGTGTCTATGAGGGTAGTACCCTTGTATAGTTGCACGTATACTACGTAGTTGGTGGTAGGCTTGATATTGTTGGATATAGTCATACCACTAGTAGCATTGGCAAACGCGCCTACTGGTCCTACTCTATATTTGACTACTGCACCTGGCAAGTTGGTCTCAAAGTTGAGTTTGAAACTATTGTAGGATATATCACCCACACTTGCCTCAAAGGTGAGGTCCATATCTAGTGTATCGGAGGTAGAGGAGGCTATCTCGGTCATAGAATACTCTAGACCTTCTGGTAGTATGGTCGCCACGTCTCTCACTACGTAGGGCGTCTCTTGAGAATAAATGGTAGTAGTCTGGTTGGTAGTCTTGTCGATATAGGTAGCGTATGCTTTGACGAGTATCTCATCATTGACCTCTAGCATACCTTCTTTGAAGTACATGACGAATTGATTGTCATCAGAGATATTACCTGTGAACTTAAATCTATATCCATTGTATACTATACCGTATTCGGTAGTGGTGGTAGATACATTACCTGCAGTATAGGTGACCAACATAGCAGTAGTATTGATACCGTTGTCGTATAGTCCTAGTGCTAATTCTACCTCTGGGGCTACAGCATCTACGTACTTGTCTTGTATGACGACGTTTTTGGTGGAGGTGACGTTTGGTATAGTGAGCACTCCGTCTACTACGGACATACTCACACCGTCTACGGTGACGGTATCCACGGTCTTGCCTACGAGAGGTCTATCATATAGATATAGTACGGCGTCCTCTCCATCTGCCACGGAGGTACGACCTACTACTCTGACACCGTCGGTAGTAGCGATTTTGATACTATGTTCGGTAGGTATAGGTAGCGCACCGTCGGACACTTTGTCAAAGAATATACCACCTAGACAGAATTGGTTACCTATAGGCTGGTTGTTGGAGTCTAGCGCCATAGTCACCTTGACTGCAAACGAACCTTTTGCCTTGAAGGTGGAGTATACGCCGTAAGTACCGTTGCCACCTACCTCGTAGGTAGTGACAGGAGTCGCACTACTGATAGCCAATATGTTGCTACCTGCGTATATCTCTACTTTGTATCTAATATCAAACTTAGGGTTGTCGCTACCGTCTGCATCAAATACCCAAGCATCTTTCCAGTATTGATAGAGGTTGAGGGTGACGTATCTCTCCTCCTCGTCCTCAAATTCAAATGCATATATACCTGCACCGTCGTTGGTAAATCTACCTCCGATATGCTCTGTAGTATTAGGCGCATAGATAGAGTTGGATATATATGGAGTCTCCCAAGCCAAATCCTCTATCTTGACGTTACTCTTGCTATCAAAACTAAAGGATTCTCCCTTGACGTAATAGTCCAAAGCCAACACGCCTGCGCCATTATCCTTGCCATAAGGTATGACGTATCCTTCGCTACCATAGGTATCCTCCCAGTCAGGCGAAGCAGACTTGTTGAGAGCCACCTCGGTAAATCTATAGGTGGTAGGCATAGTCTCGTCAAAGTATATACCCTTGATATCGGATAATGATGACACGATAGAGAAAGCGTCAGTCATCTTAAAGGTATACATGACGTCTCCACTAGCAGTGATTTGATAAGTTAGAGTCTTTTGGACGGTGATGTCGTCAAAGTCTGCTATCACTCCTCTATAAAAGTCTAGAGAAGTATCTCCACTCACCAAAATTGACACGAATCTCTCCTTGCCGTCGATCATATTGACAGATACTTTGTTGGTGTCTAGCGTATAATTTTCTACGAAAGTGGCGTTTACCTTGCCATCAGGGGTTATGCTACCTGCCTTGCCGTAAAATTCGTCTATTACCGATACCTCTTCGCCATCTTCTATCTCTGTGAGAGTAGAATTCTTGATGACGTACTTGGGCACGTTGTAGATAGGTTTCTCTTTGTCAAAGAATATACCTGCGATACCATTTGAGTTCTTGAGTACAGTCTCCCCCTCTACACCAAATATAGTATAGAAACCTGCTCCTCCATCTATCTTGAAGGTCACCCATCTACCTTGCTTGTTATAATCGTTGATGGTCACCTCGTCGGATATGACTATATTGTCTCTATCTGGGTGAGGAGTGATAGTACCTGAGTTATAACCAGTCAATATCTTGGCAGTCTCGCGGAAACTAATATATCTACCCTTCATAACTCCTAGAGTCATCTCTACACTCGCGTCTTGTTGTCTATAAGTATTGGCATATACGTACACGGATACGTAGACTTCTTCGTCAGTAGTGAGCGCAAATGAGTATAGGTATGGAGTACCTATTCCTACGGTTCCTTGAGAAGAACCCATCTCTACGTTGGTACGCTCCTCCGAACCTGGTATTCTCAAGGACATATTCTTGACGATATTCTTGACGGCTTGAGTGCCAGTTTGGCTTGAATCGGTTTTACGGAATAAAGAACCCGATATACCTAGCCTCTCTGCTAGAGCGCCAGAATACGTCGATGGATACTCTGCATAGGTAAATCCACCACCTGCAGTTACATCGAGCACACCTCCGTAGATGGTAGCAGGATTACCGTCGTTGTATAAGCCTGCCGTATAGATAGGGTTGGTGAGATGGCTACCATAAAAAGAGTCAGCATCTGATGCGCTAGGTATGAGATATCCATCCTTGCCGTATACACCCTCCCAGTTTGAGCCAGTGTATTTGTCAGTCTGTACGTACTCTGCAGTACCCTCGCCTGCGCTAGGCATACTCTCTGGAGAGATAGTCTCTACTGGAGATACGCTCGTAGGAGCAGTAGTATCAAAGTATATAGCATTGACACCCATACCTGTCACTTTCAATTCGTTCCACATAACGAAAATGTAATCGCCAGCCTCGTTAAACTTGTAGGTGACGTATAGTCCCTTGTTGTTGTATGCTCTGACTACGCTATCTGCTACCTTTGTCTTGTTCGCATTGCTAGGTTGGTAATAATAGTTCGAACAATATTTGTCTACCTCGCCTGCTACGTCATATATAGCAGAGTGATAGTTGACAGACTCTTGGGATGCTCCTGATATAAACGCCGTATAGAAGGTCATGTAGATACCACCATTCTTGACAGCATCTTCGGTAAGAGTAAACGATATATTTGTACCGTGTCCACCATTACCTGTCTTTTGACCAGGCATACGACCTGTCTCGCCTAGGGCTGCTGGGTACTTGGGCATATTAGCGCCTGCTGTATCCCCTACTAGTTCATAGGTACGCCAAGTAGGAGCGCCGTCTTGTAGGTATGACACCAATGCACCAGAATAAGTCTCGTTATTAGGAAAACTAAATAGTCCCTTCGCATGAACTGTACCGTTGGCAGTAGTGAAGTCTACTCTAGTACCTTCTGCGACACCTGTGAATATATTCTTGGTGTACATAAAGTGGTATGCATCAGTAACTTCACCCTCGTCATTGTCGTCACCATATAGGATATAACCTAGAGAACCGTAGTTGCCCTCCCAGTCTCCTGATAGGTCACGATTGTAAGACACGTACTCTGCCTTGGGCGTATCTGCCACAGCCACCATAGGTGCGACACCTATCATGGATAGAGCCAGTATAGCCACTATGAGTTTGCTTACTTTCTTCATAATTTCCTCCACTATTACGAGCCTTGCCGTGTGTATTTGGACAAAGCCTCGCGTATTTTTTATAATTTTAGCACATCTCTACAAAATGTACAACAATTTTAGTATGCTTTTATTAAGTTTTTTTACAAATATATATCTTATCTCATTTTGATATATACTTTGTATATAATCTAGTGTGTCTAGCACGCACGGGCGTACCACTTTTCCTTGCAAATTTTATAATTTTTATCAAAAAAAGCGACTGATAGTCGCTTTTTGTTTTTATCTAGTGAGATTAGTCAAGTAGATATCTCCACTTGTCGTACTCATAGGCTATATGCTCTACTCGGTGAGCGTCGCTAGACAATATCAATTTGCCACCTCTCTCCTTGATATAATCTAGGATACTCTGCTCTAGGTAAGGTCTAGCCTTGTACCCTCTAGAGATACCACCTATATTTACCTCAAACGGTACTCCTAGGGGGAGCAGTTTGTCTACGGCACTTTGCCAAGCACGGACGTATCTAGGGTGTGTGGTGTCGAAGTATTTGCAACCGTCGTTGAACTTGGTCACTAGGTCTAGGTGACCTATCACGTCCACTCTACCTCTATCGGCGAGGGAGGATACCATATCGTAGTATCTCTCGCACAAGGCGTAATAATCTCCACCAAACGCCTCCTCCACCATGCGCACAAATCTCTCTGGACTAGCGTCCACGCTATAATACTTGCCATTTTCGTAGATATAATGCACGGAGGCTAGATAGTAGTCGTATCTAGTGGAGAGGCTAGTAGCATAGTAGTCTCTCTCGCTACCACAATATATCGTGAGAGAGTCCCTATACTTATCCTTGAGCCTAGATATCTCGTCGATAAATTCATCTTCTCTCTCGGGCGCTATGCTATAATCTTTGTCAAACTCCACGTAGGAGTGAGCGACTATGCCCAAAGTTGTGACACCTCTGTCTATGGCAGAGAGTACCATTTGCTCGGGGCTATCGTGTCCGTCGCAATAGCAAGTATGCACGTGTAAATCTATCATATCTCCTCCTCGATACACCCAGGGTGTATTAGGTCAAATTCTCTGGGTTGAGACATAGTAGACTGTCTATGACAAATCTACCGTTTTTGCGAATAAGCACGTCGTCGATATATATCTCTCCTCCACCCATCTCCTCTGTCTGCATAAGTACCAAGTCCCAATGCACAGAAGACTCGTTGCCGTTGTATGCGTCCTCGTAGCAACTGCCTGGAGTGAAGTGAATAGAGCCACTTATCTTCTCGTCAAAGAGGATATTGCCCATAGGCTTGGTGATGTATGGATTGACTCCAAATGCAAATTCGCCTACGTATCTAGCACCCTCGTCGGTGTCAAATATTTCGTTGACTTTCTTGGTATCGTTGGCAGTAGCGTCTATTATCTTGCCGTCACGGAAGGTCAAGCAGACGTTTTCAAATTGAAATCCGTCTTCGATAGAGGGGGTATTGTACTGTATCACTCCGTTGACACTATCTCTCACAGGCGCTGTGTATATCTCTCCGTCTGGGATATTGAGGTGTCCACTACACTTGACCGAGCCTATGCCCTTGATAGAGAAAGACAGGTCGGTCTTGCCAGGTCCTACGATACGCACTTTGTCTGCGTGGTCTAGTATCTCTTTGAGACTGTCCATAGCCTTGTCCATCTTGCTATAGTCTAGATTGCACACGTTGAAATAGAGATCCTCAAATGCCTCTGTGGACATACCCGACTGCTGTGCCATACCTAGAGTAGGATAGCGTAGCACTACCCACTTCGTACCCTTGACGCGTAGGTCGTGGTGAACGGGGTGAGAGTAATACTTGACGTAATCTCTCATATTCTCACTAGGCACGTCGCTATGCTCTAGCGCATTTGAGCCACCTCTGATACCTATATATGCGTCCATCTCGCCCATACGTAGCGAGGCGTACTTCGCCATATATCCAAACAAATCCTTGTCTCCACCTATGAGTAATTCTCTAGTGATACGGTTGTTGAAAGTCTCGACAAAGGGGTATGCTCCCACCTTAAAAGCCTCTCTAACTATGCAGGCTACTAGTTGGTAGTCTATATCAAATGCCTCGATAAGCACTTTCTCTCCCTTTTGTAGTCTACAACTATAATTGACTAGATTGTAGGCTAGTTCTTCTATTCTCTTGTCTACTAACATATATTACCTCTCCTAGTACGCTATGATTGCATGTACTCGACACTATACCTTGCTAAATCCCATACTTGACATAAACTTGTCAAAAGCAATCTTGCCAGCCTCGTCTCCCTTGAATACGGCTGTGTTGTCTAGTATATTCTTGCAGACCTCTCCTACGTAGTCCTTGACTACCTTGTCAGCCTCCTCCTCCGATAGAGGTAGAGGGTATCTAGACAATAGTTCGTCTACCATATCTTTGTGCTTATACAGAACGTTGTCCTCTAGCGTATAGTCTACGTCCACCCTCTCTCCCTTGAGATATTGCTTGACTAGGGCTAATTCTTTGTCTAGTCTGCCTGGTAGGATAAATAGTCCCATAGCCTCTATGAGCCCTATACCCTCCTTCTTGATATTATGATACTCTGGATGCGCGTGGAATATACCATCTGGATATCTCTCGTCAGTACGATTGTTTCGTAGTAGTAGGTCGAGAGTATAACTATCCCCTATTCTCCTAGCGATAGGTGTGATAGCATTGTGAATATCGCTAGTCTTGGCGATAACTCCTACACTTTCATCAGAGTAGCCTTGCCAAGCATTGAATATATATTCGGCTAGGTCTACCAACTTCGCAGGGTCATCACTCACTAGTCTAATATCTGTATTGAACCAATCTTGCTTGTACACCTTGACGTCGCTATATAGTGGGTGTGAGTACTCGCACTCTGCCTGTGTATAATGCACGGGCATGAGGTGTCCTCCACCTTGGTAATGCTCGTGTGAGAGTATAGAGCCACCTACGATAGGTATACAAGCATTTGAGCCGGCTATATAACTAGGGAATATCCTAGTGAAATCTACTAGTCTCTCAAAAGTAGCCCTATTCATAGTCATAGGACTATGCTCCTCGCTAAATATGATACAATGCTCGTCAAAGTATAGATAAGGACTATACTGCATATAGAAGTTCTCTCCGTTGAGAGTAATAGGTACGTAGCGCAAAGTCTGTCTAGCAGGAAAACCTACTCTACCTTGATAATTGATATTCTCTTTGCACAACATACACTTGGGGTATCCCGATTGGGGGGCTGTGCGAAGTCTAGCAATCTCCCTATTATCCTTCTCTGGCTTGGAGAGATTGATAGTTATCTCTAGGTCGCACTTGGAGGTAGGATATACCCAATATTTGTTCTTCTTGATAGAGGTGAGTTTGATATAATCACTCTTGATACCCATATCGTATAGATACCTAGTAGCCTCCTCGGTAGGTAGGCAGTCAAAAGTAGCCGTTATCTCTGAGGGGCGTGGGGTAAATATACCCATGAGGGCAGTCTTGAAGAGTTCTCTATCTATATCCTCCACTACACCCTGCTCTATAGCGTAATCTACTATAGGATTGGCTACGCTATCTGGCACGTCCAAAGATGCGATAGCATCTTCGTCAGAGTGAGAGTATTCGCCGTCTACGTGTAGATTGAGCAAGTTGAATACTGCATTTCTAAAATATTCGTGGTCTAGATAATCTGCATACAGATGTATCTCTGCGTAGGTAATGATGTCTTCTATCGCTTGGTAAATATTCATAAGTCACCTCTTTTTCTAACAATAATTATTATACAACAATAACTAGCACCTTGCAACTAATTATACCAAAAAGTCTACTATCAAAAAAGCCTTTTTGCTCCAAATTCTCTTTTTTTGTAAAAATGTTGACTTTTTGTAGTTGCCAAACTGCTCTCTCGGTGCTATAATGATATAAATACATCTAGGAGCAATACAATGAAAATATTAGTCACAGGTGGCGCAGGTTATATAGGTAGCCACACCGTAGTACAACTACTCAACCGTGGAGACGAAGTAGTCATAGTAGACAATCTCTCAAATAGCAAAGCAGGTGTCATAGACAGGATAGAGACTATCACCGGCAAGCGACCTACACTCATAGTAGGAGACCTCGTAGACAAGGCATTTACCGACAAGGTAATAGCAGAGGTGATGGCTGATGCTACTATCCATTTCGCAGGTCTAAAGGCTGTGGGCGAGAGCGTCCAAAAACCTCTATGGTACTACTCCAACAACCTCATATCTACCCTCAACCTAGTAGGCGCTATGAGAGCAAATGGTCTAAACAACTTGGTATTTAGTTCGTCTGCTACCGTATATGGCACACCCAAGAGTGTGCCTATCACCGAAGATTTTCCTCTCTCTACCACCAACCCTTATGGTGCGACCAAACTAATGATAGAGGATATGCTCCGTGATATATGCAAGGCAGACCCTACCTTCAACGTAGCCTTGCTACGCTACTTCAATCCGGTCGGCGCTCACGAGAGTGGTCTCATAGGCGAAGACCCCAAGGGTATCCCCAACAACCTACTACCATATATCACCCAAGTAGCCATAGGCAAACTCGCTAGACTAAACGTATTTGGAGACGATTACCCTACCCCAGACGGTACTGGTGTGAGAGATTATATACACGTAGAAGACCTAGCAAACGGTCACCTCAAGGCTATCGACAAACTAGTCACCAATCCTGGTCTAGTCACCTACAATCTAGGTACTGGTCACGGATATTCGGTACTAGATATGCTAAACGCTATGAAGAAGGCTAGTGGCAGAGATATCCCTTACGTAGTAGCGCCTCGTAGAGCAGGCGACGTAGCAGAGTGCTACGCAGACCCCAAGAAGGCTAGAGAAGAACTCGGCTGGGAGGCAAAGTACGACGTGGAGCGTATGTGTATAGACTCCTGGAGATGGCAGTCCAACAACCCCGATGGATACGCAGACTGACACAAATTAAAAGCACGCAATAAGCGTGCTTTTTTTTATTATTTGTGCTTGATTAGTCCCAAGGCTTTGGACAACTCCATCACTACCGTAGGTATCAGCGCGAGACCTAGACCTATGAGATATAGCGTCGCGTCTAGTGATGCTAGTTGGAATAGTCCTCTGAGTGGTGTAAACATCACCAACGACACGAGTACTAATGATACCAAGCAAGCGAGGTTTAGTTTCTTGTTGCCAAATGGTCCTATGCTAAATAGAGACTTGTCACTACGCATATTGAAGGCTTGTAGCACCTGTGATACCGATAGCGTCATAAATGCCAAGGTCTGTCCACCCTCTAGCGTGCCTGTGGCGACCTTACCTATATAAAAGGCTACTAGCGCTAATATACCAAACATCAGACCTTGTAGTACTATGCGTACTCCTAGTCCACCTGCGAATATGCCCTCATCCTTGGGCTTGGGGGGATATTTCATCACGTCTTTTTCGACAGGCTCCATACCTAGCGCGATAGCAGGTAGGCTATCCGTGACTAGATTGATCCATAGTAGTTGCATAGATAGTAGTGGAGTCTCGTGCCATAGTAGCATAGCGAAAAATACCGTCACTATCTCGCCTATATTAGTACCTAGCAAAAATCCTACGACTTTCTTGATATTAGCATATATTCCTCTACCTTCCTCAACTGCGTCTACTATGGTGGCGAAGTTGTCGTCGGTGAGAGTCATATCTGATGCGCCCTTTGCCACGTCAGTACCCGTGATACCCATAGCGCAACCTATATCGGCGGCTTTGAGCGCAGGGGCGTCGTTGACACCGTCCCCCGTCAT
>JAGBSX010000055.1 GCA_017631635.1 Clostridia bacterium | reverse complement strand
AGCCTTGTGGCTAAAAGTGATATGAAAAACTATTTTGCGTTATATTTTGACTTTCGATCAAAGTTATATTATATTTACCACAACTTTCCCGAAAGGGAAAATAAAACTTTGCGTTAGCAAAATATAACTGCGTAAGCAATATAACTTGCCATAGGCAAATATAACTGCCGATAGGCAATATCACTTGCCATAGGCAAATATCACTGCCGATAGGCAATATCACTTGTCGTAAGGCAAATATCACAAATCCGTAAGGATTTATTTAGTTGTCGCTAGTTCCCTACGGGAAGAGCGACTAGGGAGTGTTTTTTTTGATTTAATATTCGTTAGTTGTGGAGATTGCACATATGGTTAGGTCACATATAGCGCCGTTTGCATCACCAGGGTGACAATTAGTAGCAGGTGAAGCAAAGTGGTACATAGGCCTATACTTATCGTTAATCAGTTGATTTATTTTATCTATTGATAGTTTGTGCATATTGAACCTTTTACCTTTGATGATTATATTATAAACCATTAGTATTTAACTTGCAATCTTTTTTTGTTTTTATAAAAAAATTGGCACACTCACGTCAGTTATTTAGGAGAGTATGCCAATTATTTAGTTGATTATATCAATTTGAGTATCTCGTCTAGTGCGCTACCCATAGGTACGGTGGTCTTGAGAGTTTTGTCTCTAGACACTATCTCTACTACGTTTTGACCTAGATTTCTAGGGCTGACTATCACTCTGTATGGTACGCCTAGTAGGTCTGCGTCGGAGAACATTATACCAGCGCTCACATTTCTATCGTCGTATATGACCTCTACTCCTTTGGCTAGTAGTTGCTCATATAGATTGTTTGCGAAGTTTTTGACTTCTTCGTTGTCCGAACGCACGGCGCATAGGTGTACCTGCCATGGCGCTATAGCCTTTGGCCAAATAGGACCGTAATCGTCGTGATGCACCTCGCACACAGCGGCTGCTAGTCTGCCTACGCCTATACCGTAGCAACCCATTATAGGGTATTGGCTATTGCCTTCGCTATCGATATAAGTCATATTCATAGCCTTTGAGTACTTGACGCCTAGTTGGAATATATTGCCTACCTCTATACCTCTAGATACGGTGATAGAGTGCTTGCCACATTTAGGGCAAATGCCACCTTGTTGTATCTTTGCGAAGTCGTGATATTCTGCGTTTTTGACATCTCTAGCCATATCTAGACCGGTGTAGTGATAATCAGTCTCATTAGCGCCACACACTAGGTTGTTCATATCCTTGAGGGAGTGGTCGTATAGCACCATCATGTCCCCCTCTAGCCCCATAGGTCCTATGAATCCTGCTACTATAGGACTATCCTCTGTGATGGTGGCAGGGTGTATGTCAAATCCTAAATAATTAGTTAGTTTTGTCTCATTGACCTCTAGGTCTCCACGTAGGAATAGCACTATGTACTTGTCGTCTATATTGCGTTGATATACCACAGCCTTGCACGAATTCTTTGGTTCTGCACCTAGGTAAGAGCATACTTCCTCTATAGTACGTTGAGATGGAGTATGCACCTTTTTCAAATCCTCTGATGGCATAGTCCTCACGTAATCTATTATATTTTCGGCAGCCTCCATATTAGCGCGATAATCACACTCTGAGCATATAGCGATACTATCTTCGCCTATGTCTGTGAGTAGCATAAATTCGTGAGATATGCTACCACCCATCATACCAGAGTCGGATGCTACCGATACTACCTCAGGTATACCTGCTCTAGCAAATATGCGCTCGTATGCTTTGTGACACTTGTCGTAGTATTGCTCTAGGTCCTCTTGAGAGGTGTGGAATGAGTATGCGTCTTTCATAGTAAACTCACGCACACGTATTAGACCACTCTTTGGTCTAGCCTCATCACGAAATTTGGTCTGTATTTGATATATCATAAATGGATATTTTTGATACGATTGAGCGTATTCTCTGACTAGTTGTACTGCAGCCTCTTCGTGAGTCATACCTAGTACGAGAGGAGAGCCACTTCTATCGGCAAAACGAACTAGTTCTTTGCCTATACTTTCGTATCTGCCACTCTCTTGCCATAGAGTAGCAGGCATTACGACAGGGAAGAGTACCTCTTGACCGTCTATGGCGTCCATCTCCTCACGAATTATTTGCTCAATTTTGCGAGTGATACGCTTGAGTGGCATATATTGAGAGAATATACCGTTAGCCACGTATTTCATATAACCACCACGCACCATTAGAGCATGGCTATCCACCATACAGTCGGATGGTCTTTCTTTAAATCTTTCACCTACGAGTTTGTCGAGTTTCATACTATACCTCCTTGCATTAAAAAAGCCCTATGCTTGTTGCATAGGGCGAACTATTAGTCCGTGTTACCACCTATATTCGAAACTGTCGTTTCGCACTCAATTATCTCTATCACGGGAGAGCCCGACGAAGTTTGTACCTATGGTCATTTCACTTCGCTACTCCGAGACGGGTTCGGCTATCGAGTATCAGGCTTGCACCGACCGCCTTCTCTCTGTATACTCTAGTTGACCTACTATTTCTCATCACAGTATTTTATATTTTGACTATGATACCATATTATTTTCAAAAAATCAAGTTCTTTTTACTCAATCTCTCACTTTTTATGCTTATATGGTACTACTAATCTCTCCATTTTATATAATCGTCATATTCTTCTTGACTGTGAAATCTAGGTACGTCGTGATATGGATTTGTGTCCGTGTCAGGTCTAGCGACTATCTGTATATGACCTCTATTTACCTTGTTAGAGCCACCGCTATAATCTGACCAATCATAATCACATACGCTCACTTGTTTGCTACCGTCAAATACTACGTATCCCGATTCGCCGAAGTGGTCGGCGAAGTACCCTAGCACCTCATCTCCTCTGATTACGAAACTATCTGGGTCTAGAGGCTCATATCTTTTGGAAGATTGTACGTTGTCGTCCTCATCATAAGCGTATAGAGAGTATCCATTTTCTTGGTGTAGGTCTCTCACTTGCCAGTTTTGGCATATATCGTTTATTTTATTTTCTATCTCTTGACTTGCGTCTACTTGTGGAGTAGTACCTCTCTTAAAATACTCCCCCTCCATCAATACGAAACATTTCATACAATCACCCTCTAGTCGTTTGATACCTACATTATATCATACCTTATCCTTCAAAATCAATCACATAGATATTATTGCATTATTTTATACCACTCTTGATTATTCCAATATCCTTTCACACAAAAAGCACACCGAGTTGGTGTGCCTTGTTTTTAGTGGTAGGAAAGCCAATTAATTACAATTTACTTAGCAACCTGGGCAATCTTTCTTTTGATAATAACCAGAACCACCGCATATAATACAATTATCCTTGTCACTACATCCCATAATAGAGAAAGAACACAAAAACATAGTTATAACCAACATTATAACAGTTACTGTTTTTTTCATTTTTAACCTCCTTAGTTATAAAACAATAATTATATTCAAAATTTTAAATAACAATCTTTTTTTATAAAAGAGATAAAAGAAATATAACAAAAATTATAGATAAAAAGTCAAAAATATTTTTAGGATCTTTTATACTCATAGTGTTTAATTATTAAGGTTGTTATAACATATACGAAAAAAGTACCTGTTGCATATGCTAAAAAATCCTCTCACAAAAATTTGGGGGTTTTGTTAAAGGGATTAAAGAACATTAAAACAAATGGTCTAAGCATCTCCCAAGTAGTTGATTCTAAAATCCATAATATAAAATAAAACCAAAAATTATTGAAACATTTATTTTTTCTTATTGCTAAAAAGTTTGATAATGAAGCAATAAATATCCCTGCCCATATATCATTAAAATAATTATGCATAAAAAAATTTATTGAAGAATCAAATTCGTTTATATTTGGTTTTATCAGATAAGAATTCAAGCAGTACGCAAGAATCGTTGTTGCAAACATTAAAATATAATAAAATAGTAAATATTTTTTTTGATTATTGTTTAATGTTATGTATGGTTTTATCATAAAACGCATAAAACTAAAACGGCTACAATAATTGCTCCTACAACACCAAAAAAACCTAATCCGCCACCGTCTGACATAATATTCTCCTTTGTTGTTAATTATTAACATAATAACACTAAATATAGTGTATGTCAAGTAAAAACACTTAATTTAGTGTAATATATTAATATGAGTACTTTTGGAGAAAATTTGAAAAACATAAGGAAACTAAACAAAATTAGTCAAAACGACTTTGCTAAAGAAATGAGCACCACGCAACAAAGAGTTAGTGAGTGGGAATGTAATAAAGTAGAGCCTTCTTTATATAACCTTATGAAAATTATCAAAGTTCTTAATACGACTTTCGAAGAATTAACTGACGGAATAGAATAGTAGCCACCTAACTTTAGGTGGCTACTGTGTTTTTTAAAATCACTTGGAGGAGAGAGATGCTCTTGATTTTATACAAGGCAAATAATTGTGCCTACATATACCCTTACTCAAAATCTTCGAGCATATCAAAAAACGCACTCTCTTGAGTGCGTTTTTTATTTGTCAAGGTGAATTATACTCTCAATTTTCTTCGTACGGACGGATGCGAAGTGTTGCACCGATTGACTCACAAATCTCACGACTACGCTCTTGCTCCTCTTTGCTCGTCACGACGTCCACGACGGTCATGATTACTTCGGGTACGTACTTGGTACAATCCTTTGCAAAACTTAACATTGCATCATATGAGTCAATGCCAAACTTGGGACGAACTAATTTCAAATAATCGACCTTGTTAGTTGCGTTCAAACTGATAGAAACTGTATCAATCAGACCTTTTAGTTTGTGGGCAACTTTATCTTCATATATTAAATCAGTCAGACCGTTTGTATTGATGCGTGTTTTTATTTTACCTTTTGATTTGACGTAGGTAGCCACCTCTAGAAGGTCGTCCAATCGTTCGGTAGGCTCTCCATATCCACAAAATACAATCTCGTCATATTTTTCCAAATCCCAAGTGTCTATACTATCGCAAATTTCTTTGACGGTAGGCTCTCTTTCGAGCCAGAGGGAGTCAGACTCAAAAACATGGTCTTTGTTGTGTCTTAGGCAAAATACACAGTCACATGGACACCTGTTAGTCATATTTATGTATATTGAATTTTTACCTGTATAAGTTATAGTCATCATAGATTTAGTCCTCTAAGATTTTTTTCTTGACGTTGTATTTGTCCATTGCTAGACCTGCGACTACGAAAAGGATACTGCTCACCAGTGCTTGGATAAGCGAGGCTGGGATTCCTGACAAAGAGGCTGTGAAACTACCAGTTATCAATACTTCATATAGATAATATCCCACCGTAGAAATTAGTGCTGCAGGCAAAAGCATTACCAGATTTCTTTTTGTTATGATTTTAGTTGACTTGGTAGTGAATAGGAGAGTCAACAATCCCTTGATTATCATTGAGCCAGGGGCCCATATCGCGAATCCTGTCAGTAGGTCTGCTAGCATAGCACCCGTAGCACCGATTACTATTGAGTAGGGCATCGGCATTAGGCATGCTGCGAGGAATATTAGTCCGTCACCACAATGCACGTAGCCGTTGTACGTGGGTATGTGTAGATACGCCGTTACGACGAAAACCAACGCCGAAAATATTCCTGATATACACATCAATTTTGTATTATTCTTTTTCATAATCAAGAGTTATATTTTATGGCAACGTATCCATAAAATCAATCAAAACACACCTTTTAGCCAATTCTTATTTATCGAAGAGCATTATATCACACTTTTTCAAATAAATCAAGGCGAGAGGCTGCATCTTTAATGAAATCGTGTGTTGTACGATGAAATCCTCGCGGTGCTCTGAAGAAATCTTCCGCCTGCGGCTTAAGATTAAATTAAATCTGCCTCCCTTAACCTTGCAAAGCAAGATTCATCGCTTTAGCGATTTCATCCCACGTTAGTGGGATTTATCCCGACGGAGGCGGATTTAGTTGAAAAAAGCACACATTGTCTTGGTAGACAAATGTGTGCTTTTTTTCTGGCGGAGAGAGAGGGATTTGCTCATCGTCGATACTGTGTATCTCCTCGACACGCCGAGGTGGCGACATCTCCACAGGAGATATCGGTCTGCGACTGCCCACCTGTTCAAATCTCCCTTGTCAATCATACCTCATTATACACAAAAAGCACACCGAGTTGGTGTGCTTT
>JAGBSX010000007.1 GCA_017631635.1 Clostridia bacterium | reverse complement strand
GACGATACGAGAGAGAGATGAGATACATCTAGACGATATATATCATTTTAGTTTTTTGCCGTTACGAAAAAATTGGGAGTGGCTGATAGGATTAGTCAAAGAATTTTATCAAGGTGGTGCTAGCGAGGAGGATAAATACGACTTGCTCTCATTTATGATTAGTCTCAATCTCAAAAAACCTTCTCAAAAACGTGCTAGGTATTACGTAGGCAACGACAATAGCGATATGACCATACAGAGAGTATTTTATTACCTTGAGAAGTGGAGAGAAGGAGAATATATCGAAGATAGAGTGAAAAAGATATTAAATACGGTATTTGAATGAAAAAATAGCAAAAATTTAGCAAAAAAACACATATTTTCATTTGACAAATAATAATAGAGGTGGTATTATATCTACCGAAAGCAGAAGTTATTCTCACCTACGGTACTAGCCGACAGGTTATCAGTTGAAAGTTTTACACCTAGCGTGTATTTTCGGTGATGGATAACTTTATGCGTTATCCATTTTTTATTGATTGGAGGATACGATTATCAAAGAGTTGCAAATCAACGATCAGATTAGGGATCGTGAGGTTAGAGTGATTGACGAAAAGGGAGAGATGCTAGGCATTATGTCTGCTGACGAGGCAAATGCTATGGCTGACGAGAGAAATCTAGATCTTGTTAAGATATCTCCTCAAGCAGTACCACCAGTATGTAAGTTTTTGGATTATGGCAAGTATCGTTTCGAACTCATCAAGAAGGAGAAAGAGGCTCGCAAAAATCAAAAGGTGGTAGAACTCAAAGAAATATGGCTATCAGCCACTATAGATGACCACGACCTAGACGTCAAAGCCAAGCAATCTATCAAGTTTTTGTTATCAGGCGATAGAGTGCGCGCATCTATCAGGCTCAAGGGTAGACAGATGGCTCACCCAGAGATTGCCATGGAGATTATGAATTCGTTTGCAGAGAAGATAGGCTCAAACGGTATAGTTGAGAAAAAGGCTCAACAAGAAGGCCGTACTATCGCTATGATTTTCTCACCTGCAAAGAAATAAATTTAATTGAATAATATTTTGGAGGAATTTAGTTATGCCTAAAATGAAGACACACAGCGGCGCAAAGAAGCGTTTTCGCGTGAAGAAGAGTGGTTTGGTAAAGATGGCTCATTGCGGTAAGAACCATATCTTGACCAAGAAATCCAGCAAGAGAAAAGCTCACTTGAGAAAGGGAGCGTACGTAGATGCTACTATATCTAGCACTATTAAGTCAATGATTCATGCATAATAGGAGGTAGTGGACAATGAGAATTAAGAGAGGAGTTAACGCTGTTAAGAAGCGTAGAAAAATATTTAAACTAGCCAAAGGTTATTTTGGTGCGAAGAGCAAACTATACAGAGTAGCACGCGAGGCTGTTATGAAGTCTCAATCCTACGCATACGTAGGACGTAAACTCAAGAAGAGAGATTTTAGACAACTATGGATAGCACGTATCAATGCAGGTGCTCGTATCAATGGTCTATCATACTCCAAACTAATGCACGGTCTAAAACTAGCAGGTATCACCCTCAACCGTAAGATACTTGCAGATTTGGCTTATAATGACACTAGTGCATTTGCTAAACTTTGTGAGACCGCCAAGGCTCAACTTTCAAAATAATTAGTACAATTTAGCCTTCTGTAGAAGGCTAATTTTGTATAATAGGTGCGCTTATGATGATTGCAACCAAGGCGTTAGTCAAGGAATTATCTACCCTCAAAGATAGATCCGTGCGTAGAGCAAAGGGTTTGTTTTTGGCTGAGGGATACAATCTTATCAAGGATTTGGATATACCTGCTCGTATGCTACTAGTCACCCAAGAGAGTTGTCTAGACGGAATCAAGTCTTCTCCTACAGAGTGCTATTTGGTGAGTGAGGAGCAGTTGTCCAAGATAAGTGGCACAGTCACTCCTCAAGGAGTGGTAGGTGTATACGATATCCCAGACTTATCTATCAAGCCACCTAGTAGCAGATGTCTAGTTATGGACGGTGTGACCGATCCTGGCAATATGGGTACGCTTATACGTACTGCCGTTGCTACGGGATACAGAGACGTATACCTCATAGACAGCACAGATCCCTATGCTGGCAAAGCCGTGAGGGCATCTATGGGAGGTATATTTGGAGTGAATATCTACGAAGGTACTGCCCCAGAGGTGATATCTTGTCTACGTAGTGTCGGTCACGATATAGCCATATTAGATATGGCAGGCAACAATATATTTGACTACAAATGCGACGGAGATAATGTGGCGCTAGTCGTAGGTAGCGAGGCACACGGTATTAGTGATATTTTTAGAAAAAATGCTAATATCTCCCTGTCGTTGCCTATGGACAAAGGTATGGAGTCTCTCAACGCATCTGTAGCAGGGGGTATATCTATGTATATGCTCCGTTATCTCAACAAATAGGAGGAAATCATATGTCAGGACATAGCAAATGGCACAATATTCAAGCAAGAAAAGGCAAGGCTGACAAGGCTAGGTCAAACGTATTTACCAAAATAGGCCGTGAGATAGCCATGGCTGTCAAGATGGGTGGACCAAACCCTGATACCAACTTCAAACTCAAGATGGTAATTACCAAAGCCAAAGCGGCTAATATGCCAAACGACAATATCCAACGTAGTATCAAGAAAGCAGCAGGCGAAGGAGACAAGGTCAATTTCGAAGAAATTGTATACGAAGGATTTGGACCTGCAGGTACAGCATTTGTAGTGGAGACTCTCACCGACAATCGTAATCGTACGGGTGGTGAGGTAAGACACGCATTTGACAAAATGGGTGGAGCATTGGGCTCTGTATCCTATCTATTTACTCGCAAGGGCGTCATCATAGTGCAAAAGGAGAGTTATTCCGAAGAGGATATGATGATGTATGCTTTAGAGGCAGGCGCAGATGATTTGGTAGACGAGGGAGAGGTATTTTGTATATACTGCAATCCTACCGAATTGATGGCAGTCAAAAATGCGTTGGAGGCAAATGGCCTCAAGGTAGAGAGTGCAGAACTAGAGATGGTAGCCAACGATATGGTAGACCCTCTAGACAAAGTGGATAGTGTCCTAAAACTTATAGATATGCTAGAGGACAACGACGACGTTCAAAACGTATATCACAATGCTATCTTGCCAGAAGAGGAAGAAGAATAAAATAAACAAGTTTGGGTATTAGTGGCGTAGCGATAGGGATTTATCGTTACGCCACAACTATATTTGCCTATCGGCAAGTTATATTGCTTTCGCAGTTATATTTTGCTATGCAAAGTTATATTTACCCACAGGGTAAGTTATGGCAAATATAATATAACTTTGACCACAGGTCAAAATATAACGCAAGATACTTGCATATCACTTTTAGCCATGAGGCTAAAAATATAACTTATATTAATTAATCTTTTGTGGATAAGAAAAGCCCACCATATTTCGCTTTTTGCGAAGTATAGTGGGCTACATTTTTAATACGAACTAAAAATCCCTAACGGAACAGCAAATTTGCCCAAACTTTTTTTTATTTGTTAGATATTAAAATGTCGATAGGGGGACGTGTGGATAAATATACTCAGCGTCAAGGATAAGGGAAGAATTATTTTTATAAAAAAACGGTATCATTTCGATACCGATTTTTTACTCATATAGGTAATGGGGCTAAATACTGTTACTCTGCGTCCGCTTCAGCTACTGCTTTGGCGTATGCGGAGAGAATTAGATTCTTTATTTCTTCTCTAGTTGCCACTTTGATAGGATGTGCGATGTCCTTGTATTCGCCCTCTGGAGTCTTGCGACTTGGCATAGCGATGAAGTTGCCTTCAGCCCCTTCGATAACCTTGATGTCGTGTACTACGAAGCAATCGTCAATAGTAATCGATGCAACTGCCTTCAATTTGGCATCATCCTTCTTGACAATTCTAATGCGAACGTCTGTAATCATCATAATTTTCACCAACCTTAATTATTGTGTAAACCCCACTACACTAGATACATTATAAACTATTTTTTAGCGTGTAGCAAATATTTTTAGCAAAATTCTTAAAAAATTTCGTTATTTTTGCTTAAAATCACACATTTTTTTGTTTTTTTAGTCAATAAATCGCATTTTTACAAAATTTTTGCCAAAAAATTGAAATCCAATGATTTTTGCATTTTCACAATATTTTGCAGACCTTCATATCATAATATATGAAATATTTAGAAGGTTTTTCACACGTTCATTTTATAGGTATATTAGGCTCTAGCCTTAGTTCTTTGGCTATCATTTGCTCTAGTCAAGTACCATTGGTGACAGGTTCGGACATGTCGTACAATTATCGCTATGAGTACCTAACGAAGAGGGGTATTCGTGTATGTATAGGAGCAGATATTAGCGTGCTTGATGACGTTGATTTGGTTGTATATACTGGCGCTATACCTCTAGATGACGAGGAGTTGAGTTTCGCTAGGTCCAAGGGGATTTTGTGTGTTGAGAGGAGCGTGTTTTTGGCTAATTTGTCTAGAGATTATCGTCAAGTGATAGCCGTCGCGGGTACTCACGGCAAGAGTACTGTGAGTGGTATGTTGAGCGAGATATTTATGGACGCTGGGCTATCGCCGACTTGTCACTTGGGGGCAGAATTAACCTCTCTAGGCGTAGGAGGTGTGGCAGGTGGATACGATTATTTTATCACCGAAGCGTGCGAATATAAACATAGCCTACTCACTCTAAAGCCACAGGTCGCTATCGTGCTAAACGTTGACTTTGACCATCCGGATTGTTATGAGAGTATCGATAGTGTCAAGCAGACTTTCGTTGCGTTTGCAAATAGTGTGATAGACGAGGGATTTTGCGTGTTTGGTGAGAGTTGTCTAGTGGACAAAAATTCTATAACCGTCGGCAAAGATATTTTTGCTGACGAGGTTAGAAATGTAAATGGTAGATATGTATTTACCCCGGTATTTAACGGGGTGAGAGGTGATGAGATAAGTCTAAAGGTGTATGGTAAACACAACGTAGCCAACGCGTTAGTATCCTACGCCGTAGCCGTAAGGCTAGGAGTAGATGCTAGTAGTGTGTCTACTACATTATCAAAGTATCGAGGAATTCTCAGACGCTTTGAGTATTTGCCCACTACAAGTGGTGCAAAAGTAGTCTCGGATTATGCTCACCACCCCTGCGAAATCAAAGCCGTGCTTGCTACTGCAAGACAGGTGACCACCTCCAAAATAGTCGCCGTTTTTCAACCTCATACTTATTCTCGTACATTGCAGTTGTATGATGAATTTTTGGGTTGTTTTGATATGGCAGACGAGGTAGTCATAGTAGAGGAATATCCTGCTAGAGAGAGTCCGACAGACGGACTTAGTGCGTATCAATTGTACACAGGTCTAGTCTCTCGTCTCAAAAAAGTCACTTATCTACCTATGGCACACATTTGTGAGGATATAGTTGCTCACGTTGACAAAGATAGTTTTGTGTTGCTACTTGGTGCAGGTGATATGCCTCTCAAGGTCAAACTTTAGAGATCGTCGGCGTCCTGAATAGGCTCTTCTACTACGAAAGGTACTCCTGTATATGAACCTAACGGATCAAAACTAGGACCTTCTCCGTAGTTAGTGCCAGACTTACTTTCGTCAGTTTGATTTGGAATAAATTTTCTAATTTTTTTAATTTTCATAAATCACTCCTTGGTTGGCTACAATGTTATTGTGTGTAGTTTTTGCAAAAAAACTCCTAAAATTATAAATTAAGGTGCAATTTATGTTGTAAAAACTTGCAAACGGTGTTATAATAATTAAAATATTTTAATTATAGTGGGGTAATTTAGTCTATATGACTCATCTTTATACACACGAATATTACGAATCTACCAAGAGAGAATACACCAAAGTGAGACTAATTCTAATCTTGTCTATTGTGATAGGATTACTTATCAACGCAGGTATTTTTGTAACGAAGTTGTTGGTGTTAGAGTGGGGAGAGACTGATGCTTTGTATTATATTATCAATTCTTTGACGCTAGCGATTTGGATAATTTGGTTGATTATATATATCTCTATTACCTACAAACCTGCCAAGAGGTATTTTAATAATCTTCGCAGTATTCTTTCACAAGATACTAGCGTGGAGATAGGATATTTTTTGGGTATGGACACCGAGACTATTCTCAAAGACGGTATAGAGTATCACGATATGCTATTTTACAAGGGCAAGGACCATAAGGGACTAGCAGAAGTGACTAGGATACTGTGGGACACATTTAGTACTATGCCACAGATTGAGATAGGACAAAGGGTATCTTTTACTCAAGTGATGAGAGTGATGAGATCATACGAGACGCACCAAGAGAGATTGGACGACGAGACTCTAAATAAAATAATTGATTCGATAGAGTCTAGCACGGGACTAGGCATAATAGGTGAGGAGTAAATATGCAAAAACTAATAAATCGAGACAGTATAGATGCGAAGTACAAGTGGAGACTCACCGACTTGGTGGCTAGTGATGACGACTGGGAGGACTTGTATAGCCAGATATCCACTCGCATGCAAGAGTTGATTGGTTATCAAGGCAAACTAGCAGACGAATCGTCGCTACTAGAGTGTCTAGACTTAGAGAGTGATTTGTCCAAAAAGTTTGGTAGACTCATAGCCTATGCAACTATGCATTATCATACTGACGAATCAAATACCAAGTACCAAGCCATGACTGATAGAGTAGAGAGATTAGCAGTCAAGTTTGGAGAGATTACGTCATTTATCACTCCAGAATTGACCAAATTTAGCACTACTAGACTATCCGATATAGCCAGCAAGAGTGAATTTGTGGCATATGCTCCTTATCTAAAGAAGATTATTAAAGACAAGAGACATATCCTCAGTGAGAAGGAAGAGAAAATCCTCTCCAAAGTCGGCAGTTTTAGTGGTGGATTTGAAAACATATTTTCCATGATAGACAACGTAGATATCAAGTGGGACAAGGTCAAGACTCCAGAGGGAGATATGGATATGTCTCACGGTAGATATTCGTACTTTTTGCAGTCTCCTGATCGCAAAGTGCGTAAGCGTGCGTTTACCTCTATGTTTGGAGCATACAAGGATATAATCAATACTATATCTGCAGTATATTCTGGTAGTGTAAAAAAAGACGTGTTTTACGCAGAGGCTAGAGGATACAAATCTGCTATGGCCAAGGCGCTATCTAGAGAGGATATCAACCCCAAAGTGTATACAAATTTGCTATCTTCTATCCATGGAGCACTCAAGACTCTCCACTCATACGTAGCATATCGCAAAAAGGCTCTAGGATACGACAAACTCCATATGTACGATATGTACGTGCCTATTTGCGAAGGTGCTGATATCAAACTAGAGTACGAGGATGCTTGCGATTTGGTCAAGAAAGCGCTAGGTGTGATGGGAGAGGATTATATCTCCGTCATCAATACAGCCCTGACAGACGGTTGGGTAGACGTATATGAGAACAAAGGCAAGAGAAGTGGTGCATATTCCTGGGGAGTGTATGGAGTGCATCCATACGTATTATTTAATTACACCAAGACTACTCACGACGTATTTACCATAGCGCACGAATTAGGTCACGCTATGCACTCGTATTATAGTTCGCACGCGCAACCATATGCGTGTCACGACTACGAGATATTTGTCGCAGAGATAGCATCTACCGTCAACGAGGTTTTGCTCATCAAATATCTATTGGCATCTACCGAGGACAAGAAACTCAAAAAATATCTATTGTCGTATTTTTTGGATATGTTCCGTACGACGATATTTAGACAAACTATGTTTTCGGAATTTGAGAAATTTTCTCACGAAAAGGTGGAGCAAGGTCAACCTTTGACTTGGGAAGTAATGAGTGATGAATACCATAGACTAAATAGACAATACTATGGCAAATCGGTAGTTAGCGACGATTTGATTAGATACGAGTGGGCTCGTATACCTCATTTCTATTCAGCATTTTACGTGTACAAGTATGCGACTGGTATGATATGTGCCGTGACTATCGCAGACAGGATATTTAGAGGTGAAGAGGGTGCGCTAGAGAAGTACAAAGAGTTTTTGTCAATAGGTGGTAGCAAGACACCTCTAGAGACTTTGGCAGTAGCAGGTTTGGATTTGGTATCCACCAAAGAAGTATTTAAGACTGCTATGAAAGTATTTGAGGATACTCTCATACAACTCAAGAGTTTAGATGATTAAGAAGATATTATTATCAATACTCATACCCTTGCTAGTCGTAGGACAGAGTGGTTGTGCGCAGTCGATACAGCACTCCAAGACCTATGGTACTAGACAAAGTACCGAAGTAGTCAGCATAAGTTTAGAAGACTTGGATGATGATATCCGTGATAGGTTTGCAAGTGTTATAGTAGAATATTTTGCTACTGTAGGATTTGAGCAAAACTCATATCTCAATGGCGTCCTCTCGCTACGCAAGTCGAATTATCATAGCGACAGTACTAGCAGAGGTGATGAGAATACCGTCTACGAATATACTTTGCTATATCAAAAGATAACGACCACCTCAAAGTTGTCTCAATACACATATTTGGACAGCGATTTTGCCAAGTATCTTATGGACAACCTATCCACTATAGGTGTGAGTAGCGAATATATATACGGTATGGAGTGTAGTTATAGATATATTACAGATTACAAGTCTATCACTACCAACTGTGACAATTTTACTACCGTTAGTGGCAATTATATACACGAGTGGCAGTACACCTTGTCGCAGGTAGATAGCATAGAGGTAGTCATCAGCCAAACGACTCTCAACAACTTGATATGGTATATCCTCATAGCGATAGTAGGGATAGCATCCTTCCTGATACCATATCTCATAATAAGAAGAAAACACATAGGAGATTAATTATGGAACAACCCAGAATAATGCCAAACAATAGAGAAGCCGAACAATGTCTATTAGGTTGCATATTGATAGACAACAACGTAGCATTGGAATTGACAGGTAGGCATACACCGTCAGACTTTTATATCAATGCCCATCGTACTATATTTGAGGCTATGATTACTCTAGTCAAGGCAAACAAAAACATAGACTTTATCACCTTGACAGATACTTTGGACAATATGGGCAAGTTAGATGAGGTGGGAGGTATTCCTTACGTGACAGAGTTGACACGTATCGTGCCATCTGCCGCCAATGTCAAGGATTATTCGGAACTAGTGCGTAGAGATGCTCTACGCAGGTCTATCATACACACTTCCCAAGAGATTATCAAAGAGGCATACGAGAGTACTGATGCCAGAGGTACGCTACTTAGTGCAGAGAAGATGATATTTGATATCAACAAGAGGGAAGATAGAGGAGATCTAGTATCCATTGATAATGCTCTAGGCGAGGCCCTAGACCGTATGGAGCAAATAACTAGAGATCCTCAATCTATGAGAGGTATTATGACAGGATTGCCTACCTTTGACCAAATGACCAAAGGTTTGCAAAAGTCTGACCTTATTATATTGGCTGCTAGCCCTGGTATAGGTAAGACTTCTTTGGCTATGAATATAGTGGCTAATGCAGTCACCGACGAAAAGCAAAAGAGAATAGCCGCTGTATTCGCTCTAGAAATGTCATCTGTACAGTTGGCTCAACGTATGTTGTGTTCAGTTAGTGGAGTAAGCATGCAGAGGGCTACTAGTGGTACTCTAGATAGAGATACCGACTTCAAGAAATTGTGGGCAGCCAAGAAGGTGCTGACTAGCGTAGGAGAGATATACATAGACGAGAGTATGGAGGCCAATCCAAACGAGATCGTAGCCAAGTGTCGTCGTCTCAAGAAAGATAAGGGACTAGACCTAGTCATGATAGACTATCTACAACTTATGCTAGGTGCTACTACCAACGGTAGGAGTGCAGAGAGCCGTCAACAAGAAATAGGTTCTATCACTCGTACACTCAAGATGATGGCTATGGAACTCAAAGTGCCAGTATTGTTGCTATCACAGGTCAACCGTGCCGGTGCTAAACGTAATAGTGACGAAGGTGGTCTACAACTATTTGACCTAAGAGATTCTGGTTCTATCGAGCAAGACGCAGATATCGTTATATTCTTGTCTCCTCAAGATAGAAACGAGACTTCTTCGGACAAGTTGGTGACTCTCAAGATAGCCAAGCATCGTAATGGACCACAAGGAGAGATACCTCTCAAATTCTCTGGTGAAACAGTATCCTTTAGAGAACTTACTAGAGCAGAGATTAGAGAGGAGGAGGTTAAGAAAAGCGCTCCTAAGAATAGTGAGAATACTACTAATGCGCCTTTGCAAGAGGAGTACGTACCTCCTATGGACGACTCTCTAGCACCACCACAAGATGATAACGTACCACCGATTGACGATGGAAATATACAATACTAAAAAAGGAGAAAAATTATGGTTAAAGTTTATTTGGACGAATACAAGGGTTGGAAAGATTGTGTATATATCACAAATGGTATCATAGAGGCTGTGGTCACTACTGAGGTAGGTCCACGTGTGATGAGATACGGTTTTGTAGGCAAAGAGAATATTATGCAAAACGACGAGAGTTTGCTAGGTACTAGTGGACAAGAAGAGTGGGTTAACTATGGTGGACACCGTCTATGGCACTCTCCAGAACTAGCAGTACGTTCTTACGTACCAGACAATAGTCCTATCGATTACGAACTTATCGACAATGGAGTATCCACTATCCAGTACGAAGATAGCATAGGTATCGAAAAGCGCATGCAAATCACCATGGACGACAATGGAGAGATGACTATTAAGCATACCGTCATCAATCGCAATTATTGGGAGATAGAGTGTGCTGCTTGGGCTCTAAGCGTACTATGTCCAGGTGGTATGGAGGCTATACCTGTAGTGAGAGGGGATTATGACCAACTACTCAGCGATCGTAGTTTGACACTTTGGCCTTATACCATAATGGCAGACAGCAGAGTATATTGGGGAAATGACGTCATTACGGTCAAGCAGGATACCAACGCTACTCGTAAATTTAAGTTTGGTATGCAAAATACTGCTGGTGTAGTAGGATATTTTGTACACAACCAATTGTTTGTCAAGAAACATACCCACGACAATGATGCGTATTATCCAGACGGCAACTGTTCTTTTGAGACGTTTACCAATAGCGATATGTTGGAGATGGAGAGCCTATCTCCTATGTACCAACTAGCACACGACGAGGCTGTAGAGCACGAAGAAAAGTGGTCTTTGTTTGACGGTATAGAGTGTCCTGATAGCAAAGATGAGAAGACTATACTAGAATTGTTGGAGAAATATTCTAAATAATGAATTATTACCGTATAGCAGATATGAATATTGCCACGAATTACAGCGGTGACGCTGTAATTCGTAATATGCAAAAATATGAAATTTGCTCTACGGATAAGGTTGATATTGATATAAAAGTCAACGTCAAGACAAGTATAGATATACCAGACGTAGATATAATCAGGGAGAAGTATTATCGCAGATACGGCTATAGCAAGAGAGGAGATTACGTGCTATACGACGTACTAGAAGATAGTGGAGAAGTCACCTCTTTTATAGAGATATCTGGTGATTTGACCTGTGCAAATATCACTTGCATAGATTTAGAGCCGATAGGTGGTGCTCCTATTGACGTGAGATGTTTCAATATGATAGGAGAGGTTGTGCGTATAGTGGCTTGCCATAGAGGATACGTGTTCTTGCACTCTTCGGCTATATCTTACCGTGGAGAGGCAGTACTCGTATCTGCGCCATCTGGTACTGGCAAATCTACGCACGCCAGTATGTGGGTAGAGCACAAAGGCGCTATCATACTTAATGATGATTGTCCTATGATATTGCCTGTCGAAGATGGCTTTAGGGTGTATGGTAATCCGTGGAGTGGCAAGTCTTTTGTTCATCAAAATGATTATGCTATGCTCAAGGCAGTAGTTTTTTTGACACGTAGCGATACTCCTAGCATAAACGTATTGCCTATGGATGAGAGAAGGAGTAAGTATTTGTCTCAATCTTACGTATACCCCTTCAATGCTACGACGTTGGCTACTTTGGAGAGTGTCGGCAATATCTATCACAATATACCTACCTACGTATTAGGTGCAAATATGAGTGTTGACACTCTAAATATTGCTTTTGAGAGGATTTTTAATGAAGATTAATAACAAGTATCAATTGAGAAATATAGCCGACATGTTGGTATTAGTCCCTATAGAGGGAGAAGTATCTATGCACAAGGTATTGACACTCAACGAAACAGGTGGGTTCATCTGGGATTACCTAAAGACTGAGCATACTCTAGAAGAAGTTTTGAGCAGTATTGCTAGTGAGTACAACGTATCGGTAGAAGATATTCGCCAAGACGTGAGTGAATATATCGAAGAATTAGTACGAGCAGGTGCGATAGATGTCTAACGTAGATACAGTCAAAGTCGCTGGATTGAGTGGCGTCATAGCCGACCAACTAAATGAAGGCAAAGAAGTATCTTTTGTCGTGACTGGTGTGAGCATGTTGCCATTATTCGTAGGTGGTAGAGACAGCGTGGTACTTAGCCCTATTGAGAGTATCAAGAGGGGAAAGATAGTCTATTATCGACGACAAAACGGTGATTATGTGCTACATAGAGTATACCGTGTCAAAGGTGACGATATCTATGTCGTCGGAGATAATCAAACCACGTTGGAAAAGATACACTCCTCCCAAGTTCTAGGCGAAGTGACTAGTTTCGTTAGAAAAGGAATAAATCATACTCTCAAAGAGTGTTGGTACAAAACGTACGTATTTTGGGTGACTAGAGTACTCAAAAGTAGAGGGAAATTATACAAATTAATGTCCAAAATAAATAGAGGTAAGGTTTGAAAAAATATTCGACGTTTTCAACTAAATATCTATATCTAAAACTTGTTTTCATTACTTTGACTGCAGTTTTGGTAGGATTGCTCACAGTATCTACCACGTTGGCTACTAGACAACTGATAGACGCTGTCTTTTTGGGTGAAAAGGTCGCTGATGCTTTGATAAATTACGCTATCCTTATAGTGTCTATGATTATTGCTATGGCGTTCAATGCGTATCTATCGTCTATCACGGACATCAAGACGTCGTTGAGTATGAGGGCAAGTGTGCTTAGAGCGATATTTACCAAAGATATTAGGACGATTGCCTCATACCATAGTGGAGATTTGCTAAACAGAGCATTTTCAGACTCAGCCATATACACCAACGGCTTGGTAGATGCCATACCTTCTTTGTGTCACGCTATCGTCAAGGTAGTGTATTCGATAGTCATACTATACATAATAGAGCCTATCTTTGCCTATGCTATGATTGTTTTGTTGCCTATAGTGTATTTGTTGTCTGTACTATATGGACGCGTGGTCTTTAAGCGACACAAGCAAATACAAGAGAGCGAATCTATATCAAGAGCATTTTTTAGTGAATCTATCCAAAATATGTCTCTGATGAGAGGTGTAGGTGTCGAGGATAAGGTGTATCAAAGATTTGATACTATCCAACGAGACAATCACCATTACAAACTAATGCTCGCTATCATATCAGTCACTATGAACGTGGTGACCTACGCTGGAATAATGGGTATATATTACCTAGTGATGTGCGCAGGTGCTGATTCGGTGAGTTCAGGTGCGATTACTTACGGTAGTATGATAGCGTTGCTACAGTTGGTACTGCAATTTCAAACTCCTATCAAGTCTCTGCCATCTCTAGTGAGCAGGCTATCCAAGATGAGAGTTAGCAAGAAGAGAATAGACGAATTGACTAGATTGCCTGACGTGGTAGATATGAGAGCCGAGGATATTACTTTTGATAAGATGACGTTGAGAGAGGTGTCCTACTCATACGAAGAAAATACCCCTGTCATATCAGGCTTATCTATGACTATCAATAAGGGAGATTTCGTAGGTATAGCAGGAGAGTCTGGCGCAGGCAAGACCACGCTTATCAAATTGATAATGGGATTGTACGAGCCTACTAGTGGAGAGATTGTCGTAAATAGCGAAGGTGTGGATATCTCCAATAGACTAGCGTTATTCGCATACGTCCCTCAAGGTAATATGGTGTTTTCTGGTACTATCAGGGACAACGTCAAGTTCTTCAACGAAGATATTAGTGACGAGAAGGTGCGAGATATATTGAGGATATGTTGCTTGGATCAACTAGTAGACACTTTGGACAATGGACTAGATACATACGTAGGTGAGCGAGGATATGGACTTAGTGAAGGTCAAGTGCAGAGATTGTGTGTCGCTAGAGCGCTGGCTATGGATAGACAAATTTTGCTACTAGACGAGGCTACTTCTGCACTCGACGTCAATACCGAGAGACAGATGATAGAGAATATCAAAAATATCGGCAAAACCGTGATACTTATCACACATCACCAAGATTTACTCAATAAAACTGATTATAACGTGATATTATAAGAGAGGATTATATATGGACAAGAAGAGAATTTTTAGCGGAATACAACCTACAGGTTGTATCACAATAGGAAATTATATAGGTGCTATTGACAATTGGCTCAAATTTCAAGAAGAATACAATTGTATATATTGCGTAGTAGATATGCACTCTATCACAGTAAGACAAGACCCTGCACAGTTGAGAGAACGTGCTATGTCGTTTTTGGCGCAATATATAGCGTGTGGACTATCTCCAGAGAAGAGCACTATGTTCTTTCAATCACACGTGCACGAACACGCCGAACTTACTTGGGTGCTCAATTGCAATTCGTACATAGGAGAATTGTCTCGCATGACTCAGTTCAAGGACAAGTCTGCCAAACATCAAACCAACCTAAATATGGGGCTTATGGATTATCCTGTACTAATGGCGTCGGATATATTGCTATATGATACTGCGCTAGTCCCAGTAGGCGTCGACCAAAAGCAACACGTAGAATTGGCACGAGATATCGCCATTAGATTTAACAATGCCTACGGAGACACTTTCGTAGTGCCAGAGCCATTTATACCTAGTTATGGCGCTAAGGTTTATTCTCTCCAAGACCCAGTAGCCAAGATGAGCAAATCTGACTCTAATGCAAATGCTACAATCTCTATCATAGAAGATAGCGATAGCATTATCAAAAAATTTAAGAAGGCTGTCACCGATAGTGACAATAGGATAGCATACTCTCCTCAAGACAAGCCGGGCGTATCAAATCTAATCACCATATATTCTGCTATGACTGGCAAGAGTATTGTGGACGCAGAATTAGAATTTGAAGGACAAGGTTACGGTACTCTCAAGATGCGTACTGCCGACGCAGTAGTTGAGAGACTACGTCCTATTAGAGAGGAATATGATAGATTGATTAACGACAAAGCATATTTGCTAGATATCGCATACAAGGGTGCTGACAAGGCTAGCGAAATTGCCTCTGTCACGTTGAAAAAGGTATATGACAAAGTAGGCTTTGTAGCCAAGAAATAAGGAGATATATGTACGGGTACGTATTACCAGACAAGCCGAATATGTATATCAAGGACTACTATGAGTTTAAGGCATATTATTGTGGTATATGCAAGTCGATAGGCTCAAATTGTGGTCAATTGATGAGATTTTCTACCTCATACGACTATGTTTTTCTCAACGCATTTGCGCACAATCTTATGGAGGTAGAGGTGCAGTTTGATACAGAAAATTGTATATTGCACCCCTTTAGACGTAGTCAGATGATTCGCCGTGACGATATAACCAAGCAGGTGGTAGAGATGAGCAATATATTGCTTTACTACAAAGTGCAAGACGATATCATAGACGGTGGACACAAATTTAGAAAACTAGCGCGTAGTGTACTAAAGAGAAGTTATCGCCGTGCGTGTGAAAAATACCCCTCACTAGAGGCTCTAGTTAGAGAAGAATATACAAAACTCAGAGAATATGAAGTGTCGAACGAGAACTCTGTGGACAAAGTGAGCGATACTTTTGGTAGGATTATGGTGGGGCTAGGTAGTGAGTTTAGAACACTTAGCGAAGATGAGACCACTCTACTATATCAGTTAGGGAAGTGGGTGTATCTCATAGATGCTTTGGACGACTTGGACGACGATTACAAAAATAGTAATTTCAACGTATTTCTCAATGCGTTTGATGATTACAATGGAGATTTGGTCGCATACAAGACCAGACACGAAGAAGAATTAAAAGCAATATTCAATGCGATTATCAACAGTATGCGAATAGCCTACGACAAGATAGACGTCAAAATAAGTGAAGGAATATTGACTAATACTATATATATGGGAATCCCCGCTAGAACGAGGGAAATATTTAGAGGTGAACAATGCAAGGGTACGAAGAAGGAAAAAATCCGTTTTTAATTTTTGGGCTTAACGAAGCGACTGCTACACAGCAAGATGTCAAGGATGCTTTTGAGAGAGAGAAATCCAAATATCAAGAAGACGTATTCAAAGAGGGAGAAGTGGGTGCAGAGGCTGCTCGCAAGATATCTATCCTTAGACAAGCATACACAGAGGCTATGGATATACTAGATTCGCGAGTCAAGATAGAGTCTAGTGAAGATATGCTACAAAAAATCAGCGAGGATATCAAACAAGGCAGATTTGACGAGGCTCAATCCAAACTTGATGCTATCCCTTCGCGTAGTGCAGAGTGGCATTATCTACAGGCAGTAGTATACTACAAGAGAGGTTGGCATATAGAGTCCGAAAAACAACTCAATGACGCTATTATGATGGACCCCAATAACCAAAAGTACAAAGAAGCCCTCAATCGTATTCACGTCGTAATGGGCAAAAATCAAGGATATCAACAAGATACCCATTATTCACGCAGTTATCAAAGACCTAACAACAATGACAACTTTGATTCGGCTATGAATTGTTGCTCAAATCTCATATGTATGGACTGTTGTTGCGAGTGCATGGGATTTGACCTTATTAGATGTTGCTAAATGAAGACTAGTTCGTACAATATTGCCCTAGTAGGCATATTTTCGGCATTACAGATAGTATTTGTCTATCTATCTTTTGTGATAGACCCTGTGACTATATCTCTGCAGGCGATAGCATCTGTTTGCCTAATGATACCTATGGCTAGGGGAGCAAAGAGAGAGGGTGTATTATCCTATATAGCCGTGTCGATAGTGACAACACTACTCACAGGACTACCTTTTTGCTTGTACTATATTCTATTTAGTGGACTATTTACCTTGGCGACTGTATTATTGAGAGACGTCAAGTTGAGCAAGATAGTCGTTATTTTGATGAAAGTAGTCTACGTCAGTATCTTATTTTACATATTTTACGAAGTATTCAAGGGTATGATAGTCATCGATTTTGACAAGTTAGGATTTGAGATAGGCTATCCTATACTTGCTATTATGGTCGCAGTATTTGCAGTCGTGTACGATTATATATTGCAAAGGGTATACGATACCATACTATCATATTTTGCCAAATCTACATCAAACGGTAGTAGTGACAGGGATGATATTTGAGCAAGTCCCTCTAGAGCAGAAGAATATGCCTAGTATACTAAACAAGAGCATACACAATCCTCCTCTATTAAAATTTCCGTTAGAACTAAATAATAGTATGAGTATGATGAGTATATAGACTATATTGTTGAGCATAGTAGTCCTCCTATATATATTACAATATGCGTGTCAATGTGAAAATGTTATACTTTTTTCGATTTTTTTTGTGTAGTATCATAAAAGAAAAAAGGTTTGCGTATGCTAATAGACACTATCACTAGAGGAACGGTACAATATTATCTCCCTGACAACAATGAGATATCTAGTCTGACTAGAGTATTTGATGCTCTATCAGACCCTACTAGAGTCAAGATGCTCTCAGCCTTATCAATCACGGATATGTGTGTAGGAGATATGTCCGAGATATTATCAATCAACCAGACTACTATATCTCATCAACTCAAGTATCTTAGGGACGTAGGATTTGTCAAATCAAATCGCATAGGCAAGGTGGTAGTGTACTCTATCGGTAGCAAATATTTGCACGATATAATGCTAGCAGGTGTTAGACAGGCTACTTTGACGAAGTAGTATTGTATGCGCGTGTAGGTGCGTGCGTACAATATATTTATGTCGTTGGTATGAGATGTATATCCAAAAAGCAGAGAATATTCTGCTTTTTTTTATTTATAGTCGCAAAATTCACATAAATTGTTCAACAGTTTACAAAAGTACAAAAAATTTTTATAAAAGTACAAATACTTTTGCAACAAATAGTAGTAAAATGGAATTGAATAAAATTATTCAATACAAGTCAAATAATTAAATACTAGTGAGGTAAAATTTATGGGAAGAATTTGTATACCTGATTATGAGTACCAAGAGCGTATCAAGAAGGCTGCCAAGATGGTGGCTGACCGTGGACTAGACGTGATGGTAGTTGTATCTACCGAGAGCGACTACGCAAATGCTAGATACTTCTCTGGTTTTTGGCCGTTGTTCGAGAGAGCAGGTGTGGCTATCGCTGCAAATGGAGATGCTGCATTGTTGGTAGGTCCTGAATCTGCTATATTTGGCAAAGATCGTAGCAAGATTGACAAAGTATTCGTACTTCGCGAGTTTAGAGAGTCTGCCGATCCTTCTTACCCAGAATTGCAGGCTAGCACCTTCAACGAAGTATTCAAGTCTTTGGGTGTGACTGGTGAGAACATCAAGATAGGTCTAGGCTCATACGTAGAGTGTACTTTGCCTATCATAGATGGACTCAATGAGTGCTATCCTAAGGCTGAGATAGTCAAGTGCAACGACATAATGGTAGCACTACGTTCTATCAAGAGTGAGAATGAGATAGCTTGCTTGAGAGAAGGATTTAGAATCATAGAGTTGGCTACTGACGAAGTTATTCGTCAACTAAAGCCAGGTGTCAACGAACTACAAATGGTAGGTGTAGCCCAGAGAGTTATATACGAGAACGGTGCTGAGTACGAAGGTCTACCTATGTACGTATTTAGTGAGGAGAGTACTCGTCACGCTATCAGCCGTAGTTCATATAGAGAGATAGGTCGCAACGATATCGTTCAACTCAATCTTTCTGCCAAGATAGACGGATATTCTCCATCTATCGGACTACCAGTAGTCATGGGCAAACTCGAGGGAGAGCGTAGAGATCTAGTACAATTCTGTCTAGATATCCGTTTAGTTGGATTAAGGTCATACCTACTATGTCTACTGCCGTCCAAAATGCTACCGGATACGACCACGCAGGTAAGTATGAGAGTAGTATACTCATGGCTCTATATCCAGATTGTATCAAACTTGACCGTATAGACGATATCAAGCATTGGTTCACGGAGAGTGCTAGAGAGGCTAGTATGGAGATAGGCAAAGAAATGGTAGATAAATCTCTAGAATACCTAAACAACGCAATAGTATAAAAATAAGAGTGCCACACGGCACTCTTATTTTTATATTCGACAATAAAAAACTACCGACATTTTCGGTAGTTTTTTCTTAATAATAATATCCACCAGCGAGTCCGCCAAGAGCAGCACCTATCAATGCGAAATATATTACGTATATAACGATTGAAATTATTACGCTAATCAATGACCATTTTCCGATACCTTTGGCACGGAGAGGATATTCATTTTTCCATACTAGATACAAAATTAAACCTATCAATGGAAAGAAAAATCCTAGTACGTTAAAACCTGTGCTTGGGGAATCAATCTCAGTATTACTATTGCCATTTGTAGCACAACCACACTTTGGGCAAACTACTGCTCTGTCGCTAACTTCATTACCACAATTTTTGCAAAACATATAAAACCTCCTTTTTGATTAAAAAATCTAATCATTGACAATATTATAGATTAAAAAACTTAATTTGTCAATACTTTTGAATAGGTTTTTTGATATTTTTATTTAGAGAGGTAGGATTATGATTAGATTGTTTGAACTTCGTACAGGAGAGGGCTTATCTCAAAGAGATATAGCCAAAATTATGAACGTTAGCCAAGGTACGTACAATAATTGGGAAAATGAGAGGACTCAACCTTCTATTGAGCAACTTATAGCGCTCGCAGAGTACTTTTCGGTATCAGTAGATTATTTGATAGGGAATAGTGACGATTATATTCAATCTGTCTCAAGCGCTATATCAAATGATGAAAAATGTCTATTGAAATATTATAGAGAATTGTCCGAACCTGCCAAGCAAGGACTCTTATCTTTTGTCCAAAATTCTCATACAAAATAATTTTAGAGTGCCACACGGCACTCTTTTTTAATAAAAAAAATCACCGATTATACGGTGATTATCAGTTTGATTATTTTGATTTGGTAGGTGTGATACCTAGCACCTTGCGATATGCTCTATAAAATGAAGAATAATCATTAAATCCACATATAGCACATACGTCTCCTGCCTTGACACCTGAGTTGATGAGTTGTTGGGCTTGATATATCTTCTTGGTGATGATATACGACTTGAGACCGATACCCATATATTCGCAGAATATATTTTGGATATGAGATTTGGATAGATATAGGTGAGAGGCTATATCTTCTAGTTCGATTTTTTCTCTCACGTGGTCGGCTACGTACTGTATTATTTTGCCTACGGTGGCATTGTATTCGTGCTTGTAGGTAGTGTTATCCGCTATATGAGTTAGATTGATGATGAGTTCTTTGAGCAAGTTTTCTACTAGTATTTCTACGTCCGATTGAGGATATACGGTAGAATAGTAGTTGACACGGCTAAATATATTTGATATTCGGCTATACTCTGAGGTGCTTATTACAAATGGCAAAGAGTCCAATTTGTCCATTATCTCTAAGGGGAGTATATCACGGTCAAAGTAAAACAATAATCTATCATATTTGCAGTCGGCTAGTAGAGATAGATTGTGATAAGCCCCCGTAGGTATGATAACTACGTCTCCTGCTTGCAAACGGGAGATTTTACCTTCTACGTTGTAGTTTGCCTCACCCTCAAAAAAACACAACATCTCATACTCATTGTGAGTATGTCTGTCAAAATTTTTGGAAGATGGATGTTCATCTATATGTCTAGAAAAACTAAATTTGTCAAACTTAAACGAATACATAATTACCTCAACAAACCGATTTTAACATACCTAAGTAAAAAATGCAAACATTTTAGTATATATTACATTGAATTTGCATTTTTATGGTGTTATAATTGATATATAGATAGGAGAGGACGGGTATAATGATTAAATTATCGGCATTTGCAGATGAATATTCTAATAATTTTGACAAGCAAATCGAGGCTCTTGTCAAGAACAATATCCCTTATATAGAACTACGTTCTCTAGACGGGATGAACGTCAAAGATATGACTCTAGATCAAGCGTACGAATACAAGCGTAAGTTGGACAACTACGGCATAGAGGTATGGTCGATAGGTTCTCCACTAGGAAAGGTAGACGTAGGGGTAGATATTGACGAATATATGCAAGTAGTCAGACACGTACTAGACTTGTGTGAGATATTTGGGGCTAAACGTGTGCGTATGTTTAGTTTTTTCACTAGCGAGTATGACAAATACGCAGACAAAGTAGTATCTATGCTATCTATCATGGTGAAGGAGGCTACCACTAGAGGTATATTACTTTGTCACGAAAATGAAAAACATATCTACGGAGATTCACCTGAGAGAATCCTACATTTGCTAGACAATGTAGATGGACTATGCTACGTATACGACCCTGCCAACTATCTACAATGTGGCGAAGATATAGACAAATGTATGTCTATGACTGCAGATAGAGCAGAGTACTATCATATCAAAGACGTCGACACCTCCACGGACCTATTAGTACCTGCTGGATATGGAGACGGCAAGATAGACAAGATGCTAAACCTCATTGACAGGGATACAGTATTGACGCTAGAGCCTCATCTCAAGGTGTTTGAAGGATATGCAGAGATAGACGGCGAAGAGATGAAGAACAAATTTAAGTTTGATACCAACGAAGAGGCTTTTGACTTCGCAGTAAAATCTCTAAAAGAATTATTAATAAAATGTGGCTACGTAGAAGTAGGCGACGCATGGACAAAGGGGTAAATTATGAAAAAAGTTAGATTTGGTATAGTAGGTATAGGCAATATGGGCGGCAATCACGCCGATAGAATATTTAATGCCAAGGACGAATTGTTTGAACTAACTGCAGTATGCGACGTCAACCCTAAGAGTATGAGGCGTTGCAAGCAAGATTGCCTGATGCAAAACTAAATTTTTATGAAAATTATGAGGATATGTACAAATCGGGGGATATCGACGCAGTCATAGTCGCCACTCCACACTATTTGCATCCTGAGATATGTATATCTGCTCTAAATCATGGCATACATACTATATGCGAAAAGCCAGAGGGAGTTTATACCAAGCAGGTTAAACAACTCAATGAAGTTGCTACAAATTCGGACAAACTATTTACCGTAATGTTCAATCAACGTACGGATGCTGTATATCGAAAAATGCATGAAATGATTGAGCAAGGCGCAGTAGGAGATATCAAGCGTATCACTTGGTTAATTACAAATTGGTACAGATCTCAATCATACTACGATAGTAGTGCTTGGCGTGCTACTTGGAAAGGTGAGGGTGGTGGAGTACTATTCAATCAATGTCCACATCAACTAGACCTTATACAATGGGTGACGGGACTCAAACCTAGCAAAGTCAGAGCATTTTGTCATTTTGGCAAATGGCACGATATAGAGGTAGAGGATGACGTGACTGCGTATCTAGAGTATCCCAACGGCGCTACCGGTGTATTTGTCACCTCTACTGCAGATTGGCCAGGTGCTAATAGACTAGAGATAAGTGGTACAAAGGGTACGCTTTTGTGCGAAAATGGCAAGGTGACGTATACCAAACTCGCTATGGATGAGAGAGAGTTTAATGCTACTTGGACAGGTGGATTTGGTAGACCTGATAGTGAGACATATGAGGTGGAGACTGACGGCAATAGCCCTCAACATATGGGTATCATATCCAACTTCGCCAAGGCGATACTAGGTATAGAACCTCTATACGTAGATGGTAGAGAGGGTATCAACGGTGTCCAACTAATGGATGCTATGCTACTATCTACTTGGCTTGACAAGATGGTAGAACTACCTATCGACGACGATTTGTATCTAGAAGAACTCAACAAAAGAATAGCCACGAGCAAAGAAAAAGTCGTAGAGGACGTCATTAGAAACGTTGACATGTCCAAGACGTTTAACAAAGCATAATTATGAATACTTGTATAATAGGTTGTGGTGCTATATCCTACGTACACGTAGATAGCGTGCTAAAGACCGGTGGTAGAATAGTAGCGCTTGCAGATATAGACGTAGAAAAAGCAACTATACTCAAAGATAAATTTCATCTAGATTGTGCCATATATACCGACTATAGACAAATGCTAGATAGTGAAGATATAGACGTAGTACACATATGTACTCCACATTATCTCCATGCAGAGATGACTATATATTCGCTAGACAATGGCTATGACGTACTAGTGGAAAAGCCTCTATGTACCAAACTAGATGATATAGAGCGTATACTAGATGCGGAGAGAAGGGCTAGTGGCAAACTAGCAGTCTGTCTACAAAATAGATACAATCCCTCAAACGTCAAAGTCAAACAACTACTAGATGGCAAAGAAGTGATAGCAGGCGTAGGTATGGTTGCTTGGAATAGAGGATTCAAGTATTATGAGGGTAATGAGTGGAAAGGCAAGTGGGCTACCGAAGGTGGTGGCGCGCTTATCAATCAGGCTCTACATACCCTAGATTTGCTACAATGGTATATGGGTGAGCCTACTAGCGTGACTGCTCATTATGCTACCGATATGTTAAAGGGAATCATAGAGGTAGAAGATACCTTGATGGCTACCTACGAATACGATAGTGGTGCTAATTTGAATTTTTATTGTACCAACTGTGCTACTAGTATGTTCCCAGTACAGATAATGCTAGCGACAAATGATAGCAAGATAGTGCTACACCCCGACCACGTCATAGTAGACGGTGAGTATATCTCCACAGAAGAACAAAATGCATCTGTCGGCAAACAATGTTGGGGAGGAGGACACTATATCCTCATCAAGGACTTTTATGAAAAATTAAGAGATGATAAGCCGTTTTGGATAAATGGTGTAGAGGGCGCAAAAGTCATGCGTATGATATTATCTGCGTATGCATCAAATGGAAATAAAATATTATTGGAGGAAAACTTATGAAAATGACCTTTAGATGGTACGGAGAGGGAGATAGTATACCTCTAGAGTACATCAAACAAATACCAAATATGAGTGGTGTAGTCACGGCAGTATACGACGTGCCTGTAGGCGAAGTGTGGCCTATGGATAAGATTCTTAGACTAAAGTCTCTATGCGAAGAAAAAGGCTTGGAGATGGAAGTTATCGAGAGCGTGCCTGTACACGAGGACATCAAATTAGGCAAACCTACTCGCGATAAGTATATAGATGCTTATTATCAAAATATTATCAATCTAGGCAAGGCTGGAGTTAAGTGCATATGCTACAACTTTATGCCTGTATTCGATTGGTTGCGAACTAATCTCAAGACCATGGATAAAGATGGCTCAAATTCCCTATCTTACAATCACGAAGAATTGATGAGATTAGACCCTAGAAATTTGCATCTGCCAGGTTGGGATGAGAGTTATACCACCGACGAATTAAACAACTTGCTAGATGAATACAAGGGGATTACCAAAGAAAAGTTGTTTGAAAACCTAGTATACTTTTTGCAAGAGATTATGCCTGCCTGTGATGAGACTGGTATCAATATGGCTATTCACCCAGATGATCCACCATGGGATATGTTTGGACTACCTCGTATAATTACTAGTGAAGAGAGTTATAAGAAGTTGTTTGAGGCTGTCCCAAACAAGCACAATGGCATTACTTTCTGTACAGGTTCTCTAGGTGCAGGTAGATTTAACGACCTAGTCAAAATGGCGAAAGAGTATGCGTCTATGGGCAGGATAGGCTTTGCGCACATTAGACAACTTAGATATTCTGGCGAGTTGGATTTCACCGAGGCTGGACATTTGACCTCGGCAGGTAGTCTAGATATATATGCTATCGTCAAGGCTCTAGTAGAGGGTGGATTTGACGGATACGTTCGTCCTGACCACGGCAGAAATATATGGGGAGAAGACGGAAAACCTGGTTATGGTCTATACGACAGAGCGTTGGGAGCAGCATACCTCAATGGTTTGTTCGAAGCAATAGAAAAGGAGATAAAATAAGTTATGAAATTACCATTTAACGTAGATTTGAAAGATAAAGTAGTCGCTATCACAGGTGCAGGTGGTATCATATGTAGCGAAATGGCTAGAGCGCTAGCAGAATGTGGCGCTAAAGTAGCACTACTAGATATCAATGAAGAGGCTGCCAAGGCTGTGGCTACATCTATAGGTGAAAATGCTATCGGTGTCAAGGCAAACTGTCTAGACAAGAGTAGTATCGTGGAGGCAAAAACTATCATCAACGAAAAGTTTGGCAAGGTTAATATGTTGATTAACGGAGCAGGTGGCAACAATCCTCGTGCTACTACTGACAATGAGTATATGACACCAGATTTGCAAGGTGTCAAGACTTTCTTTGACCTAGAGGAGAGTGGGCTCAAGTTTGTATTTGACATCAATATAACCACAGCATTTTTGGTGACACAAGTATTCGCTCAAGACATGCTAGAAAATGGTGGTAATATCATCAATATATCTTCTATGAATGCCTATAGACCACTCACCAAAATACCTGCTTATAGCGCAGCCAAGGCTGGTGTTGCCAATTTCACACAATGGTTGGCAGTACATTTTGCACCTATGAATATTAGGTGTAATGCTATAGCGCCAGGATTTTTTGTCACCAACCAAAATCAAAAGCTTCTATACAACGAAGACGGTACTCCTACTGCGCGTACCGGCAAGATATTGGGTGGTACTCCTATGCGCAAATTTGGAGAAATTAGTGATTTGATAGGTACTCTACTATGGCTTGCTTGTGATGAGGCTAGTGGATTTGTCACCGGCACTAGTATACCTGTTGACGGTGGTTTTTCTGCATATAGCGGAGTATAAAGATGAGATTAGCAGCACAGTTATATACTGTTAGAGAATTTTGCAAAGATGAAGGGAGCATAGCCAAAACCTTAGAAAAGATAAAGAAAATTGGCTATGATGCTGTGCAGGTGTCTGGATTTGGACAGTTTAGGTTTGAGTGGTTATCCCAAGTGCTCAAAGACCTTGAGTTAGATGTTTGTTGTACTCATACCAAGATGGATAGGTTGCTAAACGACCTAGATAGAGTTATCGAAGAACACCAAATGATAGGCACGGACACTATAGGGCTAGGGATGTTTAAGTTTGAGCCTACTATGGATAGTATCAACGAATTTATGGACAAGATTAGTCCCGTAGTAGATAAGATATATGCTAACGGTATGAAGTTTGTCTATCACAACCACGATCACGAATTTAAGCAGGTCGAGGGGAAAAACTTCATGGTAATGCAGTATCTCCGAGATAATACCGACCCCCTCAAGTTCAATTTCTTACCAGACTTTTATTGGATATACCGTGCAGGTGTCAATCCTCTATATTATATGAGAGATTATGAAGGACGATATCACGAAGTAGTGCACTTCAAGGATCTCAAACGTGTAGGAGGAGAGCCTCTCATGGCAGAGATATTTGAGGGTGAGATAGATTATATGGCTATCTACCAAGAATTGCTCAAGAGAGACGTCAAGTGGGTGGCAGTCGAGCAAGATAATTGCAACGGTAGAGACCCCTTTGAGTCTCTAAAAATAAGTTTTGACAATATCAAAGCAAGAGGGTTGTTCTAGATAATAATTAAGCGTAAATTGTTGAAAAAATGTCAAACAATTTACGCTTTTTTTATTGCGTTTTGATAGTGGGTGTGTTATAATATCAATATGTGGAGGATACGTTATGTTTGATCAGATTAGATTGCCAGACACTATTGAGATAGAGACTGAATATGGTATAGAAACACCTCTCGTTCAAGGTACTTATGGCAAGGTCGGAGATATAGAGATAGGCTTCGAATTCATAGGGGACAAAAGTATACGCATTGATATGAGTGCCGACGAGACCCCTATCAAATACTTGAGACTACGATGGAACAATGCTCATCTTGGCAACGAATTTAGGTATATGAATGATGCCTTTGAGAGAACTTATGCAGACCTATATTGGGCAGATATCACATTTGCACGTAGATATCCTTGGTACCTGTTGGCTACTGATACGGATACTACTATAGGAGTAGGTGTCAAGGTGAGACCAAACTCTATATGCCATTGGACTATCAGTGGAGATAGCATTACTCTAGAGTGTGACGTCAGGTGTGGTACTAGAGGTGTCGTGCTTAAAGAGAGATTGCTACACGTGGCGACTGTCGTGAGAGATATCTATGAGGGTAACGTCTATCTAGCGCATAGAGACTTTTGTAGATTGATGGCAGATGATTTGGGTATATTCGCCAAAGAGCCTATATATGGATTTAACAATTGGTATTATGCTTATGGCATCAGCGACAGAGAGCAGACCATAGCAGATGCAAAATATCTAGCAGGATTGTGCGAGGGACTAGACAATAGACCTTATCTAGTCATAGACGATTGTTGGCAACCAAAAACTTGCAGAGGTCCTTGGATTCCCAACGAAAAGTTTGGAGATATGACCGAACTAGTCAATGCTATCAAGTCCTACGACCTCAAGGCTGGTATCTGGGTGAGATTTTTGAAAAATGAAGATGAGTCTATCACCCCTAATATGCGATTTGACGTATCGCATCGTACGGCTTTTGAAGAATTAGATGCGTATGATGATACCAAGGATATAGACCTATTAGACCCATCTGTACCTGAGACCTTAGAATATATTAGACAAGATATTAGGCGTATCAAGAGTTGGGGATTTACCCTTATCAAACACGACTTCACTACCTATGATATATTTGGTAGATTTGGCAGGAGTATGTCTACCAAGATTACTAGTGGAGATTGGTCTTTTAGAGACCATCACCATACTACTGCTGAGATTATACTCAATATGTATCGAGTAATCAAAGATGAGGCAGGAGAGGATACTATCATAATAGGGTGCAATACGATAGGGCATTTGATAGTAGGTTATGCTGAGTGTTCTAGGATAGGTGATGATACTAGTGGGCTAAACTTTGCGCGTACTAGAGACTTTGGAGTAAATACACTAGCCTTTAGATTAGCGCAAAATGGTATATTCTTTGATGCCGATGCTGATTGTGTCGGTGTGATACCAGGAAATATTAGTTGGAAAAACAATAGTCAATGGTTGCACCTACTTGCTCATAGTGGCACTCCACTATTTGTATCTGTCAAAGCAGGAGACCTTGATGATAATGAATATCAAGCAGTCAAAGATGCATTTGCGATAAATAGCGAGCAAATGGATATATTAGAGCCTTTAGATTGGCTAGACACTAAGACTCCTACTAAGTGGAAGATAAACGGCGAGAAGGTCGAATACGACTGGACTATAGTCAAAGATTAAATAATAGAGACGGTACGCCGTCTCTATTTGATTATGTCGTAATATCCCATTAGATAAGATGATAGCAAAAACATAGTTAGAGCCATCACACCACCACCTATCAACGCTATCAAAGTAGGTACGACACTAATGAGTATATTCATCATAAATTGCCCTAGATATATCGACAAACCTCCACCTATGAAGAAGAATAAAATCGTAAAGACGTATCCAAAAGATATGTTTATCTTCTTACGCAAAGTGAGGAGATTGAGTATAGAAGTGACGCTAAAGCACAAGGTCATACCGATAGTCAGAGACATCACTCCTACGTATTTTGGCAAGATTAGTATCGACGCTATCAAGAAGATTGACCCTATTGCATAGTGGAGCAAGGTCTTTTTTTCTTCGGCGATTGAGTTGAGCAGAGAGGTAGTGATTTGGTTGATATTGAGAGGTAGCATCAATATCGCTGAATAGGATATATATCTACCCGCCACACTATCACTATAGAGTATTTCACCTATTTGCTCGCCAAAAGGTACGAATATTATATAAAATAAACAGGCGAACAATATCGATACGTTGATAGACCTCTCCACCTTATCCTTGAGACCTTTGATATTGCCTGATATTCTATCTGATGCAGCCTCAGGCACTAGTACTACTGCTATTGAGCCGGTTAACGCGGCAGGTGCATACAGAATCGGTATGGCCATGCCCATTAGTCTGCCATAATCACTAAGAGCCTCGCTAGATGACAGCCCTATTGATATGAGCATACTAGGGAGTATAGTGGCTATCAGCGATTGTACTAGAGAACTGTATAGTCGTACTCCCGTGATAGGAGTAGACGCCGATATGATAGGCTTGATATCATTTGGCTTTGATAGTACTCCTCCTAGGCTAAAAAATACAATTATCATCATAATCGTACACAGTACGTCTGATACGACAAAAGATATAGCAGTACCATCTACTTGTTCAAATGAAAATATTATTTGATTGATTATAAGGACGCCTAATACTATGCGAGATATTTCTTCTACCATTTCGGTTAGGGAAAATACCAAAAATTTCTTTTGTCCCCAAAACCACGAGCGTATAGTAGATATTATACAAGTGGTAAATATAGTTGGGAGCAGTATATAGAAAATAGGCTTGCATTGTTGGTCGCTAAATATGTTGCCGATATATGGCTCTAATAAATGCGCTGTCACAAATAAAATTGTACAAACTATTAGCCCTATCGTGAGAGTAGAAGATACCAAAGAACTGTTTGACTTGATATCTCTAGATGCGATACACTCTGACGTTTTGCGTGAGAGTGTGAGTGGTAGTCCTGCCGTAAAGGTAGCGAGCAACGCTACGATAGACATAGATATTTGGTACAGTCCTAGTGACTCTGCTCCTATCGTCCTAGATAGATATATCCTAAAGAAAAAACCTAGCAATCTAGTGAATACTGATATAGAAGTGACGAAGAAGACCGTTTTGATTATCTTTTTCATAAATTCTCCTTGGGTATAGAGAGTATTTGACCTACGAATAGTTCGGGAGTGACGAGATTGTTTTTGCTAATGATATTCTCCACGGAGACGTCGTATTTTTTTGCTATGCTTGATAGTTTTTCAAATGGCTTGACGTAATGTAATATCCCTGCCTCACGTATGATTAGACGCATACCAGGGTAAGGAGATATAGTCAAGTTGTTGTCTTTGGAGATGATAGTTGGAGTAGTGTGAAATTTGAGGGCTATTTCTTTGAGAGAATCGCCATTTTTGACAGTATATATAGTATCCATACGCTATAATATGAGATATATAAAAAATATATACATATACTTGATTTTTTCAAATTTACTATGATATAATACAAATGTATGATAGATAATCTAGGTGGTAGGCAATGGCGAACGAGATAGTCAGGATAGACGAGTCAAAATATAGAGCGATAGGAGAGCAAAATCCTACGATCAAGTGGGTGAAGAGCTTGATTATCAACTCCAAGCCAAACCCTGATAGATTGTTTGTCGCCGAGGGAATATTTACGCACAAATTGATACTTGATAATGCTGTCAAGGTGAGAGCATTTGTGATATGTAGAGAGTTTATGCACACCGCAGAGGTTGCTAGTGTAGCAGAGCAAATATCAAGTATCAGTCCAGAATGTTATGAAGTCTCAGCCAAGACGTTTTTGAAACTTAGCGAGAGGGAGAAACCTGACGGATTGTTGTGCGTGGCGCAGTTGCCCGTCTATAGAGTAGAGGATTTTAGACCTCAATCGGACGGTGTAGTACTTGTGCTTGACGGTGTGGAGATACCTGGCAATATCGGTACTATGGTGCGTATGGCTGACGGGGCTGGAGTAGAGGCTGTATTTATATGCAATCGCAAGGCTAGACTCACTCACCCCAAACTTATCAAGGGCTCATTAGGCGCTATACTTACAGTCCCTATATACGAATTTGATAGTGTACAAGAGTGCTATTCTCTATTGAATAGATATGGTTATACTACTTATTTGGCAGATACTAGGGCTGAGAGATTTTATTATGAAGAGTCATTTGAAGGACCTACTGCTTTCGTTATGGGTAGCGAGAGATATGGTATTTCTAGACAATGGTATGAATATCCTCTAGCATTGACCGCTATTCCAATGCTAGGCAAATGCGATTCGTTAAACGTAGGGGTAGCAGCGACAGTCCTCGTATACGAGGCTGTATCAAAAAAACTGATGAGGAGAGATTAAAATGAGTGTGATTTTTACGGATACCGATTGCGAACTATGGTATGATAAAGTAGAAGAAATAGGTGTCAAAATGATAAGTATGCCATATCTAGTCAATGGTGAAGAGCGTATGGCAGATTGCGGTGAAGGTACTGATTTTAGAGAGTTTTACGACAATCTTAGAGCAAAGGTTCAGATAACCACCGCAGCACTAAATAGCGAAAATTACAAAGAAATATTCGAACCATATTTTGCTCAAGGAGAGGAGATACTCTATATATCATTCTCTACTCAAATGAGTGGCACATTCAACTATATGCAGACTGCTATAGATGAATTGAGCGCGAAGTATCCTGATGCGAGATTTGTTAGATTTGATACCAAGTCAATTTGCCTAGGCGCAGGACTACAAGTATATCTAGCCGTCAAATATTTTAACGAAGGGCATACTATAGATGAGACAGTCAAATTCCTAGAGGAGTTGTCACCCAAGGCTTGCACAGCGTTTATCGTCAATGATTTGTATCATTTAGCGCGTGGTGGCAGATTGTCTACCGTCGCTGCTACGTTTGGGTCGCTACTTGACCTCAAGCCTTTTATCAAAGTAGATGACGAGGGTAAACTATCTGTAGTCAAGAAGTGTCGTGGTCGCAAACTTGCTATCAACGAACTACTTAAGTATATAACTGACAATATAGCAGAGCCAAACAAATATCCTATAGTAGTAGTTAACGCAGATTGTCCTAATGACTCTGATTTATTGGTGTCCAAGATTAAGCAACAATATCCAGATGCTGAGATTTGGACTCAAATAATAGGTCCAGTTATCGCTGCGCATTGTGGACCAGACACCCTAGGTGTGGTATTTATAGGCAATAATAGATAAATATTTGAAGATTAATTATGCGTACTTTTGTTTTTAAATTGACCGATTATTTGGACATAGATACCGACGCGTACGTAGAGGCGTTTGTCAACACACCCCTTACCGAAGTAGATGCTAATAGGCTGTATCCAACTATATTGATGTGTCCAGGTGGCGGATATTCATTTACGTCAAATAGAGAGGCAGAGCCTGTTGCTTTGAGATATCTAGGTGCAGGATACAACGTATTTGTGCTGAGGTATTCGACTGTGTCGACTTCTGACAAGCACTATCCTACACAACTACTAGAGGTGTGTGGTGCTATGCATATCATTCGTGCAAACTGCTTAGAGTGGCATACCAAACCAAATGCTCTAGTAGTCATGGGTTATTCGGCAGGCGGACATTTGGCTAGCATGTGTGCTACTATGTACAATGAACAAATAGTCCTAGACAAGATAGGAGACGATTGTAGACCTGACGGTGCTATATTGTGCTATCCAGTTATCTCATCTGATCCTGCTATCGCTCATATGGGTAGTATGAATAATCTATCTGGTTGCGAAGGTGAGGACCATACCAACTTGTCTACAGACCTAAGAGTGGATTCAAATACTCCACCTTGCTACATTTGGCATTGTTCAGATGACCAAACCGTCCCTGTAGAGAATTCGTTGAGATATGCTACTCAACTAGCCAGATATGGTGTGCCATTTGAGATGAAGATATATCCATATGGAGGTCACGGTGGCTCGCTACATAATGAGATAGTAGTGTCCGAGGATAATCCACTTGCTATTAGAGTGGAGAACCAAGGTTGGCTAGATGAGAGTATAGCTTTTTTGAAAAAAATAGGTCTAAAGATAACTTACGACAACAAATAACGTAATATTAGCCGTAGCGATACGGCTATTATCATAGGAGATAGCATGGGAATATTTCAACTAATTGCCGAAAAATTGGCAAAAACAAAACAAGCAATCGGCAATAAACTCTTTGAATTGTTTAACAAAAAAGTAATCAATGACGAATTTTTTGAAGAGATGGAGAACTGCCTGATATCTGCCGACGTGGGCGTCACTACATCTGTAGAAATAGTGGAGCAATTGAGAGAAGAAGTAATCAATAATCGTGTAAAAGATCCAGCCGTTATTAAAGATATGCTCAGAGATTTTATACTAGAGAGGATTGATTATGAGATATCTCCATTACAATATCCTACTGTAATATTAATGACTGGAGTCAACGGTACTGGCAAGACTACCACCGTAGGAAAACTAGCACACAAGTTTAAGAAACAGGGGCTAAAGGTGATGATGGCGGCTGCAGATACTTTTAGAGCCGCTGCTGCCGAACAGTTGTGTGTATGGGGAGATAGAGCAGGTGTCAGGGTAATCAAGCACGAAGAAGGCGCAGATCCCGCTGCAGTTGTATATGATGCTATACAATCAGCGAAAGCCCATGATATAGATATCCTACTAGTAGATACTGCAGGTAGATTGCAAAATAAGAAAAACCTAATGAGTGAATTGGGTAAGATTTATAGAGTAATCGGTAGAGAGTGGGCAGAGGCAGACGTGCGCAGTTATATAGTAGTAGATGCTACCGTAGGTCAAAATGCAGTATCTCAAATAGAGGCGTTTGATGAGTGTGTAGATATAGACGGTATCGTCCTTACCAAACTAGACGGCACAGCCAAAGGTGGCGTCGTCATAGCGATATGTGGAGAGAGAGACGTACCTATCGTACACGTAGGCGTGGGAGAGGGTATAGACGATATAGAAGATTTTGATGCAGAAAGTTTTGTAGATGCTATTTTATAAAATAGTGAAAAACGCTTGACAAATATTCAAACTAGTTGTACACTGTAAAGGAAATTTGCTTTACAGTGTATTATTTTTATGAAAATTGACAAAAAAATAGAAATGGGCAGATTGCTAGAGGTTTATGGAGATTTGCTCACAGATAACCAACGCGACATAGCGTCGATGTACTACGATATGGATATGTCTCTCAAGGAAATATCCGAGCAACACGGAGATATATCACGCCAGGCTGTTAGAGACACTATAGTCAGAGTAGACAAGATTTTGCTAGATTATGAGGCAAAACTAGGATTGGTAGCCAAGAGTGACGTAGTAGAAGATGCGTTTGCTAGGGTGATGTCTCTAGATATGTCTGATGAATTAAAGCAAGAGATTGCGATACTCAGGAGTTTGATATAAGGAGTAGATATGGGATTATTTTCTTCTCTCAGCGAAAAACTTAATCACGTTTTTTCTAAACTCAAGAATAAAGGCAAACTTACCGACCTAGAGATTAGACAAGCCATGAGAGAGGTGCGCATAGCGCTACTTGAGGCTGACGTCAATTTCTCTGTGGTGAAAGATTTTATTGCTAGAGTTAGTGAGAAGGCTAGTGGCGAAGATATTCTCAAGAGTCTTACTCCAGATCAACAGGTCATCAAGATAGTCAATGAGGAACTCACGGCATTGATGGGAGGTCAAGTCTCCAAGATAGCCGTCAGTCCATCTCCACCCACGGTGATATTGATGTGTGGACTACAAGGTGCTGGTAAGACTACTATGTGTGGCAAACTAGGACTACATCTACGCAAACAAGGCAAAAAGCCTATGTTAGTAGCCTGCGATATATATCGCCCTGCCGCTATCAAACAATTGCAAGTCGTAGGTAAAAATATTGACGTTCCCGTATACGAAGAAGGTACAAATTCTCCTGTAAATACTGCCAAAAATGCTATCAAAGAGGCGACTAGGCTAGGTATAGACACGGTTATTATAGATACTGCAGGTAGATTGCATATAGACGACAAGTTGATGGACGAACTCAAAGCTGTCAAGAGTGCCGTCAATCCTATTGAGACGCTACTAGTAGTAGACTCTATGACAGGTCAAGATGCCGTCACGGTGGCCAAGGCGTTTGACGAGGCTATAGATATCACGGGCGTGATTATGACCAAGATGGATAGCGACACTAGAGGTGGTGCAGCATTGTCTATCAAGGCTGTCACAGGCAAGCCTATCAAGATGGTTGGTATCGGAGAGAAGATGTCTGATATAGAGCCATTTTATCCTGACCGTATGGCATCACGCATACTAGGTATGGGAGACGTACTCACTCTCATAGAGAAAGCCCAAAATGCCATAAGTGAGCAAGATGCTATAGAGATGGAGAAGAAGTTTAGGGAGAATTCTTTTACCTTGGACGACTATCTAGTACAGTTTGAATCTATCAAAAATATGGGTGGTATGCAAGGTCTGCTATCCATGATACCGGGTATGAGTAGATTTAATCCTGATGACATAGATGAGAGCAAGATAAGTCGTATCAAAGCGATTATTCAATCTATGACTCCACGCGAGCGCAAAAACCCAGACGTTATCAAAGGGTCTCACCGTCAGCGTATAGCCAAAGGTAGTGGTACTACCGTGCAAGAGGTCAACCAACTGCTCAAACAATTTGAGCAAACAAAACAGATGATGAAACAACTCAAAAATGGTAGAGGTATGAAATTGCCATTTGGTATGGGTGGTTTTAGATAAAATAAAAAAAATACAAAAGTTTATAATTTTATGGAGGTATTATTATGCTAAAAATCAGATTGACAAGACTAGGTGCGAAGAAGAATCCTTTTTACCGTATAGTAGTTATGGATTCACGCAAGGCAAGAGATGGTGAGTACGTAGACCAAGTAGGATACTACAATCCTAAGAAGAATCCTGCCGAAGTTAAGTTGGACGTAGAGAAGGCAAAAGATTGGATATCCAAGGGTGCTCAACCTACAGATACTGTCAGAGCTATACTAAAGAACAACGGCGCTCTATAAGGAGTAATTTATGCGTGATTTAGTAGAATACCTAATCCAACATCTTGTTGACGATATGTCGGACGTGACTATCGTAGAAGAGGACAAGGGTTCGCAGATAGAGATTACCGTCACTTTGCCCCAAAGTCAAATGGGCAAAGTAATAGGTAAACAAGGCAAGATAGCTAAGTCTATCCGTACTGTACTCAAGAGTGCGTCTTACAAGTCTGGTAAGAAGTATTCTTTGGAAATTTGCGAAAAATGAATGCCCACATTATAGTCGGCAAAGTTCTCAAACCTCAGGGGGTAAGAGGTGAGGTGAAGATATCGCCTTATACCGAAGATCTCTCTAGGTTCAAGAAGATGAAATATCTAATCATAGAAAGCACAGGAGCAAGGCTCAATGTGCTTTCTGTGCGTGTAGATAATGCGTTTGCATATGTCAAATTAGAGGGTATTGACGATAGAAATTTGGCTGAAAGTTTGCGTGATGAGATGGTCGGTATAGATAGACAAGACGCAGTCAAGCCAAAAGAAGGACATTATTATCTAGTAGATTTGATAGGCTGTCAGGTCATTTTGGAGAATAAGGTCGTAGGTATAGTACGTGAGATATTGCAGTATGGCGCTGCAGACGTATACGTCCTAGATACCGAAGGTGAGGAACTGATGTTTCCAGCAGGAGACGGAGTAATCACAGAGGTAGACGTAGAGGCGAGACGAATATATGTGGACAAGACTAGATTTGAGGAGGTCACGGTAGTAGACGATGAAGATTGAGATATTGACTCTATTTCCTGATAGTTATACTCCGCTATATCAAGGTATCATAGGTAGTGCCGTAGAGAAGGGACTAGTTGACTTGCATATTACCAACATTAGAGATTATTCTACCGACAAGCACAAGCACGTAGATGATGCGCCTTTTGGTGGAGGTGCAGGTATGCTAATAGCTATACAACCTATCGCAGACGCTATAGATGATATAGACCCTATGCACAAAATGCGCCGTATATATATGTCTCCCAAGGGCATACCTTTTACCCAAGCGAAATCCAAACAACTAGCGCAACAAGATTTATTGATACTCTGTGGTAGTTATGAGGGAATTGACGAGAGAGTAATCGAACTGTATATCGACGAAGAGATAAGTATAGGTGACTACGTGCTAACTAGTGGTGATTTGGCTGCTATGGTGGTCGTCAATGCTACTATGAGACATATAGAGGGGGTGCTAGGTAGTAGCACTTCACTAGAAGAAGAGAGTTTTACCGTGCCACTACTAGAATATCCACAGTACACTAGACCTGCCGAATATAAAGGACTAAAAGTGCCGGAAGTATTGTTGAGTGGCAATCACCAAAAGATAGCAGAGTGGCGCAGACTCAAGAGTATTGAGATAACTAGAGAACGTAGACCTGATTTGCTAAACGACGAGGATTAATATGCATATACAATGGTATCCAGGACATATGACCAAGGCTATTCGCCGTATGGAAGAAGACGTCAAATTAGTAGACGCCATTATTTACGTGCTTGATAGCAGGGCATATAAGGCTTGTTTTAATCCATCTTTTGAGAAGATAGGCGCTAATAAGCCTAGACTATACGTCCTCAACAAAGTGGATACCATAGAGACTAGTGATATGGACAGGATAGTCGCAGATCTAAAGAGTGAGGGGAAGGTTGTGGTCACGACCAATAGTACCACCTCGAGATTTGCTAGAGACGTCATAGTAGGACTCACTACTATTTTGCAAGACAAGATAGAACATTTCAAAGCCAAAGGATTGCGAAAGACTTTGAGGGCTATGGTAATAGGTGTGCCCAATACAGGCAAATCTACTCTTATCAATAGTCTATGTGGATCAAAGAGGACTATCACCGGCAATAGACCAGGTGTCACTAGAGGAAAACAATGGGTGAGTGTCTCTGAATATATCGACGTGCTGGATACTCCAGGTACGCTATGGCCTTCTTTTGAAAATCAAGAATACGCCAAACATTTGGCATACATAGGTTGCATCAAGGATGACGTAGTAGGCAAAGAAGAATTGTGTCTCGAATTTATCAAAGATATGATGGCGTCTAGACCTGACATACTAGAAAATAGATATAATATATCTATTTCTGCTGATAGTTTGCCTATTGAGATATATGAGAGTATAGCCAAATCTAGGGGCTTTATATTAAAAGGTGGGGATTATGATTATGATCGCACCGCCACGGCAGTATTAGATGATTTTAGAAAACAACGTATGGGCAAGGTGGCTCTAGAATGAAGACTATAGATTTGTTTGAATACGACAAACAGATATCCCTAGAGGGATACAAATATATATGCGGTATAGATGAGGCTGGTAGAGGACCTTTGGCAGGACCTGTATCGGTAGGTTGTGTAATAATGCCTCTAGACGACATGATAGATGGCATCAACGACAGCAAAAAACTCTCCGAAAAGAAGAGGGAGGCTCTATACGACATTATACTAGACAAGGCTATTAGTTATTCGATAGTGCTAGTAGACAACATGACTATAGATAGGCTAAATATCCTAGAGGCTACCAAGTCTGCTATGATTGAGGCGCTCTCCAAGTTGAGCGTATCGCCAGACTTGGTACTTATAGATGCAGTCAAATTGAATTGCGATTATCAACAACGCAGTATTATAAAGGGAGATGCTACCTCCTACAACGTGGCAGCCGCATCAATATTGGCAAAAGTCACTAGAGATAGATTGATGAGAGAGTATGATGCCAAGTATCCTCAATATCAATTTGAGAAAAATAAGGGCTATGGTACAAAAGTACATGTTGAAGCGCTCAAAGAGTATGGACCTACCAAAATTCATCGCAAAACTTTCATAGGAAATTTTGTAGATATCACCTACAAATATGAGGATGTCAGATGAATACTAGAAAAATTGGCGTGCAAGGAGAGGTAATCGCTAGAGAATACCTCAAGAAAAAGGGATACACCATACTCAAAGAAAATTTTCGTTGTCCACTAGGTGAGATTGACTTGATAGTGTCTAGAGGAAATCTAGTTGTTTTTGTCGAGGTGAAGTCTAGAGAAAATGAAAATTTTGGTAGACCTATAGAGTCTATCACCACATACAAGGCCAATACTATACGCCGTTGTGCTAGTTTTTACCAAGCACATCTTGGCAAAAAGAACGAAGAATATAGATTTGACGTAGTTGAGGTGTTGAGGGGAGAAGTATCGCATATAGAGGATGCTTTTTAGGCTAATTTTGCAAAAAAATTAAAAAATTGCAAAAATACCCCCTAAAAACATTTGGAGATATGCAAAATATGTGGTATAATCACCACGTTATCAATGCGATAGATTCGCTAATTTTGGAGGAATTAAATATGGCAAACATTATAGATGCTATTGAGAAAGAAGCAATTAGAACTGATTTGCCCGAGATACGTATCGGTGATACCGTTAAGGTATTCGTTAAGGTTGTCGAGGGTACTCGTGAGAGACTACAAGCATTTGAGGGTGTAGTTATCGCACGCAAGAACGGTGGTTTGAGAGAGACTTTCGTAGTGAGAAGATTGTCTTATGGTGTAGGTGTGGATAGAACTTTCCCTATGCACTCACCAAAGATTGACCACATCGAGATAGTTCGTCATGGTAAGGCTAGACGTGCTAAGTTGTATTACCTACGTGATCGTAAGGGTAAGGCTGCTAGACTCAAAGAGGTTAAATAATAAAAAGAGAGTACCTATGGTACTCTTTTTTTGTGCAAAAAAAGGAGATATTTGCCTGTGTATATCTAATGAGTAAAAAATTATGCTATTTGTTGTGAAAAAATATGAAATAACCCTCAATTTACTTGTGAAAAAATGTATTTTAGGATAAAATATAATAGTACAATATTACTCTAAAATGAGGGATTATATGAAGAAATTATTTAGCATACTTTTAGTTATAGTTTGTTGTATGAGTTTGATCTTTTCAGCATCTTGTTCTGAGACGGTCGAAGCCAACGATACTTTGCTTAACGGTGGATTTGAGACTGTTGGTGAAGGACAAGCAGAAGGCTGGACCTACGTACTAGGTGCTAGCGATAGTGTCATCAAAGCATCAAACACTACTAGCAATAGTGGATCTTATTCTCTAAAGATTGACAACAATTCTAGTGCTTGGTCATACGCATATCAAACTGTCAAAGTTGAAAAAAATAGTGTATACAAGTTGTCGGGTCAATACAAGGTTGACAAGGCTATTACTCAAGGAAATAATAGCACGTTTGTAGGTGCTCACATAGCATTTTTGGATAACCTCAATCTCAGATGGGATCAAAAACAAACTGCTGATAAAATGTGGGAGCAAAATGGTAGCACCTCCTTTGTAGTATACGTTGACGTTGAGGACAAAGAATACGTCTCTATTATGCTATCCGTAGGTGCAAAGAATCAAGAGGCTATAGGTGAGGCGTCTTTTGATGATATCAAATTTGAAAAAGTAGACGATCTATCTACTATACCTACCAATAAGAAGGTATATTCTATATACGATTCTTCTATCGTCAAGACGGCTTCTGATTATGCGCCTTGGATAATCATACCTGTTACGTTGCTCACAGTAGCATTTGTACTAGGTGCTTATTACGTTATTCGCAAGAACAAAGATTTGCATGAAGATAGTAGACCTACTCTATGGTCAAAGATAGGTCCTATGGCTATCATTATGGCTGTAGCCCTCATAGTTAGAGTTCTATTGGCTCTATTTACCACAGGTCCAAACGATATGGGAGTTTACCAATCGTGGCTAACAAATATGATGACCAATGGATTGACTGCTTTCTATGCTAACTATTCAAATTCAGGAGTGTTGCCTATATATGTATATCTAGTCTATCTATTTGGAGGGCTAGGCAAGTTGATGGGGCTAGATAGTCTTGGCATCTATTTTATGTTCAAGATACCTGCTATCATCTGTGATATAGTTGCTATCTATCTGCTATACGCAATATCACGCAAGTTTGTCAACAAGACGATATCCACCTTGGTTGCCGCACTTTGGGCATTTGTACCAGCGATACTAGGCGCTACTGCTATATGGGGTAGTATGGACTCAATACTAGCGACGTTGTTAATGTTGTCCCTATACTTCTTGCTTGACAAGAAATTCGTGCCATTGACTATCACCTTTACGACTGCTATGTTGACCTCTATGAGTGCGCTATACCTATTGCCTATACTAGTTGCATTTGCTATATATATCGCTATCAACCAACCCGAATATCGCAAGACAATTATACTATGCGCAGTATTCGCATTTATAGCAAGTATGCTAGTATATCTACCACTCGTATGGAGTCTGCTCAGAACGAACCCTGTGGCTATGTTTACACAATATTTCTCCACGACATTTACAGCCAAGGTTAGTTATACCAGTTATTTTGCAAACCTATATTCTATATTTGGTCTAACTGCTAGAACTGTCAGCACCACATCCGCGATACTCAATTATATATTGTTGGCGCTTATGGCAGCATTTTCGATATTTGTATATTTCAAGAACAAAAATCGTACCGAACTATTATTGCTATCAGCATTTGCTATGGCAGGCTTGGCAGTATTTGCTACCGGTGCTACCATAGGCAGTATGCTACCTATACTCGCTCTACTACTAATTTACTCTATAGTGACTATGGAGCGTAGGGTATTTGGAGTGTTTGCGATATACGTGGTGATATTCTCATTTAACCTAATTTATTTAGCATCAGGTACTGGTATGTTTGGAGCGCAGGCTCTCATATCTGTCACAGAATTGTCAAAAGTGTTGGACGCAGGTTACGTCATAGCAGGCGTGCTAAATATAATTAATACAATTTATTTGACCTACTTGGTATTTGATATAACTATGCAAAATCATCTAAAGCAATTCAAACCTATGCGTAGTTATACCCAAATTCCTCTTATAGGTAAAATATTCGACAAATCTAATAAGGTAAAATAATTAATGTTAGCAAAGACAAAAAGTTATTCTTTGACAGGTATCAAGGGGTACGACGTAGACGTAGAGGTAGACATTAGCAATGGTCTACCTGCCTACGAAACGGTTGGATTAGGAGATACTGCAGTCAAAGAGAGTAGAGAGAGAATAAGAGCCTCTATCAAAAATAGTGGGCTCGCTTATCCTGTCAAGAGGATAGTCGTCAACCTTGCTCCTGCGGACACCAAGAAGGAAGGTCCATTGTTTGATTTGGCTATAGCAGTAGGAATACTAGTAGCATCTGACCAAATCACTACCTCCACCTACAAGGATTACGTGATAATAGGAGAGTTGCCACTAGACGGTACGTTGCGCCACGTCAATGGAGTCATGCCTATACTTATATCGGCTTATCAACAAGGATATACTAAGTTTTTGATACCAAAAGCCAACGAGAACGAGGCTAAATACGTAGAAGGTATAGAGGCTTATCCTGTCTCAAATCTCAACGAGGTGGTTGATATGCTCAATGGTACGTCTACTATAACTCCTGTTGAGCATACCGAATACGAAAGTCGTAGAGTGACCAATGCGTACGGCGTAGACTTTTCAGAAGTCAAAGGTCAGAGTATCGCCAAGAGAGCCTTGGAGATTGCCGTGGCAGGTGGACACAACGTACTTATGATAGGACCTCCAGGTGCAGGAAAAACTATGCTAGCCAAGTGTGTGCCATCTATTATGCCTCAGATGTCTTTTGAAGAGGCTTTGACTGTGACCAAGATACACTCCGTAGCAGGTGCGCTTGATGAGAAGACCGGCATAGTATTAAATCGTCCGTTTAGAACTCCTCACCATACTGCTACAACTGTAGCATTGACGGGTGGTGGCGCGCATTGTAGACCAGGAGAGATAAGTATGGCTCACAATGGTGTATTGTTCTTAGATGAATTGCCAGAATATAGCAGACAATCGCTAGAGATACTACGTCAACCTTTAGAAGATGGTGTGATTAGCGTCTCTAGAGCAATAGGTACTATCGAATACCCTGCTAGATTTATGATGATAGCGAGTATGAATCCTTGTCCTTGTGGTAATTATGGTTCGAAGAAACATCCTTGCACATGTACTACTCAACAAATTCACAAATATCTATCAAAACTATCTGGTCCACTACTCGACAGAATAGATTTGCATATAGAGGTAGATGGCGTCTCTTACGAAAACCTAAAAGACACTACTCAACTAGAGACCTCTGCTCAAATCAAAGTTAGAGTGGATAGGGCTAGGCAGATACAAGCCGATAGATACAAAGATGAGGGAATATTTACCAATGCTGCTATGACCAATCGTTTGATAGACAAGCATTGTCGCATATCTCCAGCAGGTGAGAAACTAATGCAAATGGCATTTGACAAACTCAAATTGAGCGCTAGAGCAGGATCACGTATTCTCAAAGTTGCTCGTACGATAGCAGATATTGATGGTAATGAAAATATATCAGAGGCAAATATAGCCGAGGCTATACAGTACAGGTCATTGGACCGCAAATATTATCTATAAAGGAGAAATATGTATACTCTAGACGAACAAGCGTGTATATGGTTAAATAGTGTGACGACTATACCGACTCTCAAGAAGTACAAATCGTTGGAGTTGTTTGAGTCCCCACACGATATGTATCTAAACCTTGCCGACAAAAAGGCAGAGGTGCTTGAACACGTCAACGAGTCTATGTACAATGATCTTATCCAGGCTAAGGAGACGTTGCCAAGTCTGCTAGACAGACTAGACGAACTAAACATAGTCGCCGTGACTATATATAGCGATACGTATCCTGGATTACTTATGGAGATAACTCCTCCACCTCTAGTGATATATTGCAAGGGCAGATTAGAATTGCTCAAATCAAACAATATAGGTGTGGTAGGTACTAGAGATTGCTCTCGATACGGAGTAGAGACTACCGAAAAGTTTGTAGTAGACCTAGTCAAAGCAGGTTTTACTATAGTCAGCGGTATGGCCAGAGGTATAGATTATATAGCGCACAATACTGCCCTCAATCTCAAGGCAGATACTATCGCAGTACTAGCGTCTGGATTGGATATAATATATCCACCCGAACACAAAGAGTTGTATCGAAAGATAGCAGATAAAGGACTACTAGTAAGTGAATATATACCTGGCACTCCTCCAAATGGTTTTCAATTTCCAGAGAGAAATAGGATAATTAGTGGATTGAGTAGTGGAGTGCTGGTGACAGAGGCTGGAGAGAAGAGTGGCGCACTCATCACCATAGATTATGCTCTAGAGCAAGATAGAGAAGTATTCATAGTACCAGGTCCTATCACCTCGAGGTTTTGTAGAGGGTCGAACAATAGGCTAAAACATGTTCAAGGTGGTCTAGTGACGGAAGTCAACGATATTTTGTATCGACTAGGTATGATAGCAGATTACGAGGATGAACAAGAAGTGACTGTTATGCAACTTGACTTTATGGAGCAAAAGATAATCATAGAACTTGAGAAAGGCGAAATGCACTTTGACGAAATACTGCAGATGACGGGCTTGAGTGTGCCAGAGTTAAATTCGTTGCTTACTCGTATGGAAATATGTGGTATAGTCAAGAAAAATAGTGGAAATTATTACGAGATTTAGGGAAGTTTATAAATGAAGTTAATTATAGTAGAATCACCTCACAAGGCGGTCACAATTCAAAAATATTTGGGCAAAGATTACAAGATTATGGCATCAAAGGGACACGTATGCGACTTGCCAGAGAGAGAGATGGGCATAGACGTAGACAATAACTTTTTGCCTAAATATATCATTACTGCCGACCACAAGGCATTGATTAATTCTATCAAAGATGCAGTCAAAAATGCTGACGGAGTATACCTAGCGACCGACCCGGACCGTGAGGGAGAGGCTATATCTTGGCATTTGCAGACCGTACTAGGTTTGCCTGACGAAGAGATACGCATAGTATTTAATGAAATATCCAAGCGCGCCGTACTAGATGCGCTACAAAATCCACGCAAGATTGACAAACGATTGGTAGATGCGCAACAGGCTAGACGCGTGCTAGATAGATTGGTAGGATACAATTTATCACCATTACTTAGTCGCAAGATTAATCGTCCCAAACTAAGTGGTGGCAGAGTTCAGTCAGTTGCTCTCAAGATGATAGTTGAGAGAGAGAGGGAGATTAGTGCATTTGTGCCAGAAGAATACTGGACTTTGACTGCTATGCTCCATAGTGAGGGGATAGATATCAAGGCCACTCTGCAAGATAGAGGTGGCAAGAAGATAAAGATAACCTCCAAGGGGCAAATGGATGAAGTATTAAGCGTGGTCAATGGCGCTACCTATATAGTAGATAGTGTCAAGAGAGGTGTATCCAAGTCTCATCCTCAACCACCATTTACTACCTCCACCATGACTCAGGACGGTTCTACAAAATTGAATATGACTGCTCCTCAAGTTATGCAGGTGGCGCAAAAGTTGTACGAAGGCGTACCCGTAGAGGGAGAAGGACAAGTCGCATTGATTACCTATATGCGTACTGATAGCGTGAGAATTGCTACAGAGGCACAATATTCTGCACGCAATTTTATAGCGGGTAAATATGGCGACAAGTACGTACCAAAGACACCTAATTTTTACAAGTCAAAAAATGATGCCCAAGATGCTCACGAGGCTATCAGACCTATAGACGTCAATCGTACCCCAGAGAGTCTCAAGGGCAAAATTCCTACTGCCGAGTATCGTTTGTACAAACTGATTTACGATAGATTTTTGGCTAGTCAAATGACTGATGCTACCTATGATACTCTCAATGTCAGAGTCTCTGCCAAAAGGGGTGACGAGGACTATGGATTTAAGGTGGGAGGCAAGACCAAGACTTTCGCTGGATATACTGCCGTATATTCTAACCCTGACGAAGAAGATTCGGCTAATATGTTGCCAAATATTCAAGAAGGCGACGTGTTGAGTCTCAACTCTCTAAAACCAGAGCAGAAGTTTACCAAGCCACCACAGAGATATACGGATGCATCTCTAGTCAAGGCTATGGAAGAAAACGGTATCGGTAGACCTAGTACTTACGCTAGTATTTTGTCAGTATTGTCCAAGAGAGAATACACCGAGAAGAAGGATAAAAAGAGTATATCTCCTACAGAATTAGGAGAGATAGTCTGCGATACTATGCAAAAGTATTTTGTAGACATTATGGATTATAAGTTTACTGCCGATATGGAGGTCAAACTTGACAAAATAGAAGAGGGCGTAGAGTGGCAAAAGATTATAGCAGACTTTTATCCAGGATTTATATCAAAATTGTTGTCTGCTCGAAATGATAATGCCAATTACAAAATGAAGGACGAGATTAGCGACGTCAAATGCGACAAGTGTGGCGCTAATATGGTCATCAAAGAGGGCAAGTACGGTAAGTTTTTGGCATGTCCAAACTTCCCAGAGTGCAAAAATATCAAACCATTTGATAAACCTGTGGGTAAATGTCCTATATGTGGCAAAGATTTGTACAAAAAAACCTCTAAAAAAGGAAATGCTTTCGTAGGTTGTTCGGGATATCCTGCATGCAATTATGTGTCGTGGGATGTGCCTGCCCCCGTAACTTGTGCGAAATGCGGTTCGCCTATGCGTGTCAAGGTGGTCAAAGGCGCGACACAATACGAATGCACCAAAAAGACTTGTCAATACGTGGTACTTGCTAAAGGTGGCGAAGAATCAGATGAAGATTAAGATAGTTGGTGGTGGATTGGCAGGCGTAGAAAGTGCTTGGTACTTGGCAAATCGTGGACATCAAATAGATTTGTACGATATGAAACCATACGCCAAGACTCCTGCTCATCACGCAGATACGCTAGGAGAACTAGTGTGTAGCAATAGTCTAAAGAGTGATGATCTCTCTACTGCATCAGGACTGCTCAAAGCTGAGATGAGGATGTTTGGATCTATCGTGCTAGATGTAGCAGATGAGACAAAAGTACCTGCAGGTGGAGCATTGTCGGTGTCTAGACAAGAATTCAGCGATAAGATAGACTCACGCATTAGAAACCATCCAAATATTAACGTCGTTAGCCAAGAGATAGTAGATCTAGACTATACAGGGTACGATTATCTTATCATAGCGACAGGACCTCTCACGTCTAGCCGATTGGCAGAGGCTCTCACAGAATATACAGGAGACGCACTACACTTTTTTGATGCGGCAGCCCCTATAGTATCTGCAGAGACTATAGATATGACTAGAGCTTTTCGCCAAAGCAGATATGATAAAGGTGGCGCTGATTATATCAACTGCCCTATGGAGAAAGACGAATATCTCGCTTTTTACGACGAATTAGTTAAGGCAGAAGTGTCTAATTTGCACGAATTTGAGAAGAGGGAAATATTTGAGAGTTGTATGCCTATTGAGATTATGGCGAAGAGAGGTGCTGATACACTTAGATATGGACCTCTCAAGCCAGTAGGGCTTACCGACCCTCACACGGGGCGTAGACCTTATGCTGTGGTGCAACTTAGACAAGATGATATGAGTGCTACTATGTACAACCTAGTAGGATTTCAGACAAATCTCAGATGGGGAGAACAAAAGAGAGTATTTTCGATGATACCAGGCTTGCAAAATGCCGAATTTGTCAAGTATGGAGTGATGCACCGAAATACATACGTCAATGCTCCTACTTGTCTAAATAGCGATTTTTCTCTTAAGCGTGACGACCATATATACATAGCAGGTCAGTTGAGTGGAGTAGAAGGATACGTGGAGAGCGCTATGAGTGGTTTGGTGAGCGCTATCTCTATACATTTGAGAAACGAAGGCAAGCAGTTAAATTTGCCTAACACCTCAATAATTGGAGCACTCACTAGGTATATATCATATGAAAATGAAGATTTTCAACCTATGAATGCTAATTTTGGCATTCTGCCCGAATTAGAAGAGCATATCAGAGACAAATCTGCGAGAAAACTTGCTTATAGTGCTCGTGCTATTCGTGATATGCTAGAGGTTGTATCGTATATGGAGGATTAATATGGAATTTAGAGGAACTACTATATGTGCCGTCAAGAGAGACGGACAAGTAGCCATAGCAGGAGACGGTCAAGTCACCATGGGCGAGAGTGTGATACTCAAGGGTACTGCTGTCAAAGTCAAGAGAATATATGACGGCAAGGCCCTCATGGGATACGCAGGATCGGTGTCAGATGCATTTGCATTGAGCGAAAAATTTGAAGAAATGCTCCAAAAGTATTCGGGCAATTTAATGCGTAGTGCTGTAGAACTCGCTCAACTATGGCGTAATGACAAGATGCCTAGAAAGTTGGAGGCATTACTGATAGTAGCAGATAGAGACAATATGCTCATAGTATCAGGCTCTGGTGAGGTAATAGACCCAGACGGAGAGGTCTGTGCTATAGGTAGTGGTGGCAATTATGCTCTCGCTGCTGCTAGAGCATTAGCAAAGAATACTACTTTGTCAGCAGAGGATATAGCACGCAAATCTCTAGAGATAGCAGGTGAATTGTGTGTATTTACCAACGATCATATTACTGTGGAGGTGCTATGATGGAACTAACGCCCAAACAGATAGTACAAGAATTAGATAGATATATCATAGGTCAAGCCGAAGCCAAGAAGGCTGTGGCTGTCGCTCTACGAAATAGATATCGTCGCTCCAAATTGCCACTAGCAGAGCAAGAAGAAATCACTCCCAAAAATATCATACTCAAAGGACCTACCGGTGTAGGTAAGACAGAGATTGCTAGAAGACTAGCCAAACTTGTCAAAGCACCTTTTATCAAGGTAGAGGCTACCAAGTTTACAGAAGTAGGCTACGTAGGTAGAGACGTTGAGTCTATGATTAGAGATTTGGTAGAAGCCGCTGTCCATATGGTCAAAGAAGAGAGACTCAAGGACGTAGAGTACAAGGCTACCGATATAATGGAGACTCGCATAGTAAATATGCTATTGCCTATATACAAGCAATCTGCTCCAGACAAGGCAGATGCCCTCATCAAGGAGGATATCCTCTCCGAACTTCGTGCTGGCAGACTTGACAACGTGACCGTGGAGATGGAGGTAGCATTTGCTCCCAAGATTGATATGCCTGCAGGTGCTGGTATGGAGATAAGCATAGGCAACATATTTGATGGTATGATGCCAAAGCGCAAGAAAAAACGTAGGGTTACTGTCAAAGAGGCTAGAGAGATAATCATCCAAGAAGAGTCAGATAAACTCATAGATGCTGATAGTGTCAATAGTGAGGCTATCAAGCGTGCAGAGAGTCAAGGCATCATATTTATAGATGAGATTGACAAGATAGCAGGTGCTGCCAAAAAGGGTAGTGGACCAGACGTATCTAGAGAAGGCGTGCAGAGAGATATTTTGCCGATAGTAGAGGGATGCAACGTGCAGACCAAATACGGTATGATACGTACCGATTATATATTATTTATCGCTGCAGGTGCATTTCATATATCCAAGGTGCAAGATTTGATACCAGAATTGCAAGGTAGATTTCCAGTCAAGGTGGAACTCGACAATCTCACCAAAGATGATTTTGTCAAGATACTCACCCAGCCAGACAACGCAATTATACGTCAATATGCATCTATGCTAGGTGTTGATATGGTAGACCTCAAGTTTACTGATGAGGCTATCGAGACTATTGCCTCTATAGCAGAGATGGAGAATAACACCAACGAAAACATAGGCGCAAGAAGATTGCACACCGTCATGGAGAAAGTATTAGAACAACTATCTTTTGAGGCGTGTGGAGAGATTAGCCAAGAAGTCATCATAGACAAGCAATACGTCGAATCACGAGTAGGTAATGCTATGATGAGTATGAATATCAAGAAATATATTATATAAGAGGAATTTATGATAAAGATACCAAAGGGTACCAAAGACGTATTGCCTAGCAATAGTGCAAAATGGCATTTGGTTGAAGAAAATATCAAAAAACTAGCCAAAAAGTATGCTCTCAACGAGATTCGCACTCCTATATTTGAGCATACAGAATTGTTTTTGAGAGGTGTAGGAGACACTACTGACATTGTCAACAAAGAAATGTACACCTTTTTGGATAAGGCTGATAGAAGTATCACTCTCAAGCCAGAGGGTACTGCCTGTGTCGCCAGATCATTTATCGAAAATGGTCTAGATAGTGCAGGAGTTATGCCTGTCAAGATGTATTATGAGACACCTGTATTTCGTTATGAAAATCCACAAAGTGGCAGATTGAGAGAACATCATCAATTTGGAGTCGAGATATATGGTTCTGCATCAGCATACACAGATGCCGAAGTTATATCTATAGCCAAAGATATGCTAGAATCTATGCAAGTGGCAAACGTAAAACTCTATATAAATAGTATAGGCTGTGCCGACTGTCGCAAGAAATACAATGAGGCTTTGAGAACTTATTTGGCTAATAGTCTAGATAGTATGTGTCCTCAATGCAAAGAGAGATTTGACAAAAATCCCCTCCGTATATTGGATTGCAAAGAAGATAAGTGCAAACTCGTTACCAAGAGTGCTCCTCGCATATTGGATTATTTGTGTGGAGATTGCAAGGATCATTTTGACAAGTTAAAACACACTCTTGATTTGATGAATATTCTCTACACCGTCAAGGCAGATATAGTCAGAGGACTTGATTATTATACAGGTACGGTATTCGAATTTGTAGCCGAAGACGTAGGACTCACCGTTTGTGGTGGTGGTAGATACAATGGTCTACTAGAACAAATAGGTGGCAAGCCTACTCCTGCCGTTGGCTTTGGTATGGGTATAGAGAGATTGTTGCAGGTCGCCAATGCTGATTTGATAGATAGTGCCACACCAAACGTGCCTACTATATATTTCGCACCTATGCAAGAGTATTATGACAAGGCCATCAGTCTCACGGCTATGCTACGTGAGGCAGGTATAAGCGCCGACACCGACCATATAGGCCGTTCGCTAAAGGCCCAGATGAAGTATGCAGGCAAACTAGGGGTTAGATTTGTAGGTATACTAGGAGAGGACGAATTGAAACAAGACGCTGTCTCTATCAAGGATATGCAAATAGGTGAGACACAACTTGTCAAGATAGCAGATTTGATTAATTACATTGAGAAGAAGGTAAACTGATATGACTAGATTAAATCGTACCAAGATGTGTGGAGAGTTTAATGCTCAAGATATTGGCAAAGAAGTTGCTATATGTGGTTGGATAGCCAAGTATCGCAATTTGGGTAGTTTGTTTTTTGCAGACCTCAGAGATAGAACGGGTATAGTACAATTTTCTATAAGCGACAATGCAGAACTTATGGAGATAGCCTCCACTATTCGAAATGAGTATGTAGTATACGTCAAGGGTACTGTCGTATCTAGAGGTACTAACGTCAACAAAAATATCCCTACTGGAGAGATAGAGATTATTGCTAACGAGATAGAGATACTGTCCGTAGCAGAGACTACTCCATTTGTCATATCTGACGACGCTAATGCTGGTGAAGCATTGAGACTGAAATACAGATATCTAGATTTGCGTAGACCATCTCTACTCAACAATCTCCTAATGAGAGACAAAATCTCAAAAATTGCGAGAGATTTTTTGGCTAATGAAGGATTTATTGACGTAGAGACGCCTATACTAGGCAAGTCTACACCAGAGGGTGCTAGAGACTATCTAGTGCCTAGCAGAGTGCACCCAGGGGAGTTCTATGCTTTGCCACAGTCTCCACAGTTGTTTAAGCAACTTTTGATGATAGCAGGTGTAGATAGATACTATCAAATCGCTAGATGCTTTAGAGATGAGGACCTTAGAGCAAATAGACAACCTGAATTTACTCAAATTGATATAGAGATGTCTTTTATCAGGGATGAAAACGACGTAATGGACGTCACCGAAGACCTCATCAAGGATATATTTAACAAGGCTATAGGATATCAATTTGATGGCAAATTCCGTCGTATGACCTACAAAGAGGCTATGTCTAGATACGGTAGTGACAAGCCTGACACTAGATTTGGACTCGAACTAAAGGACATCAGTAATATTGTCAAAAATTCTACTTTTGCCGTATTTGCAAATGCATTGTCTATCGGTGGAGTTAATCACGGTATGGTACAAGCGATTAATGCCAAGGGCTTTGCTGACAAGATGAGCAGAAAGGATATAGATGCCGTAGGAGAAGTAGTCAAGACCTTTGGCGCTAAGGGTGTCGCTTGGATAGCACTCAGACCTGACCAAACATCATCTTCATTTTTGAAGTATCTCACAGATGAAGAGAGAGATGCTATATATGAGGCTATGGGCGCTGAGACTGGAGACGTGATATTTGTCATAGCAGACAAGAGGGACGTCACCTACAAAGTCCTAGGCGAACTACGACTATATCTAGCCAACAAGTACAATATATATGACAAGAGTATATATGACGTATTGTGGATTACAGAATTCCCACTACTAGAGTGGAGTGATGAGGAAAATAGATTTATGTCAGTACACCATCCTTTCACTATGCCATACGAAGAAGATTTGCAGTATATAGATACTGATCCTGAGCGCGTGCGTTCTCGTGCTTACGACCTAGTTATCAATGGACAAGAGGCTGGTGGTGGTAGCGTGCGTATACACCGTAGAGATATGCAACAAAAGATGTTTGAGGTGCTAGGTTTGACCGAAGACGTCATCAACGCTAGATTCGGATATTTTGTAGATGCATTTAGATATGGCGCACCACCTCATGCAGGACTTGCATTTGGTCTAGACAGATTGGTAATGCTCCTCACAAATACAGATTCAATCAAAGACGTAATCGCTTTCCCAAAGGTGCAAAATGCCTCTTGCTTGATGAGTGATGCTCCAAACGTAGTAGACACCAAGCAATTAGATGAACTAAATATCAATATCAAGACAGTAGAGTAAATAGATAGTGAATTTTATATATTTTGACAACGCATCAACTACACAATTAGATAAGAGAGTGTTTGATAAGATGACACCCTACTTTTGTGATGTGTATGCCAATGCTTCTAGTACTCATACCTGTGGAGACATGGCGTATCAAGCCATAGAAGAGGCTAGAGACACTATCTCGCGTATACTAAATTGTAGGCATAGTGAGATATATTTTACAGCAGGTGGTACAGAGTCGAATAATATGGCGCTCAGAGGTGTCATGCACAACTACGATAGAGGACACCTCATAGTGTCTAGTATCGAGCATGATTCTGTATATAATACTGCGCTTGCTCTAGAGAAAGAGGGATACGAGGTATCTTTTGCCCCTGTCAATGTTGACGGCCACGTTGACTTGTCGCGATTGGAGGATTTGATTAGACCTGATACTAAGTTGATTAGCATTATGCTAGTTAATAATGAGACGGGATGTGTTCAGCCTATTGACCAGATAGTCTCCTTGGCAAAGACTAGAGGAATATTAGTTCATACCGATAGTGTGCAAGCAGTAGGACATATGCCTATCGACTTGGAAAAGATGGGAGTAGATATGATGAGTATGTCTGCTCACAAGTTTGGTGGTCCAAAGGGTGTAGGTGCTTTATTTGTATCAAACAACGTAAAACTTTCGGCATATATGACGGGTGGAGACCAAGAGAGTGGCTATAGGAGTGGTACGTACAATACCCCTGCTATAGTAGGCATGGCTCAAGCATTGAATTATAGTCAAGAAGAGGAGTATTATATGCCACTTGTGGATATGCTCTCGAGTGCGTTGATAGAAAAGTTGACTAATATTGACGGAGTTCATATCAACGGAACTGCTCCTAGACAATCAGGTATTGTCAATATATACGTCAAAGGTGTGCCAAATAAATTGATGGTACAACTACTCGATCTAAAAGGCGTCGCTATATCTATAGGTTCTGCGTGTTCGGCAGGTATGGATGATCCGTCACGTACCTTGGTGGCTATGGGCAAGTCTGATGAAGAGGTTAATGGTAGTGTGCGTATTAGTTTGTACAAATATAACACACTAGACGAGGTTGACAAACTCTATCAACTGCTATCTGATATTATATCTAATTACAGGTCAAAAGTTGCATTTAGGACAATAGATACTACTGCAAATATTTGACGAATAAAGTTTGTCCTTCTGCACAATCTAATAGCAGGAGGATGTACTTATGAATAATAGTGTTAAGATTTTGGTTGCAGGTTTGCTAATAGGTATGTTGGCAGGTGCTGTTATTACCGAAAGCAACGATAGTGTTCGCAAACTTGTCAATCGTGGAAGAGAAATGATTGATACAAAAATGAGAAAACTTGCAAACAAGTAAATCCCCAAAAATACCGAGCAAATGCTCGGTATTTTTTCATAAAGGTAGCAGGACTATTGACTTATTGTATAGAAAATTGTATAATCATATTATCAAAATATATGGAGTAGTTATGTTATATCCTATACTTATCAAACCCGCTTGCAAAGATAATATCTGGGGCGGTACATAATTAAAAAAATGGATAAGGGCACTACTGATATTGTAGCAGAATCTTGGGAATTGTCTCTGCACAAAAACGGTATGAGTGTGGCAGACAACGGCATCTACAAAGGTATGAGATTTGATGAGATTTTGGCAAATAATCCTGATTTTTTGGGTGATAATGCAAAATCTTTTGAAATGTTTCCCGTACTTATCAAATTTATCGACGCTAAGACACCTCTATCTATACAAGTGCATCCTTCGGATGAATACGCGTTAGCAAACGAAGGACAATACGGAAAGACCTAAGTATGGTACGTAATGGATGCAGATGAAGGTGCTGGCATATAATGCGGTTTTAAGAATAAGATTACAAAAGAAGAATATAAACAGGCGATAGAGAATAATACTATCACCGATTTGCTGAATTTTATAGAGGTCAAAGCAGGTGATATATTTATGATAAATGCAGGTACGGTGCACGCTATCGGTGCTGGGTTGACCATATGTGAGGTGCAACAAAATTCCGACGTCACGTATAGAGTGTACGACTATGCTAGAGTGGGAGCAGACGGCAAGCAGAGAGAACTTCACGTTGACAAGGCGATAGAGGTCTCAAATCTAGACAGTATCGAATATGTCCAACCTAGCCCTGTCGCTATCGGCAATATAATAAAGACGGTAATCGCAGAATGCAAGTATTTTAAGACTTGCAAATATGAAGTGAAGGACAGCACATTTGTATTGTATGACGAATTCGTAGCCATTACCATACTTGATGGAGAGGCGTATTTGAAGAGTATGATATGAAGTTTGAAGCAGGACAGACATACTTCTTGCCTGCAAATTGCGCTGTCACTATGAACGGCAATTTTACAATGATATTTACCACAGTCTAAGGAGGATATTATGTATTACGTAGGACTGGACGTAGGTGGCACTTTTGTAAAGGGTGGAATAATCGACGAGACGGGCAAAATACTTATCAAAGACAGTATCCCTACAGGTGTAGGTAGACCACATAGCGAGATTATCAAAGATTGGGCTAACTTCTACCTAAAGTTGCTAGCAGATGCGGGACTGAGTAGAGCCGAAGTGAGTGGAGTAGGTATAGGTATTCCAGGTACTATTGATGACGAGACTGGTGTGGTAGCGTATGCCAACAACTTCGGCTGGAGACAAATTCCTATCAGGCAAGAGTTTTCCAAGTGGTGTGACGTAGAGATACATATGGGCAACGATGCAAATTGCGCTGCGCTAGGAGAGACAAAATTTGGAGCAGGCAAAGGATACAATAATACCGTCTTATTTACTCTAGGTACAGGAGTGGGTGCAGGTATCGTGATAGATGGCAAATTGCTACTTGGCAACAATTCTGCAGGCGCAGAGATGGGGCATATGAGTATCATGATGGATGGAGAGTTGTGTACTTGTGGTAGGAGAGGATGTATAGAAGCATATGCATCTGCGACTGCGCTAATTAGAGACACTCGTCGTGCTATTGAGAAAAATCCTGATACTATGATGAGAGAAGTGCCTCTTGATGAGGTCAATGGCAAGACTTGTTTTGATTATGCTCGTCTAGGAGATAAGACTGCTCAAGAGGTAGTGGCAAATTACCAAAGATATCTAGCAGAAGCCATCATAGATGCAGTCAATATATTTAGACCCGAGATAGTGATGATAGGTGGTGGAGTGTCTTATCAAGGCGATTATTTACTAGAACCTATCAGGCGTATGGTAGACAAATATTCGTATGGTGGAGATATAAATCCCAGAGTAGTCATACAACCTGCCACCTTGGGTAATGATGCTGGCTTTATAGGTGCTGCAGCATTATTAATGTTAAATTAATTAAAACAAAAAACCACGCAAAAGGCGTTCCCTATAAGGGATTTTTTGAAATATTAAAAATTTATAGGAAATTGCACTTTCAAGCGGAGAAACAATCAGATTCCAAATTGGAGTCTGATTTTTCTTTTTTGTAATGCAATAATTTAATGCATTAAATTCTGTTTATAGTAAAATAATTATAGAAAACTATATATGGAGGACTAAAATGAAAAGACAATTAAATCAAGAGAAATTACGACAATTTGAAGACTATTTAGTGTGTGAAGAACGAAGCAACGCAACTATTGAAAAGTATTTGCACGATATGAGAACGTTTTATGAGTTTGTGGGAAATAGAGAAGTAGTTAAGAGTATTGTATTAGATTATAAAAATGCACTCATAAGTTCGCACGCTGTGACAAGTGCAAATTCAATGATTGCGGCAGTCAACGTCTTTTTTCGTTTTTGCGGGTGGTACGATTTGTTTGTAAAACAATATAAAATACAAAAATCCGCTTTCTGTCCCGAAGAAAAGGAACTATCAAAGGCGGATTATATTCGACTTGTACAGGCGTCTCGAAAGAATGGAAACGAAAGACTTAATTTGATTATACAAACGATATGTGGCACTGGTATTAGAGTTAGTGAGTTGCAATATATCACAGTTGAGGCGGTGAAAAAAGGCGAAGCGTTCGTGAATTGTAAAGGGAAGAATCGGCGCATTTTTATTGTAGAAGAATTGAGAAAAAAACTTTTACGATATATAAAGGAGCGTGGAATACAAAGCGGGGCAATATTTATAACGAAAAACGGAAAACCCGTAAGTCGACATAATATTTGGAGAGATATGAAAGCATTATGCAAAGATGCTGGCGTGTCACCGAGTAAAGTATTTCCACACAATCTCCGCCACTTATTTGCTAGAACTTTTTATGGAATAGAAAAAGATATTGCAAAACTAGCAGATATTTTAGGTCATACCAGCATAAACACAACTAGAATTTATATTATTACTACTGCCACGGAACACAAGCGCAAAATGGAAAATATGCGATTGATTATTTAAATAAAAAAAAAGACCGACTTACGCCGCCCTTATAACATAACGCTTGTTATGTTGTAAAAATCAAATGAGAACTTCGTTTATGAGAAACTTAAGATAAAAAATTGCATAGCAAAATAGCCTTTCCTTTTCAAATCGAATCAGAGTTGATAGAAACGGCTTTTTTCACTATGCAAAAAATAAAAATTATTAAAAAACTTCTTATATATGTAGGATAATCGCTTGCATAATTATATGAATTATGCTATTATAATGTCTCGAAAAAAGTTCTTTACATTACAATAAGCAATGTTTGAATACATAACAAGCGTTATGTGTTACAATTGGGGGCAACATAACAAGCGTTACGTTGTTTTTGAGTTGTGGCCTGTGTTAGCTACTCCTTGTATGGGAGTATTTTTTATGGCCTAGGTGTTGTGTTTGCTACAAAAACATCTAAACGACTATATAATTATATGGGCTAAATATTATGGAAAAATTTAATGAAGAAGTATGCGTTGTGTGTGGTGCTCCCATTCCAGAAGG